>DHGV01000085.1:14482-23516 GCA_002402945.1 Pelotomaculum sp. UBA4789
GGGTGCGCTCTCTCCCAGCTGGGAAAAGTATTGGTGCTGAACCGGGAGTGGACCAGGGCCAGGGCGATCTCAACCGACGGATCTTTTAAATCCGGGTAATATGCGGCTATCTGTTCCGGGATCAGCATCCCTTTGTAGACTATAGTCCGGCTGGAAAAGCTGGCAAAATAGAAGGTGCCGCCGGCTGGAAGACAGTTGGCCCGGACTTCATTTTCAGCCCTTTTGCGAATAATATACAGTTTGCGCTCAAAATCCATACCATCTTTAATACCGGTATTTTTGGCGATAAAGACCTGGCGTATGCGGGGCTGCTTGAATTTAGCAGTCTCGCCCAATGTGGAATCATCCGTGGGGACGTTACGCCAGCCGAGCAGTGCCTGTCCCTCTTCCCGGATAATTTTTTCCAGCTCCCGCTCGCACTTGTTCCTTTCAAGCAGGTCAGTTGAGAGAAAAAGCATGCCGATACCATAACTACCGGGAGAAGGAAGGTAGATGTCCAGCTTCTTACACTCATTCCTGAAAAATTCATGCGGGATTTGCATGAGGATCCCGGCGCCGTCCCCAGTATTCAACTCAGCTCCCCTGGCTCCGCGATGGTCAAGGTTGTCCAGGGCAGTGAGAGCCTTGCGCAGTATATCATTTGACTTTTTCCCCTTGATATTTGCCACAAAACCAATACCGCAGGCGTCGTGCTCATAACCAGGATCATAAAGACCTTGTTTGACAGGGTATCCGCTGCTTTTCATATCATGAAACCTCGCTATCTTCCGGTTGCAAAAAAAGCCTTCACTACAGGCATGCTCAAATACTCTCATGCTGCTGTAGCAAAGGCCTCGTTGCCTTAGCCACGATCTTGATACTTCAGTGTATCAAATAAATATCAAATTGATCTATTTTATATTTGATCTATTTTATATTTGATCTATTTTATATTTGATCTATTTTATATTTGATCTATTTTATATGTATGGAACGTTTAATATTTAGCCAGGCACTCATCGGTTTCCCAGGAATGGACCTGGATGCGGTAGCGATCCCATTCGATTTTCTTTGCTTCAATATACCTGTTGAAAACATGTTCGCCCAGGGCTTCTCTGATCACCTTGTCTTTTTCAAGTTCCCGGATGGCTTCCTGCAGGCTTTCAGGCAGGCTTTCGATCCCCAGCTGTTCTCTTTCAGCCGCTGTCATCTCGTATATATTACGGTTGCACTGTTCAGGCGGTAATATCTTGTTTTTTATACCGTCCAGGCCAGCCTTGAGGCAGACCGCCAGGTTTAGATACGGGTTGCAGGTCGGATCGGGGCTGCGCAATTCGAGCCGGGTGGACAAGCCTCTTTTTGCCGGCACCCTGATCAGCGGGCTCCTGTTGCGCTCCGACCAGGCGATGTACACGGGCGCTTCGAAACCGGAGACCAGGCGCTTGTAAGAATTAACCATGGGGTTGGCAACTGCCGTTATGGCTTTAATATGTTTGATTAAGCCACCCACGTAATACCTGCATTCCTGGCTGAGGCCGTCGGGCTGGGTCGGATCATAAAAGGCGTTCTCGCCGCCTTTCATCAGTGACTGGTTGGTATGCATGCCGGACCCGGCGATCCCGTATATCGGTTTGGGCATAAAGGTCGCGTGCAGGCCGTGCCGCTGGGCCGTGGTCCGCACTACGAATTTGAAGGTGACAATTTTGTCCGCTATATCCAGCGCGTCTGAGTATTTAAAATCGATCTCGTGCTGGCCGCTGCCTACCTCGTGGTGTGAAGCCTCTATTTCAAAGCCCATCTGCTCCAGGATCAAAACCATATCCCGGCGGGCATTTTCCCCCAGGTCCACTGGGGCCATGTCGAAATAGCCGGCGCTGTCCTGTGTGATCGTTGTTGGTTTTCCGTCTTTATCAAGGTGAAAAAGATAAAATTCCAACTCTGGGCCGACATTCATAGTGTAGCCCATCTCTGCGGCTTCCTGAATTGCCCGGCGCAGGACATTGCGCGGGTCTCCCAGAAATGGCGTTCCGTCAGGAGAGTAAACGTCACAAATAAGCCTGGCCACCCCTCCTTCTCTCGGCCTCCAGGGGAAAATGGCAAAACTTGAAGGATCGGGGCGCAGATACATGTCTGACTCTTCGATGCGGACAAATCCGTCAATGGATGAACCGTCAAACATCAATTCCCCTTCTAATGCTTTTTCCAGCTGTTCAACCGTGATGGCCACATTTTTCAGGATTCCGAGAATGTCCGTAAACTGCAGTCGGATAAACTTGACTCCCCATTCCTTGGCAAGGCTGCGTACGTCATCGTTGGTTAGCTTGGCCATAATATCACACCTTTCTCTTGATTTTATTTTATTGATAAGCCATATTATGAAAAAAAGACCACTGTTATCAGGATATTCCCTGATTACAGGCCTCATCGCCCTTCTTTAAAGGTACAGCGCCGTACCTTTGTCTTCTGTTGTGAATAAATTTATAGTAAGTATAACATAGAAATTATGTTTTGAAATACCCTTTTGATAATTCATTTGAAAAAATCGCCCTTGCCCCCGTATGGCAGGGGCAAAGGCTATGGAGGATGGTATCTCCAAAAGAGAAAACCCTTAAAAACAGTAGTGGAAACTCTGTTTTCAAGGGCATCATTACCCTATTAGGCACAACAATGTACCTGTTAAATAATATTCAACTGTGACTCAAGGCCATACCCTGTCTTAATAAGTGATTAAAGGTTATGAGCCAGGATGATTGCTTCAGCCACCGCCCGCATGGAAATCCGCTTGTTCATACTCTGTTTTTGGATCCTCTTAAAAGCTTCCGTTTCAGAGATGCCCATCGTTTCCATCAGGATACCCTTGGCTCTTTCAATGACTTTCCTGGTCTCCAGGGTATTCTGCAGGTCCTTAATCTGGTTTTCCAGCTTAATGATTTCCTGATAATTGGTCAGAGCCAGTTCAATAGCCGGAATGAGGTTGTATTCCACTTCCGGTTTTACCAGGAAAGCGAAAACCTTGGCGGCCTTAGCTTTTTCAATAATATTTTGCTGCGTAGAGGAGGACATCAATATAACAGGCGCAAGCTTATCCTCATTTATAATCCTGGCAATTTCGTAGCCGTCTGTGCCGGGCAGAAAAGCCTCAATTATGACCAGGTCAGGCTGCCTGGACCTGACCAGCTTAAGGCCGGTTATCCCGTCTTCAGCTTCACCGACAACCCAGTACCCCATTTTGCTGATCAGATTTTTTATGTTCTTTCTCCAGGTGGCATCGCTGTCGATTATGATTACTCTATGTTCGCCCATGGCTTTGCCCCCCTTTCAAAACGGTAAGATAAATGCCCTCAATAGGCCTTAAAAAGGCCTGAGAGGGCAGCATCGCCAGTTAAATAAGATACTTCACTGTATCAAATATATTCATATATACATTCATTTTACATATTACATTCATGTAAATCAATTGTTTTTTATATGTTGCTTTTATATTAGCTGTTCAACAATCTCTTGGCCTTTTCATCCTGAACTTCAGTGATAAAGGGAATGCCTGTTTCTCTCTCGGTTTCCCTGTTGCCGGAGGTCAGGTCAAACCTGGAAATTTCCGAGATGTTGAACCTGCGGGCGCCGGCAAGAAGCTGCTGCAAGCCTGCCGCCAGTTTATCAGCAAGTGTCCAGACAGCGATTGCTCCGAATGGAATGTTCTTCATTTCCTTCGCGCCGACTTTTTTCAGTACATCATAGTATCCGGCAAATATTTCTTCCGGCTGATTGCCAATCTCCGCCACAGACTTGGCCAATTCATTCCAGTTTCCACTTACAGCCGCTTTGCGCTCAGGTTTTAGTACTCCTTCAATATTTGCGCCCAGGAACCCGGGGATCATCGTCGCCCTGCCGATACAGATCATCTTCACGAACGGGGCGCCCAGGGCCAGGGCCTTAAACATCTGGTCTTCCCTGGCAATGCCGCCGGCAAAGGCCATGTCAACGACTTTTTGCCCTTTTGCAGCCAGGATACTCGCATATTCATAAGCCTTGGAGTGGAGCAGAAGTGAAGGTACGCCCCAGGTCTCCATCATATTCCACGGGCTCATGCCGGTGCCGCCGCCTGAGCCGTCAATGGTCAGAAGATCAAGCTTGGTGTCAGTAGCAAATTTGATAGCCATGGCCAGCGCTTCCATGCCATAGGAACCTGTCTTGAGGGTAATCCTCTTATACCCCATCTTTCTCAGATCAGCAATTGCCGTCATGAATGAATCTCTTACCTGCTCATCACTTGAAAGATCAGTATAGCCCAGGCGGCTGTGGCGCGCGAATGAGCGGATGGCGCCGGATTTATATGCCTTCTGGACTTCGGGCAGGGTCGGATCCGGGTCAACTATATAGCCCCTGTTTTTCAGGAAAACAGCGTAATCAAGGTCAGTAACCTGGATTTCACCGCCGATATCCTTGGCGCCCTGGCCCCACTTCAGTTCGATGATTACTTTATCACCGTATTTTCTGAGGACGTAATCCGCAACACCGTTACGGGTATCCTCAACATTCATCTGAACTATAATCGCGCCGTAACCGTCATGATAACGCAGATAGCTTTCAATTCTGCGATCGAGTTCAGGCGAAACATCAATTTTACCGTTTTTGATCACCGACTGTTTATCAACCCCAACCACGTTTTCACCGACGACAATCGGATAACCGACGAGAGCCGCGCCGACTGCAAAAGACTCCCAGTACTTGGCGGCAACAAAGGTGGACCCCAGAGCGCCGGACAGGATAGGAATCCTGGATTTTGTTTTAACTTCATTACCAAACTCTACTCCGATATTAACATTGGGAAAGATGCAGTCATCTGCCTCATTGGAAAGACCTTTCGCCAGACCATAGGCGCCATAGTTATAGCCCTGTACGCGCAGAGAGTTGTAGGAAACGCCCACATGAGTGATATTATCGCTCCCTGCAGTAATAGCCCCAAAATCTCTGGGGTAAAGCATTTTGCGTCCTTTCATACAGGACAAAAAGGTTTCACATTTGCCCTGGCAGTCCGCCCGGCATAATGTACACAACCCTGATTCGGCCGGGTTGCCGCGATTCACAGTACCCAAAACGTCATTTGACTTCTGCTGACCAATACTCATTCGATACCATCCTCCTATTATTTCTCTCTAGTTTCTCTCTAGTTTCTCTCTAGTTTCTTTAATTTCTCTCTGTCCTTAATTAAATTCTATCTCTTCTTAACTCAAAAAATTTGTTGGCTGCCAGCGCTATAATCGATAGTGTGTTTCCCGATTCCAACCCTCCCATCTGTATAAAATGTAAAGCTGACCTTGACGGCGGGAAAACTTAATAATTTAACTGGTACTCATCAAGCTCCCACTGGTGCACTTCAGCCTGGAAACGCTCCCACTCCGCTTCCTTGCTCTCCAGGAAACGGCGGTAAATGTGCTCTCCCAGCGCATCCTGGATGATTTTATCTTCAGCCAGCGCCTGCAAAGCCTCATTAAGGCTGCGGGGCAGGCCCTGCTTCTTAACGATTTGTTTTAGAATGCTGCTTTCCGGGTCCTCCTCCGGAACCGGCGGCGGAGGCTCTGTTTTTTCAACAATCCCATTCAGACCGGCTTCCGCTGCCGCTGCCAGCACCAGGTAAGGGTTGCAGGTCGGATCCGGACTGCGCAATATAATCCTGGCTTCATTACCGCGCTGCGCGGGGATCCGGATCATGGTGCTGCGGTTCTCTTCAGACCACGCTATCAGTACCGGGCAAAGCCCGTTAGGTAAAAGCCGTTTATAGGAGTTAACCAGCGGATTCGCAACAGCGGTGATAGAACGGGCGTGCCGCAGTATGCCGCCAATAAAATTAAAGGCGTGGTCGCTTAGACCCAGTCGCCCGGCGGCGTCGGAAAATATGTTTTCACTGTCATGCCAGAGAGACAGGTTCAGGTGCATACCGGAACCGCTCAAACCGGTGAGTGGTTTTGGCATGAAGGTGGCGTGCAAGCCATGGCGCTGCGCCACGGTACGGACCACAAATTTGAAAGTTTCCGTTTTATCGGCTATGGCCAGGGCGCTGTCTTCCCTGATGTATATTTCATGCTGGCCGGGCGCCTTCTCATGGTGAGAGGAAGAAATGTCGAGCCCCATCTCCTGAAGGGTCAGCACCATGTCACGGCGCGCGTTTTCTCCCAGGTCCACCGGTGACAGGTCGCAGTAGCCCGCCTGGTCATGGGTGGCAGTAGTTGGTTCACCACGACTGTCAGTCAGGAACATAAAGAATTCAACCTGGGCTCCGGCCTGCAGATCGAAGCCCAGCGAGGCTCCTTTTCTCAAAATCCTCTTCAGGGCGGAGCGCGAACACCCGGGGAAAGGGCTGCCGTCGGGCTGGGTGACATCGCAAATCAGGCGGGCCACCGAACCGTCCCTGGGCCGCCAGGGAAAAATTTCAAAGGTATCGGCATCGGGAAGAAGGCAGATGTCGCTTTCCCTGTTACGGACAAATCCCTCGATCGCTGAACTGTCAAATAAGATCTTTCCTTCCAGGGCTCTTTCCAGTTCTTCCACAGCAATAGCAATGTTTTTGAAAGAACCAAAAATATCGGTAAACTGCAGGCGGATAAATTTGACGTTATACTCCCTGGCTTTTTCCAAAACTTCTTTTTTGCTGTAAGATCTCATCGGTTTTCAACCCCCAAAATAAAAAACGTCCTGACAAAACCTTAAAGAAAGGTTTTTTCAGGACGTCGTTGCCCAGTTTGCTACTATTTAACTTTAATGTTAAAAGTATAGCACGTTATTTAAAAAATTCAACCATTATCTGAAAAATATCTGTAAAAATCTCAAATTGTTTTCTCAGATTATTTTTCTTTCAAGTAATCATTTATTGCCCTGGCTGCCGTCCGGCCCGCTCCCATGGCCAGGATGACAGTAGCAGCCCCGGTTACCACATCACCGCCCGCGAATACGCCCGGCAGGGAAGTAGCCCCGGTCTCCAGGTCGGCAGTGATATTGCCTTTCCTGTTGCATGCCAATCCCTTGGTGGTCCTCGGCACCAGCGGGTTTGGCCCCTGCCCGATAGCAACCACCACAGTATCTGCATCCATAATGAATTCTGAGCCCTTGATCGGAACCGGGCTTCGTCTGCCAGACTCGTCCGGCTCGCCAAGCTCGAACTGCAGGCACTCCATCCCGGTCACCCAGAAGTCATCATTNNCTTCCTCCGCGTGCTCCACTTCCTCGTGGCGCGCCGGCAGTTCGTTTTTGGAACGGCGGTAGACAATCCAGGATTCTTCGGCCCCCAGCCGCAGGGCTGTGCGCGCCGAGTCCATAGCCACATTGCCGCCGCCCAGAACCGCCACTTTCCTGCCGACCCGGATCGGTGTGTCATATTCGGGAAAAAGGTAAGCTTTCATTAAATTGGTGCGGGTCAGAAATTCATTTGCGGAATATACCCCGCACGCGTTTTCGCCGGGTATTCTCATAAAATGCGGCAGGCCGGCGCCGGTCCCGATAAAGACAGCGTCATAACCATACTCGCCCATTATTTCCTCAACTGTTGCAAACTTGCCCACCACAGCGTTTACCTGTATATCCACACCCAGCCTTTTCAGGTTTTGCACTTCAGCCTGGACCACAGATTTGGGCAGGCGGAATTCCGGAATACCATACATCAGCACGCCGCCAGGGACATGCAGGGCTTCAAAAATGGTTACCTTAAAGCCCATCTTGGCCAAATCAGCGGCACAGGTCAAACCAGCCGGGCCTGATCCCAATACAGCTACTTTTTTTCCGTTAGGAGGGCTTGTTTGCTGTGGCAGCAGCCCATTGGCCAGCTCCCAGTCAGCGCAGTAGCGCTCAAGGCGGCCGATGGCGACAGGTTCATGTTTTTTCCCGAGAGTGCAGTATTTCTCACACTGGTTTTCCTGGGGACAAACCCGTCCGCAGACACCAGGCAGAACGTTTTTCTCTTTTAGTTTTTTAATGGCGCCGGCAAAGTCTTTCTGTGCGGCCAGCTCGATAAAAGCAGGTATATCAACTTCCACCGGACAACCCGCACTGCAGGGCCTATTTTTACACTGCAGGCAACGGTTGGCCTCGGCGGCGGCCGCCTCGGCGCTATAACCCATGGCTACTTCATTGAAATTTCTTGCTCTCTCAACAGGATCCTGAGCCGGCATCGGGTTTTTATGCGGTATGATTTTCTTTTTCTTATCAGTCATTACCCTCACCCCCGCAGCTGCATTTGCACTTTCTGGCGCCCCTCTCCGTATACAAATCCATGGATATCTTTTCCTGGGGCTTATAGGTAACTGCACGGCGGGCCATCTCCTCAAAGTCGACCTGGTGGGCGTCAAATTCCGGGCCGTCCACGCAGGTAAATTTTGTCTCGCCGCCCACAGTGACCCGGCAGCAGCCGCACATGCCGGTGCCGTCGACCATAAGCGCGTTCAGGCTGACAATTGTTTTGAGGCCGTACTCTCTGGTCAGGTCCGCCACTGCCTGCATCATGAGCGGCGGGCCGATAGCGACGCAAAGCGCAAAGTCACCCTTTTCTTCTATCGCTTCCCGCAGCACATCGGTTACAAAACCCTTGCGCACATAAGAGCCGTCGTCGGCAGTTACCCGCAGCTCGCTGCAGGCAGCCCTCATCCTGTCCTCCCAGAAAATAAGTTCTCTTGTCCGCGCCCCCATAATACCGACCACTTCGTTGCCTGCTTCCTTAAGAGCCCGGGCGATAGGATGTACTGGGGCAATGCCGATGCCGCCGGCAACACAGGCCACACGCCCGTATTTTTTAATGTGGGACGGGAGCCCCAGCGGTCCTACAAAGTCCCTAATGCAGTCCCCTGCTTCAAGGGCGCCCAGTTCCCGGGTGGTCTTGCCTACCTCCTGGAAAACACAGGTGATAGTGCCTTTTTTACGATCAAAATCAGCTATAGTGAGGGGAATCCGCTCCCCTTCGTCATGGATGCGCAGTATGATGAACTGCCCGGCGGCAGCCTTACCGGCTACCATCGGCGCTTCTATCTCAAATAGTTTATAAGATGACGCCAGGATCTCTTTCTTTAAAATT
>DHGV01000089.1 GCA_002402945.1 Pelotomaculum sp. UBA4789
ATGAATAGATCAAGATCTTCGTTCCAGCGGCTGGCATACCGGGCAGAAGTAAACATTGCCGCCCAGGTAAGCCTGCCTGGCAACAGCGCCGCCGCAGACGGGGCACGGCTGGCTTAATGTTCTTTTGGACATAACCGTTTCATACCCGCCGCTGCGGCCGAAAATATCCTTTTCCGTATCACGGCCGCCGGCGGCTGTCATCTTGAGCAGGGTTTGCTTTACACTTTTAAACAGCCTGGATTTATCGTCATCCGTCAGCTTTTCAAGCGGGAGCCTGGGATTGATTCCGGCGTTAAACAAAATGTCCTGCAGCACACACCGTTTCCCAGGCCGGGAATGCGCTGCCCAGTGGCAAGAAAAGCCTTCGCGCTGAGGTTCTTTTTAACGCCGTCCAGCAGCTGCCTGAAGTAGCCCTCGTCAAACTCCTCGCTCAGCGCAGGCGGCTTTTCCCTGGCGATAAGATAATATTTGTTGTCGTTTTCTCCCTCACGATATACCCAGAGGCCACCGTACATCTGAACCGTGCAGACAAGTGAAGAATTATCCGCAAACTCGATATGCAGCAGGTTTTTGGCGGGGACCGGCTCCCCTGCCGGGTAATACCGTATGTTCACCCCATCGTTGAACAGTATTCTGATGTCCTCAGCCTCGATTTCAACAAAGCCGGCGACAGCCCTGGCCTCACCGACTGTTTTACCTGACAGCAGGCCGTGGTAATTGCCCGGGTCTCCGAAGTAAAAAGCAAACTTGTGCGGTGAAGCATTCGCCAGGGCTTTTCTGATCACTTTGCCTTTGATGGTTTGGTTTAGCTGCCTGGCGATATTATTGTTTTCCGGTATTTCAAGCATCCCAATCCCTCCTGACAGTTTGGCAAACTTCCCGGTTTTCTCCTATCCTCTCCTGTAATCAACTTTTCAACGCACATACTTTTTTTCCATGCAATAGATAATATAACAACACACATATAGCCATAACAATTGCCACACATATGTACATGCCCCTGTACCCGGTGTAAGGAATAATCAATCCAAAGATCAAAGGCCCGATACCCATCCCTATGTCTGCCAACATGAAGTAAGTAGAAGTTGCCAGCCCCATGCGGTGGTGATCAGTTGACTTAACAGCAATAGCCTGGCCGCTGGACTGGATAGCTCCAAATCCCAGGCCGATAATCGCCGCGGCCAATAAAAGCGTATAGCCATAGTAAGCTTGACTGAAGGTAATAATACCGATCATTAATATCAGGATTGCTGCGTACATTATTCGATTTTCACCCTTCTCGTCAAACAATCGCCCGACAAACGGCCTCGAAAAAAAGATTACCGCGGCGAATACGATATAAAAGAAACTTGCGGCCTCCACCAAATTGATTTCTTTTGCATATACTGAGAAAAAAGAAATAATACTTGAATAACAAAAGAAAATGACCATACAAACTATGGAAATAGGTATGACCTTCGCTTCAAAGAAATTATTGAAATTGAATCCCTTCATTTCCGCCAGTTGTACTTCTGTCAATTCCACATCTTTAACAGATAAGAAGAAGGCAATAACAAGGTTAAATGCCGCTGCAATTGTACAAGCGGTGAAAATCGTACTGTAGCTGCCATGCTGGCTAATGAACATACCCAGGAATGGACCGATGGCCGCGGCAACAGTTACACTCAAACCAAAATAACCGATACCCTCGCCGCACCTTTTTCTGGGAACGATTTTAGCCACAATTGTCCCTGCTGCCGTACTGGTAATGCCAAATGCCATGCCGTGAAGAAACCGTATCACAAGCAGCAGGACAGCGCTGCCCGCTCCAAAATATAAGGCCGTCGCAGCCAGGTTCAAAACTGAACCGGTATAAAGCATCTTTTTTTGGCCAATATGTCCAATCCATCTTCCGGCAAACAGACGTGCTGCGAGTGCGCCAAAGATGAAAATGCCGGCGGCCAGGCCAGCCTCACCCGGCGATGAGCCAAACCTGCTCATAGCAAATTCAGATATAATAATCATCAATAGAAAATAGTTTAAAGCTATAAAGAAGTTAATAAAGGAAACAATTATAAAGTCTTTAGTAAATAATTTTGGTTTATTTTGGTTCATTCATTTCTAACCCGTTCCATAAATTATCTTGGATTACCTCCTGGAAACAGACTTCAAGCAATGTTCATCCTGAGCGACTGCGCGAGCAGCTGGAAGCATAAGAACCGTCCCCTTGCTTCCCTATTGTCCGGCTGCCCAGGCTAATTCGGGTCTGCTGACTTTATACATATCCTTCTCCAAAATGATCTTATACCTCGCTTCATTCATGGCCGCGGTTCCCTTGTTTGAGCTGTAATTTACATTGACTGCTGCTGTGCAGGTCCCATCACCGTTATAAGCAATGCCGATTATTTCATGGCTATTAAGGACCATCTGGCTCTCTTTTATTGCCGAAACAAAATCATCATAATTATCCTGTCTTTCAGCCATTGGGGTTAAAAGATATAGATGATCATAGTACCTGTTTTTTTCTGCTTCCAAAAATCTTTTTCAGCCATCTCGGGGGTCCTCGCCAAAATGTCTTCGCCGTTTTTTCTGACGCTGTTATTTATCCGGCTGTGGTAGAAAAATGTCATTGGATCATAATTATTACTGGCATTCCAGATGATATACTCGTCAACTCCGAGCTCCATGCCCGCCACTATTTGATCGGAAATTGTTACGGCGTCATAGTTGATATGGCCTGCGACCAACGGTGCTGTGAAGTCCTGGAACCAGGCCCTGATTATCCCCGGTGTCTTTTGCGCCGCGTTTCTTTCAATCGCCTCCATTAATGCCGACCTGGAAACATCATAGGGGTACTGGTCCGGCACGGCAAAACCATAAAGCCCGGGTCCATAGTGGCTGGGATAAATCATCGGGCAGATATAATCCGCCTGGTTGGCGATTTTCCGCCAGGTCTGCCCGATATCTTCAGGCTGATCGTCCCAGGAACGGGTAATAAAACCGAACACATCTGCTGCTACATGGACCTGATAAGGCGCCAGTTCTGCCCGGGCGTACTTTAAAAAATCCTCTATCCCCTCGTCCTTGTCTCTGCCGTTTCTGCCCGGGAATTCCGTGATGGGATTGTAATGTGCGGCATCGTCCGGGAAACGCACGTAATCATATTGAATCTCATCAAACCCCCGCAGCGCCGCTTCCCTTGAGATCGCGACCAGGTATTTCCAGACATATTCATCAAAGGGGTTTACCCATGCAAAACCGTTATCATCCTGGTAGGCCCCGCCCGATTGGAGCTGAATGGCGTGTTCACTCATTTGTCCGGCAAAGTATGGGTCTTTAAAGGCCACTACCCGGGCGATGCTATAGATATCCTTTTTCTTCAGGTAATCCATCAATTCATCATAATCCATAAATGGGTTTGCCCAATTAGAGCCTACTTGGCCGACGGCCTCTATATCGCTCGCCCAGGTGACAAGGCCGTCATCATTTTTGATATCAATAACCAGGGCATTGACCTCTGTGCTCTCGCAGATCGCCAGGGCTTTTTCCAGCTTGTTGATTTCATCCAGGCGGCTTGTGTCTGCAGGCAGCCCCGATTCGCCGCTCAGGGAGCGGATATATGCGGCATAATAGCTGACGTTGTCTTCCGTAAATCCAGAACCGGCCACATTAGCTGTCAGGTATAAGGCCCTTGCCTTTACCGTCTTCATTTCCGGCGCTTGTCCTAAGGGCTGCAGCGGCAGATAAAATTCTGCCAGCTGAATTTTTCGCTGGTTTTCCAGCTCTTCTCTTTCCTTAAGCAATGCAGCCTGTTTTTCTGCCGGCTGACTATTAAAACCATTTAGCGTTGTGTTTACTTTTCCCGCATCCTTGTCTTTGTCCGGCATAACAAAACAGCCGGCAAACAATAGGACCACTACCGGAATAATTACTGATAACAGCACATTTTTTTTTCATCAACATACCTCTTCTGTATCATACACATTCGTTGGGGCAAACAAAATAACGCCCCCTGTTTGCCTGAAACCAAGCATGGATGTGAAATTCCATAGGGCATTGCCAGTAGTTACATAAGAATAATTAGGTTTTAACCAGCACATCACTGTAATCATCGTTTTTGGTCATGACTTCTTTTGCAAAGGGACATTTGGGAATAATTTTTTTATTTTCCTGACGCGCATACTCCACTACCTCTTTAACTAATTGCAGCCCTAAGCCTTGACCCCTAAAAGGTTCAGAAACAAAAGTATGCTTAATAACAATCTTATCTTCACCTCTGTTAACAAAAGTTATTTTGGCTGCCACATTTTTAACATCTGCTCCCACATAAAATATGTTTTTGTCTTTTTTTATTGCGTCCATTTAACCACTCCTGATTCTTATGGTTTTGCTCCCATCTTATATACATCCGGCAATCAGCGCCTTCAGTCTTTCCAGGTCAGCTCAATCCCTTTGTCAGTGGTTTTGATGGCTCCCTCCAGCAACAGTCTGCCCACCGCTCTTTTAAAGGCACGCTTGCTCATATTCAATTCCGTTTTGATCTGTTCAGGAGCGCTGTTGTCATTAAGAAGCATGGTGCCACCGTCCATTTTCAGCCTTCCCAGGATCTTTTGGGCATCATTCTCTATTTCATGATAGGCCTCTTGCCTGAAGCTTAACTCCAGCTTGCCGTCCTGTCTTACCTTTTTGACCCTTACTTCGACTTTGTCACCAATGGCGTAGTTACCATACAGCTCATTGTTCAGAATCAAACCATGATATTTATTGTCTACCGCTACAAAAGCGCCCAAATCCTGGTTGATATTGTAAATGGCGCCGTGCACCCTGTCATTTTCTTTATACGGGGATTTGGTGCTGAGCAAGTCATATATTTTCATGGTTGCGCATAATCTGCCCCTGCTGTTTATAAATAATCCTACCAAATATGACCCGCCTTTAACCACCCTGCCTGCCTGTTCTTTAACCGGCAGCAGCAAATCCTTCTCCAGGCCCCAGTCTAAAAAAGCGCCAAATATTGTCACGTCTACCGCTTTTAAAACAGCCAATTCACCGAGCAGCAGCTTCGGTTTTTTTATCGTGGCGAGCAGGCGTTCCTCAGCAGCTTGATATACAAATACCTCTATTTCTTCACCGATGCCGATACCCTCCGGCGTCTGCTTCCTGGGCAGCAGGACACCATTTTTGTCATCTGATTTTTTTGCATTCAGATATAACCCCTGCCGGTCTTTTCTGACTGCCTCCAGGAGCTGCATTTTCCCTTGTTCTATCATCTCATACCTTCTCTTAATTATTTTTTCCCGCAGGCTTCAAGCCTTTTCCTGGCGCTGGGCATATGGTCCAAAACAACATTCACTTTGCTGCACGGAAAAGAGTTACACTCGCCGCAGTGAGCGAGTTCTTTTTCAATACTGCAAGCCCTAATCCCACAGATCTGGCAATAATAAAAACGGTTGCCGGAACGACAGCCCAGGCAGTTTATTTGCTCAGGCCGAATATCATTTTTGTATATTTTACTCCATTTATCAGCTGTGCTTTTACGAAGCTCATCATTATTATCCACAGTTGCTTTGTAGGCCGGGCACTTATCACACATTACGCCGCAATAAGCCATCATTTGGTCCATTTTCCTGCCTCCTTAAAAAATTAAGCTCTAAAGCTTTAAACTTATTATATCAGTTAAAATTTAGTATCCACGCGTCAATTTATTAATATTTTCTTAAACTTGGCAGCAAGAAAGAGCAAAACAAAAGGAAGCAAAAAGAACGTCCCCTTGCTTCCCCTTGCTTCCTTGCTTCCCCTTGCTTCCCCTAATAAGTTATAATAATGACGGTGAAGAAACAAATCCCATAGGAGGATTGTTGTGAGCACAGTAAAAAAACATCCCCAAGTCATCCACCCCAAAGATCTTGTCAGTAAAGAACTTAAAGGCATCACCAAGTTTAATTACTTGATTGCAGTCAAGATTACCAATGGTGTCGGGACAATGTGGTGCGCCTATGCCTTCTTAATTGTTGACCTTTTTATGCTGCCGCCGGTTATTCAAGCCAAAAGCGTAATGGTTTGGGTGACATATATCGCCCAAACCGTGCTGCAGCTGGTGCTCTTGCCAATAATTATGGTGGGCCAGAATGTGATCCAGAAGCAAAATGAAGCTAAAGCTGATACCGACCATAAAACACTGACTTATCTTGCCACATTACAGGATGAGCAGATGCAGGAGCTAAAAAACCAGACTGCAATTCTGCTAAAAATCGAAGAACTTTCAACGAAAAAACAGCCGTGATTATTCTTAATTATTATTGAGTTGAGCTGATCTCACCCAGTTTTACTTGGACCTGCGTTTCCACCCCGTTTCTCAGGTAGGTAACTGAAATATTGTCACCGACTTGATATTTATAGATCTGGTATATAAGATCTGATGAGTTTGATATCGCGATCCCATTTATCTTGGTAATCACATCACCAGCCATAATTCCGGCCTTTGCTGCCGGGCCATTTGCTGCTACCGCTGCAACATACGCGCCCAGAGGCAGGTTGTTGCTGATCGCATAAGAAGTATACTGGTCATTCACAGATATCATTAACCCCGGATGCTTGGCAACGCCTGTATTAATTAACTGCTGTATCGTCGGTAAGGCGGTTGAAATCGGAATGGCAAAACTCATTCCTTCAAAACCGCTTACCGCGAATTTTACTGAAGTAATGCCTATTACCAGACCCTGATAATCCACAAGCGGGCCGCCGCTGTTTCCGGGATTTATTGCTGCGTCAGTTTGGATCAGGCCATAACCGGATTCCCCTTGAATGTCAAGTGTACGGTTTATCGCTGAAACTACGCCCGTGGTAACAGAACGGGCAAATTCATTACCGCCTGGATTGCCAATTGCCACCACCGGTTCACCGACAACAAGTTTTGTTGAATCGCCTAAACTAGCTGCTGTAAGGTTATTTGTGTCAGAAAGCTGCAAAACCGCCAGATCTGTCAGTGGGTCAGCCCCAACCAGCTTTACGTCAATACTGCGCCCATCACTTAAACTGGCAGTTATTTTTTGGGCGCCTTCGATGACATGATTATTGGTCACAATATATCCCTTTTGCGGGTCAATTATAAAACCTGAACCGCTTCCTACTTCCTGAAGGGCTGTATTGTTATTTCCGGATTGAAGGTTAGCAATACCCACGACCGCAGGGCCGACATTTTTTGCTATTTGCTCTACTGGAAAAATAGGCTGACTGCCCGTTTGAGTTATAACAGGTGTAAAATTTGAATTAGTGGTCTGAGCTATCTGCGATGAATTTAAAAAACACTGGGAACAAGAGCAACAGCGATCAGGCCGCCAATTACTCCGCTGATCAAACAGAGAGCGGCTATAGCCACATAATATTTCCACGTTTTGCTTTGGGGCTTATCGTCTTGAGTTGTATTTTGGTTATTGCCGTGAATATCTTCCACCGCGATCATCTCCTATCCTTAATCACCTGGTTTTTTTCCAATCCGGCAAATATCTCATTTGTTTCCTGGATCCTCTTTTTCAGCCATTTTTCATCAAATTCGCTTTTATATAGAAATCTTGTCTCGTTTTCAAAGTTCCAGTCATCATCGCTTATGTCAGACACCCTTTCGTACAGCTTTGAGCCGGGCAATGGATATGGGACGTTAAATGAAATTTCATCCAGGCCCAGAGACAAGGCAAAATCAAAGGTCTCCTCTATGGTTTCGACCGTTTCTCCGGGATAGCCGACAATGAAAAACCCGGCACAGCCTATGCCGTTTCCCTTAAACATTTCTACGCCCCTGGTTATCTTGGCAATATCAATTTTCTTGTTCATAAGCTTCAATACATAGTCGTTTCCGGATTCTATCCCAAAGTGCACCTTGCTGCAGCCGGCACTTTTCATCAACCTGGCAACTTCACCATTTACACTGTCGACTCGCGAAAGGCAGCTCCATGATATTTGCAAGTCTTCTTTTATCAGTCTGTGGCAAAAGCTTTTCAGAAATTGCGCGTCACAGGTGAAAAGATCGTCGGCGATCCAGAGCGAGTCATACCCGTAGGAAACTATATCCCTAATTTCTTCAAATACTTTGTCCAGGCTCCTGAATCTGACCTCGTTGCCAAATATGGGTTTCGAGCAGAATTCGCAGGAAAATGGACAGCCGTATGACATCATGATCGATGTCCTTTTTTTGCCGGTGTCTCCATAACACAGTTCCTGATACTTTTTGTGATCAAAGCCCTCCCGATCCGGGATCGGGCACTGATCAATATCTTCCTTGCTCAGATGAGTCACCGGGGAATCCATAATTCCCATGCTCAGGCTGTAGATGCCCGCATAATTTGACGGGTTGATATTTCCTGTGAACTCGCTCCGGCTTGAAGCATTTAAGTAATCCCGGCAAAAATCAGGAAAGCTTTTGGCCGCCTCGCCCTTAAACACATAGTCAAAAGCTTTGGCTAATTTTGCGGGATACAGCGTAGGCAGCGGGCCGCCTGCCGCATAAAGGCTTTCCGGATTGACTTTTCTCAGCTTCTCCAGCAAGCCCAAAGCGTTTTTGACAAATGTAGTCATCACATAAATGCCGGTTATATCCGGCTTGTACTGTTGCGCTTTCTTGATGGCCTCTTTTACCGTCAGAAACGTACAGTCAAGGATCATCACATCGATTCCGCTTTGTTTTAATACGGCGGAAAGGATGCCGATCCCAATGGGCGTAAATATTTTATCTTTCTTTACACCAGTGTAAAAGTAAGGATACACAAGCAGGACTTTTTTCGTACTCATTTCGCTACCTCTCTGAACTTGATCGCATAGGTGTAATTTTCAAATTTGCCTGCATCACAAAAATTTTCGCTTTCAAAGCCTGCCCAACAGTAGTTATTGATGACCAGCTCCCTGCCCCAGTAGAGCTTGCTCCTGACATTGACAGGGACGTGTCTTTCCAGCATAGTAAATGCCAGCGATTGGGTACTGCTGTATGCAGGGAAGTGTAGGCAAAGCACATGCTGGTCCACAAACCGGATATGACAATCTTCTTTCTTGCCGCTTTCCTGACTGCATTCAGAACGCTTTCTTCCTCGAAAGCATCAAAGCTGGGCATCTTCCTGGCAAATATCTCTTGTCCGGGGAATAAATCAGAAATTTCCTTCATAAACACCCCCTTTGTCTGGGGATTGATTGTTGACATGATTAGCGGAATGTCCAATATTTTAGCGGCCTTTGCGGCGCATATCGCGGCATTCCTGATTCTTGGCTTGTCGCCCGAAGCAACGCCTTTGAACATCGCAGTTTGGTAATCAACCAGGACTAAACAGCTATTTGCCGCTGAAAGCAACTCTAATTTCCCATCCTTTACATCTGCCATTTTTTCACCTTCTTCCTCGTCTTTTCCTCACACTTAAAGCTTATATCCAAGTTACTGATTGATCATAATTTGGATATTCAACAGGGGACGGTTGGTAATTATCTGCTGGATAGCCTAACGCGCATCCATCAAGTGCGTACTCTCCAACAGGCAAACCTAATAATTTGCAGAACTCATGGTCGCTGTCCATTTGCGTAGTGGCGCTTACAAGCTGAAAACTGATCCGCAGAGACGTTGCTTTTAACCACATATTCTGCAAACAATGACTAATGGATTGAGAGGCAATAGGAGGCATCCCTTTTCTTTCGCCCACGACAATATAATAGGGAGCATTCCCCACCCCGGGAATACCTTGCTGGGCGATTCGTTTCAGGTTTTGAACAAAAGGGACCAAACCAACCTTTTTTTCAAGTTCGTCGGCATTAAGCCTAAAATGAGGAGGTTTTAGCATGAAAGACCATCAAAAAGCCGAAGAGATAGCCGCCCAGCGGGTGCAGTTGCTGTCCCCGCTGCTGGCAGACGAGCTTGACGCAGCCAAAATCAGGGAAATCAAGAAAAACATCTGTCAACAAACCGGACTATCCGAACGTACCCTGCGCCGATACCTGGCCCAGTACCGGGCCGGCGGATTCGGAGGTCTAAAACCCAGGGGCAAAGGCCGGCAAACCGAAGAAGCCATACCACCCCACATACTAAACCAGGCCATACTGCTGCGCCGCGAGGTACCCAGCCGCAGCGTCGCCCAGATCATTCAGATTATGGAATGGGAAGGGCTGATCCGGGAAGGCCAAATCAAACGCAGCACCCTGCAAGAGAAACTGTCCGAGAAGGGCTACAGCACAAGACAGATGCGGATGTACTCCGATGCCGGCATAGCGTCCCGGCGATACCAGAAAAGACACCGCAACCGGCTATGGCATAGTGACATAAAATATGGGCCCTACCTGCCCGTAGGCAAAGACGGTGCCCCAAAGCAAGTCTACCTGGTCACCTTCATCGACGATGCCACCCGTTTTGTATTGCACGGGGAGTTTTACCCAACACTGGACCAGGTCATTGTGGAAGATTGTTTCCGTAAAGCGATCCACAAATACGCGGTGCCCGAAGCAGTGTATTTCGATAACGGCAGCCAGTACCGGACCAAATGGATGCAACGCACCTGCAGTAAACTTGGCACCCGGCTGGTATTCGCCAAGCCAAAATCCCCAGAGGCTACCGGCAAGGTAGAAAGGTTCAACCGGGTAGTAGACGCTTTTTTAAGTGAAGCCAAGCTGGAAAAGCCGCAGTCCCTGGATAAGCTAAACGAACTGTTCGGGGTCTGGCTGGAGGAATGCTACCAGAACAAGCCGCACTCCGGGTTGGGTGATAACACCAGCCCGCATGCCGCCTTTTGGAGCGACAACAAAGCATTAAAGCACCTGGCTCCAGAAACCATCGCCAACGCCTTTTTACTACGACCCGGCCGACATCACAGAACTGACTATCGAATACGAGGGACACGCGCACTGGAAAGCCAGGCAGTTGGTTATTGGGGAGTCGACCGGCCAGCGTCCAAAGCTGCCGGAGTATCTACAGGCACAGCCCGCCCAAACATCAAGACTGCTGGCCGCGGCTGCAAGAAAAAATCAGAAGCGTAAAGCCCGGCAGGCCCCCGCCGTTTCCTACAGGACTGTAAAAAAAGAGGGCGCCGATAATGTTTGAGTCGTTTTACGGACTGTCTAAGACTCCGTTTGCGCGGGATATTCCTACAGACCAGTTGTATCAATCAGTCACTCTCGAAGAGATATTGGGCCGTCTGGAGCATGCTGCCAATCGTCAGCTGTTCGCCGTTGTTACAGGCGACTGCGGCACCGGCAAGACCACAACCATACGCTGCTTCAAAGATTCTCTCGATTCAGCGAAATTCATGGTGATGTACCTGGCGGATTCCAAGCTGACACCCCGGCATTTCTACAAGGGCCTTTTAGAGCAGTTGGGCTGCGAGGCCAAATTTTATCGCGGCGACGCCAAGCGCCAACTGCACCGGGAGATTGAGCTCATGCGCGGCATTCATCATATGCAGCCGGTAGTCATTGTGGATGAGGCGCATCTTTTGGACAAGGAGATGTTAGAAGAAGTCCGTTTCCTTCTCAATTTCAAAATGGACGCCGAGAGTCTTATGACTTTAATCCTGGTGGGACAAAGCGAACTCTGGGAGAGGCTGCAGCTGCAGAGCTACGCCGCCATCAGGCAGAGGATCGATCTCCAGTTCAAAATACCGTACTTGGACCGTGCCCAGGTTGGGGAATATATAAAACGGCGCCTTGCTTATTCCGGCGCCGATCATGATATCTTTTCGGATAGTGCTGTTAATGAAATATTCCGGTTTTCCAGCGGCGCTGCCAGACTTGTTAACAAGGTCTGTACTCACTGCCTGCTCTACGGTGCACAAAACGTCCGCCGGATTATTGATGATCACATGGTGAAGTTGGTTATTCAGGGAGAATTGTCATAAATTCTCCCTCCCCTCCCTGGGGGGTATTCTTGGCCTATGTTCTCGTCAACTTCTGGACATTTACTACCGTCTATTTCTTGACATTATGTGTTAGCAGTAACA
>DHGV01000019.1 GCA_002402945.1 Pelotomaculum sp. UBA4789
TGCGAAAAATTATTGACACTACCTAATATTTGCTTATAAAATATTTTTACCCTTGTCGATCTCTTCCAGCAGAATATCAATCGCCCTGGCGAATATGCCGTTGAAAGCGCCAAAAAGTTCAAGAACTGTTGTGTCCTCAGTTACATTTATAGACAGGTCTGTCATCGCTCTGCTTATATAATCGGCTCCCCTGCTTTTGTTTTCCAGGAAATAGCTGAGATCCATATCCATGTTATCACATCCTTTCAGGGGCAACAATAGCTCTTCTTTTATTTTTCCGCTTCTGCTTCTGCCTTTGCTTTTTTGATGATATCTTCAGCCTGCCGGGCAGGGACTTCTTCGTAGCTGTTAAATTCCATGGTAAAAGAACCACGTCCCTGGGTCATCGATTTTAAGTCTATGGCATAACGGTACATCTCGGATAGCGGCACGGTAGCCCTGATCTTAGTAAGCCTGCCAACCTGTTCTGTGCCCAGCACCCTTCCGCGCTTGGTATTGAAATCACTTATTATGTCCCCCATGAAGTTTTCCGGAACCACTGACTCCACACTCATGATCGGTTCAAGAATAATCGGCTTGGCCAGAGGAACTGCTTTTTTAAATGCCAGGGATGCCGCTATCTTAAAAGCAAGCTCCGAGGAGTCTACGTTATGGTAAGAGCCGTCATAAAGTGTCGCCTTAATGCCGGTGGTTGGATAACCGGCCAGCACCCCTTCCACAAGAGCTTCACGCAGGCCTTTTTCAACAGCCGGGAAATACTGCCTGGGCACTGAACCACCGAATATATCTTCTTCGAATACGAAATCAGCTTCCGGGTTGGGCTCAAAGCGGATCCAAACATGTCCGTACTGTCCTCTGCCGCCTGATTGCTTCTTATGCTTACCTTCCACTTCCACTTTTGACCTGATTGTTTCCCTGTATGGTACCTTGGGATCTGCTACGACTACATCAACGCCAAACTTTCGTTTAAGTTTTTCGATCATGATATTGATATGGAGTTCACCCATGCCGGTTAACAGTGTTTGCTTGGTTTCAATATTTTTTTCCACCCTCATTGTTGGGTCTTCTTCCAGCAGCTTTGAAATTGCATCGCCGAGCTTGTCTTCATCGTTTTTGCTCTTAGGCGCAATGGCTACGGTCAAGGTGGGTGTAGGGAAGTCTATGCCTTCCAGCACAACAGGCTTGTCTTTATCACAAAGGGTGTCGCAAGTCCCTGTGTCCTGAAGTTTTACCACAACAGCCAGGTCTCCGGTAGCAACAGCGTTTGTCTGGACAGTGTTTTTGCCCCTGACAAATAAGACATTGCCGATTCTTTCGGTTTTTTCCTTTTTGCTGTTAAGTACTGTGGTGTCGCTCTTGAATGTGCCGCTGTATACACGCAGGAAGTTCATTTTCCCCACATATGGGTCGGCTATGGTTTTAAATACCAGAGCAGACATGGGCCCTTCGCTTTCTTCCGGGGCGGGAAGGTAATTTACAGCAACATCCATCACCTGGGCAGCGCCTATGTTCTTGGTAGCCGATCCTGCCATAACCGGAACTACTTTGCGCATAGTGATACTTTTTGCAAGACCTTCTTTTATTTCCTCGGGTGTTAATTCTTCTCCTTCGAGATACTTCATGGTCAGATCGTCATCACCCTCAGCTGCCGCTTCAATTAATTGTTCCCTGTATTGGGCAACCTCGTCAGCCAGTTCGGCAGGAATGGGAATTTCTTTCCCTTTACCGGCTCCCTCGTAAGCAGTGCCGCTGATGATATCCACTATACCGCTGAAAGTGCTGAAAGAACCGATAGGAATTTGAATTGGTACAAAGTTTGCGTTAAATTTTGATTTAAGGTCGCTTATAACTTTATCAAAATTTGCATTTTCACGATCCATTTTATTAATGAACACAATTCTGGGCAGGTTGTAGCCGTCAGCAATATCCCAGATAACCTCATGCTGAACTTCAACGCCATCGACAGCTGATACAACAAACATAACAGAGTCTGATACCCTGAGCGCGCCTTTTACTTCACCAATAAAATCTGAAAATCCTGGGGTATCAAGCAGGTTAATCTTGATGCCGTTCCACTCGCAGGGAACAAGGCTGGAATGAATAGTAATTTGTTTTGCTGCTTCTTCAGGGTGGTAATCCGATGCTGTAGTGCCATCTTCTACTCTTCCTAAACGAGATAGAATCCCGGTATTAAAAAGCATCGCCTCAACCAGGGAGGTTTTACCGGCTCCACCGTGTGCTACCACCCCCAGGTTGCGTATTTGACCGGTCTGGTAGTTCTTCAAAATACTTGCCTCCTTTTGTGAATTATGGTTAGTTTTAGTAATATTCCATGTTTATACATAATAATTAAATTAATCAGGGTAAAAAACAAAAAATAAGAACCCCTGAGAGTTCAAAAGTTTATTTAAATAAACTTCTCAAGTAAATCCAAATAAAAAGTGCTATATTAAAAAGATTATTTCTACGGCAGTTGGATAAATTCCTTGTTTTCTAAAAAATATGAGGACATTTTTCATAAAAATATTACAGGGATTAAACCCCTATTTTTTTTAAGATTTCAATAAGTTTTTCCATATAACCGTAATCCGTCAAGTCATAGTGAATGGGAGTGATGGATATATATCCTTCTCTGACAGCCCAGATATCCGTTTCGGGATCATCTTCATCCAGGTCAAAAGGCTCACCACCCATCCAGAAGTAAATCCTGCCCCGCGGATCGGTCCTTTTATCAAAGATATTTACGTAACGCCTGTTACCGAGCTTGGTAACTCTTATGCCCTTTGGCTTGCCTGGAGGGATATTAATATTCAGGAGAGTGCGGGGGGAAATCTCGGCACTAAACATTGCCACAATATCCCTGGCAAGTTTTCCGGAATAAGAATAATCATGGTTTCTATGGCTGGTCAGTGAAATTGCAATTGATGGGATACCGTTGATCAGGCCCTCAATAGCTGCAGAAACCGTACCGGAATAAAGCACGTCGGTACCAAGATTTGGACCGGAATTAATTCCTGAAATCAGCAGGTCAGGCGGTTCCGGCATCAGCGCTTCCAATGCCAGTTTAATACAATCAGCTGGAGTACCGTCTACCTCCCAGCCAATAGTCTTGGTGCCCGGGTAATCACATTCCCTAACCCTAAGAGGCCTGTAAACTGTAATTTTATGGCCAGTGGCGCTTCTTTCACGATCCGGAGCCACGATAAATAGCTCGTGCTGATCCTCCAAGGCATTTCTCAAGACCTTCAAACCGTCAGACTGAATACCGTCATCGTTGCTGATTAATATTCGCATAACACATCTCCATTAAATTTCGTAGATAGAAATAGTCATCGTATCACTGTTTTTATCTTTGGTAAGGCCAAAAATTACTTTTTTATCTTTTAGTATCTTATTTAAAAAATCAACAACCTTATACATCTCGTCATAAGTTTTGAAGCTCTTTGCGGCGACAAGTTCCAGCTTGCCGGCCTCATCGTTCTCTTTATTTGTCATGTGGACAGCTTGTCACCTCCAGTGGTAATACTAATTAAATAGATACCCCAAAATATCTCTGTTGTCAGCACTTACCCTTTTATCAGGGAGAAAGCCTCTGCCCTGGTAGCCTCATTCTTTTGAAAACCACCCCTCACTGCAGATGTAATGGTTTTTGAGCCCGGCTTATTCACACCACGGAATGTCATGCACATATGTTCAGCCTCAATTACTACTAAAACACCATATGCTTTTAAACAGCTCATAATACTGTCAGCAATTTGTGAGGTCAGTCGTTCCTGAAGTTGGGGCCGCCTGGCATAGCCGTCTACCACCCGCGCCAGCTTTGAAAGCCCGGTCACCTTCCCTTTGTGCGGGATATATGCCACATGCGCTTTACCGTAAAATGGGAGCAGGTGATGTTCGCACATTGAATAGAGGGGGATGTCTTTAACAATAACCATTTCATTATGGTCTTCGGAAAATATTTTTTCCAGGTGGACCTTGGGATCCTCATGCAGGCCGCTGAATATCTCACAGTACATCCTGGCAACCCGTGCGGGGGTATCTTTTAACCCTTCCCTCTCAGGGTCTTCGCCAATAGCTTCTATGATCATCTTGACGGCCTGCTCAATCTTCTTTTCATCCAATATTCTCTTCCCTCCCCGACTTGGACCTCCGCACTGGTGATATTCCTGATCTTATCGGTACTATCCTGATTGCGGACAATCCTCAATCATTCCGATCGGGGACATATCTCTGACATCAGAGGAATGCCTGATACAGAGATGTGTCCCCTTTCCGCTGTCTGGTATCATTTAACGATATAATTAACAGATGCATAGTCTCACTTTAAGCGAATTATGTCCCCATTCCTCTATCAGGTATCATTTAACGATAAAAGTAACAGAAATTAGTATCATCGTGTAATCGTGTTTTCTCCCCGTTCCGCTATAGAAATCCCATTATCTTGTGCATTTGCGGTATCACACGCACATCAGCAATAATCTCCAATGCCGTTTGCTGCAGTTCAAGCAGATGTATCGCCGGTATCTTGTTTATTTCCCCTCTGACGCTAACTGGCTGGATAATAAGGGTTACACCAGGGGCTATGCTTTTTATCAGCTCAGCAGCCATTTTTATCTCTTCCAAGCGGGTATTTTCACCTGCTATAACCTTAACGAAAGTTTTTTTTGCAGAAGCTATCTTTAAAAAACGGCTGTGTTCTTCCCACAGAGGAGCGTTTCCTGCGCTGCCAGGCATTTTAATATCCATCGCCACAATATCGATCAGGCTGATTACCTCGGCCAGGCTTTCCGGCAGGGTGCCGTTTGTTTCGAGATAAATCCCGTGCCTGGTACCTTTAATCAGGGGCGCCAAATCTTTTATTAATGACGGGTACAACAGCGGTTCTCCGCCCGTAAGGCTGACTGAATGGTGCTGTGATAGTTCCAGAGCTGAGGCAGCAGCGGCTACATCCTCAGCATTGAGTGGATTCACAAGCAGTTTAAAATCCCCTCTGCCCGGCGTTGCCTCTATGCGGCAGTTCAATGGCATCTCAGCTGAAACAGTGTCACAATAAGAACATTTCAAGTTGCAGCCATGCAGCCTGATGAAAATCTGCCGGCATCCCACGTATGGCCCCTCTCCCTGGACAGAAGAGAATATCTCGATAACAGGGTATTTCATCTCATTTCACGCCCCGCACTTTGCAGCGGGCCATAAGTATTTCGCTGCATTCACCGGCGTATAAGCCACATATGGCGGCGCCCAATGCCGGCATTTTGTCTATTTCCAGGCCAAGGTCCGCCAGGCCAACAGCAGGTACAGGCACATTATCGCTTATTACGTTCAAGGCGGTATGGATCATGGTGGAAACAGGTGTCAGGGTGGCTATGGATACGGATAATTTTTTTTCATTATAAAACAAATCATCACCGTCACGACGCAAAACAGCGCCTGTATGCTGCTGCACAGCATCTTTAATAATGGCTATAAAAAGACGCTGTCTGACAATGGTTTTTTCAAGGTCTAAATCAAAGTGTTCGATGATAAAATGCAGCATTTTTTCGCTGTAAATCGGGGCGTTGTTTTTAACATCTTCAAGATCAACCATCTCAGTAATGTTAACCCGGCAGGGTCCTTGAAATGACACGATGCTGTCACCCTGCAGGCCAAAGTTGCGGAAGGCCCAGAGCGATGACAGCTGAGTCCCGTCATATGTTATTATATCGGTGATAAAACGTCTGATCACAGCTTATCCTCCAGTGGTGGTTGGATGCGGCCGGGATTTTAAAAAACATCATCCCAGTTAAGTCCGGCAGCTTCAGCGGCTCTGCCGAGTCGCCGGCAGCTTTCGCAGCGCCCGCACATTTTTTCTTCCCCCCGGTAGCAGCTCCAGATATATTGAAAGGGAAGACCCAGCGCCAGACCCAGTTTGATGATCTCAGTCTTATCAAACACCTGGGTGTAACTGACTATTTTTATTTTGTTTAAAGTGGAATAACTGAGCGCGCTGTTGGCGGCACAGACAAAATCCGCGCTGTTGTCCGGAAAAGTGGCCGCTTCCTCGCGATTAAAACCGGTTACAATTAGATTGCAGCCAGATGCTTCAGCAAAAGCCGCCGCAATGTTAACAAACAAGCCATTCCTGTTGGGTACCCATACTGATGCGGCATTGGTTTTTGAAATAAGATCATCATCAAGCTCAGCCGTATCCGGTTCCGGCATATACTTGTCATGTATCACCAGGGCGGTTTTAGTGATTTCTTCTAAAAATGCCAGCCTTAATATCCTGTGCTCAACACTGTAGTGAGCCGCCAGGGCTGCGGCGGACGACTTTTCTTTTTGTGCGGAACGTTGGCCATAATCAAAGGTCAGGCAAAGTGCAACCTCTGTTTCTTTTAAGGCCAGGGCCAGTGAAACAGCAGAATCCAGCCCGCCGGATAAAAGGACGATGCTCTTCAATGTTACACCTCGCTGTACGCCGCTGAAGTATCAGGCGATTCCCAGACACGCACACTGGCAATTTGCGCTGGCAGGTTGTTTTTATCAAGATCCTGTTTTAAACGGTTATAAATATGCCTGGCCAGGTTCTCAACAGTCGGATTGTTTTCCGCGCTGCCAGTAAAAGGTTTGATCTCGTTCAAATAGTTGTGGTCCAATTCCTCTACAACGGTCTTAATTTTAGCTTTGACTACGCCAAAGTCAAGCAGCATGCCTTTTCTGTCAAGCCGGCAGCCCCTGAAGGTGGCCTCAATATGCCAGGTATGCCCGTGCACCCTGGCACACGGGCCCTCATAATCTCTCAGGGAGTGCGCAGCGGCAAAACGGGTCCTTACAGTAAGCTCATACATTTTTTAGGCCTCAGTCCTTTACTTCATATCCGGCATCAGTGATCACCCCCGCAAGTGTATCACGGCTGACCTTGTTGGCATCGTAAGTCACTGTGACGGTTTTAGCCTCCAGAACTGCTTCTGCTGCCTGTACCCCGCTCAGTCCCATCAAACCCTTTTCAACCGCGGCCTTGCAGTGCCCGCAGCTCATCCCGTCAACATTAAATGTCATTTTATCCATTGCCATACTCCTCACCTGCTAAAATATATTTAAAACATCCTTCTGCATAGAAATAATTATAAATAGTTTCTTTAGGCGTTGCAATGTCTTTGACAAATGAACTTCAAAACAATTAACCCCCGGTTTAATGTATCCCGGGGGTTAATGTTACCTGTAAAGGCTGGTTTTTAGTATTCAGGAGGCATCTCTTTTAGCTGCGCCAGGCTAAAGACCGGTCCGTCAACGCAGATAAACTTGGAACCTACGTTGCAGCGGCCGCACTTGCCGAGGCAGCACTTCATCCTCATCTCCAGGGTGGTGATGATCTGTTCATCTTTAAAGCCCAGCTTTTCCATAACCGCCAGCCCCAGCTTGATCAGGATCGGCGGTCCGGCGAGAATGACAATTTTGTTTTCCGGAGTAGGCGCCACTTCCTCAATAAAAGGCGGTACAAAGCCCACGTGGCCGTTCCAGCCTTCTTCCGGGCGGTCAATAGTGGTGTAAATTTTTGTATTTTGAATTGCCGGCCAGCGCTCGGCCAGGTCGCTCTTAAACAACACATCGTCCATTGAGCGCGCTCCGTATAGTATCTCTACCCTGCCGTAATCGCTCCTGTATTGATCAGAAAGGACATAGTCGATCAGGGAGCGGATGGGAGCAAGCGCGGAACCGCCGCCGATGAAAAATAGGTCCTTGCCTTTCATCATTTCGTATGGGAACCCGTTGCCGTAAGGGCCGCGCACACCGATCTTTTGACCTACTTCCATCTGGTGCAGGACGCTTGTCAACCGGCCGACTCTTCTGACGCAAAATTCAAGGAATTTACCCCTGGTCGGCGATGAGGTAATGGAGATAGTAGATTCACCCTCGCCAAATGCCGACAGCATACAGACCTGTCCCGGCTGGTTGCCAAAATTCTCCATGATTTCAGGATCATCAAACACTACTGTGAAAGTTTTTGTGTCGCCGGCTTCAACGTCAATTTTGGTTATGGTCGCCGGATATGGCGTCAGAGCAGTAGGATTAGGCATTCTGCGCCACCTCCTTCAAGTCGTTGATAATTTTGGTGATGTCGATATTGACCGGGCACTTGATGACACACCGGCCGCATCCCACGCAACCGACCATGTTATAACGGTCGAGGTGGTATTTAATCTTATGCATGAAGCGGTTGCGAATCCGCTCTTTTCTGGTCGGGCGTGGGTTGTGTCCGCCGGCTTCAAGCGTATATTCCGGATACATGCAGGAGTCCCAGCAGCGGATACGGTCACCGGTAAAATCACCGGTGGTGTAGTCGAAAATGTCAAAACAGTGACAGGTAGGACATACATAGGTGCAAATACCGCAGCTGATGCATTTCTTCTGGTCGTCACCACTCCAGTAGGGCAGTTCAAAATTATTGTCCATCAGTTCCTTTACGCCGGTCAGATCAACCTTCCTGACAAACTCGCCGGACAATTTTTTCGCCAGCTCATCCTTGTCTTTTGCCAGCTGTGCCGTATCCTGCTTGGCAAAAATCTGGCTGTACGCATCTACCAGAGCCTGGCCCTTTTCTGTAATAACTTCTACATAATATTTGTCACCGATCTCGGTTAACAATAAATCTGAACCTGTTATGTCACACGGCCCGCCTCCCATGGCATAGCAGAAGCAGGTGCTGAGAACCTTTGTACAGCTCAGACCGATGATTATTGAGTTTTCACGCTTGCTGGAGTAGTACTCGTCACCAAACTTTACTCCTTCGAATACCGGATCAAACGTTAGAACAGCCTTGATGTCGCAGGGGCGGGCTCCGAAGAGTACAGTTTTTTGCGCCCCCTCTGGTTTGTTGATCTCCAGGCTATCTCCAGTGTACATATAAGAAAACGTTTTTTCATTCTGCGGCAAGAAACATCCTTTTGGAGAAATATCCGAATTGTTATAGTCTAACAGGACATCCTGCGCGCCGGATACCCTTCTGAACAGAGTCATTGTTTCATCCTTTACCGGCGCGAACAGATTGTAATCCTTCGCCAGTTTATCCAGTAATTCAGAAATTTGTCCTTTGTTTACAACTCTTGATTCCATCTCAGCACCTCCTTTTACATAAACTCCTCAGGATCACCAGGCGAGAATCCTCCCAGCGGCGAGATCAAACCTGGTTCTGTGCCTGGCGTGGGAGAATTAAACAAGTCACCAAGATCTTTGTGAATCTTAACATTCAGCTTGCGCAGCGGAATATCCATCGGGCAGACCCGGTCACATTCCCCGCAGTCAACGCATCGTCCGGCTACGTGAAAAGCTCTTGTAATATGGAAGGCCGTGTTCTCAGATAGGTTTGTCCTCTTGGAGACCCACATAGGCATCATTTGGTCGAAGACACAGACCTCGCAGGTGCAGACAGAGCATACATTGCGGCAGGCGTAACAGCGCAGGCAGCGTGTGAACTGTTTGTCCCAGTATGCGCTTTTCTCATTTACTGCCAACTTCTCTAAATCCTGCACTTCAGCAAATCTTTCCTCGTAATTCTTAACAGGAAGCTCTTTGCCGATGGTGATATCGGATATGACCGGATTCGGATTTTCACAAACCAGGCATCTATGCAGCAAGTAGTCTTTTTTGCTGAAACTATAGTCGCCCGAGTCTGTTTTTACAGTATAGCTGTCACCATTATCAACAACTTCTTTTAATGTCGAACCTGGTTTAATTTCGGCAGATACTTTCTGCCATTCAAGCTGGCCGGGACAGGGTACTCCGATTACCACCACTTTTTCACGTAAAATCTGGTTATCATCCAGCAGTCTGTTCACCGACCTGGCATCGCACCCTTTTACCACAACGGCGGTGCCGCCCGGCGCGTTATTGTAATCACTCAAATATTTTGCCAGATTATTGGCGCAGAACGGTCCCCAGGTCAGTGCGGATACACCTTCGGGGCTATCGATGAAAACTGGTGTATTCCGGGCCAACTCCGTTCCTTGGCCAAAACCGATTACCAGATCAACTTTTTTCTCCTCCAGGAGCTTTTTAGCCTGCTCCTGGAGCTGTTGAGCAAGATTCATCATATGATATCATCCCTCATCTTTTTATTGGGACCCAGGGATTTGATTGTTTCTGTCATTTCCTTTACCGTGGTGGTAAATTTAGCCCCTTCAGATCCGGATATCCAGCGCGCCTTAAAGCGGCCAGGTTCAAAGCCTACATACTCGAGAAGCCGCTTAAACAACAGGAACCGTCTCCGTGTAAAGTAGTTGCCACTAGAATAGTGGCAGTCCCCCGGGTGTCACCCTGAAACCAATACACCATCCGCACCTTTTTGGAATGCTCTTAAAACAAAAGCAGGATTAACCCGGCCTGAACAAGGTACGCGAATCAATCTCATATTAGCGGGATATTTCATCCTGCCTCCACCGGCCATGTCTGCGCCGGCGTAACTGCACCAGTTGCAGGTAAATCCAATTATCTTGGGTTGAAATTCAGTTGACTGTGCTTCATTTGTTATTGACACAGAGTATCCACCTCCGCAAGCACTTGTTGGTTAGTGAATCCCTTCAGGTTTGCCGCTCCAGCCCGGCAGGCAACAGTGCAGTTGCCGCAGCCCTGGCAAAGACCGGTATTAACTTCCGCTACAATCCGATCTACCGGTTTCCCGTCAATTCTTTCTGTTATGGTCTTCGCCGAAATGGCCTTGTAAGGGCAAACCTCTTTGCACACCAGGCAACCGGAGCATAGCTTTTCGTCAACCTGGCAAATCATCGGGTCGGTGGCCAGTTCATCATTGGAAAGCAGTGCGCAGACTTTAACAGCCGCGCCGCTGGCCTGTGAAACCGTATCCGGAATGTCTTTCGGTCCCTGGCAGACGCCTGCTAAAAACAGGCCGCCTGTCATAGTTTCCACAGGTCTGAGTTTTGGGTGCGCCTCCTGGAACCACCCGTCCTTGTCTGTCGGGCATCCAACCAGCTGGGCAATTTTATCTGCGCCTTCACTCGGCACCATCGCAGATGCCAGCACAACCAGGTCAGCCTCAACTTCTACCGGCCTGCCCAGCAGGGTGTCGGCTCCCACAACTATCAGCTTTTCACCTGATTGGTATATTTTAGAAACCCTACCCCTGATATACTGCGCGCCTTCCTCAACTGTGCGCCTGTAAAACTCATCATAAGCCTTACCAGGTGTACGCACGTCCATATAGAATACGTACGCGCTGGAATCACTGATCTTATCCAGTACCTGGTGGGCGTGCTTAGCTGTATACATGCAGCAGGCCCTGGAGCAATAAGTTTTTCCCTTGGCCTCGTCTCTTGAGCCTACACACTTGATGAATACAACAACTTTAGGTTCCTTCCCGTCTGAAGGACGGACGATTTTGCCGCCGGTAAGCCCTCCGGCGTTTGACATGCGTTCAAAATGAAGTCCTGTGATCACATCCGGGTAGCGGCCATAACCATACTCCCCGTATACTTCATCCCATTTAAACTGGTCAAAGCCGGTAGCCATGACGATGGCGCCCACTTTTTCCTCAATAATTTCTTCTTTCTGGTCAAAATCAACGGCGCCAGTAGGGCAAATCTTTTTACAGACACCGCATTTCCCGGTTTTTAAGAAACGGCAGTTTTCCGCATCTATTATCGGTTTGCCTGGTACTGCCTGTGGGAAGTTGATATATATACATTTTCTTTTGCCGATACCGAGGTCGTATTCACTAGTCACCTTGGTGGGACATTTTTCCGTGCAGGTACCGCACCCGGTGCATTTAACATGATCCACATAGCGCGGTTTTTGTTTAATAGTAACCTCAAAATTGCCGATGTAACCTTTGACATCTGTTACTTCAGAATAAGTCATCAGCTTAATGTTAGGATGCTGCGCCGCAGCAACCATCTTTGGTGTGCTTATTCAGGCAGAGCAGTCGAGGGTCGGGAAAGTCTTGTCCAACATGGCCATCTTACCGCCAATGGTTGGTTCTCTCTCGACCAGAATTACCTGGTGGCCGTTATCAGCTATATCAATAGCCACCTGCATGCCCGCAATTCCGCCGCCAATAACCAGTGCCTTCTTAGTGACCGGGATGTGCGACTCAAACAGCGGTTCCACCTTGGATACTTTAGCCAATGCCCTCCTGATCAGCGCAATGGCTTTCTTTGTGGCGCCTTCCTTGTCATCTGAGTGGACCCAGGTGCACTGTTCACGGATATTAGCCATTTCAAACATGTAAGGGTTCAGGCCAGCTGTGACCAGTGTTTTGCGGAAGGTCGGTTCATGCAGCCTTGGTGTACATGAGGCAACGACCACCCTGTCCAGGTTGTGTTCCTTTACAGCTTTGACAATTGTATCCTGGCCAGGCTCCGAACACATATATTTGTAGTCAGTGGCGAAAACTACTCCCGGAAATTTACTCGCTTCCTGGACGACTTTCGGAACATCAATAACTCCTCCGATGTTAGAGCCGCACCAGCAAACGAAAAGACCAATCCTTTTCATATTCCATCGCTCCCGTAAGGAATTAATTAGCCAACCAGGCTCAAAACTTTTTGGGTATCGGTAAAGTGTGTTTTAAGCCCGAGTTCGTCCGGACTCAGCCCCATTGCCAAACCTAAGAGCTCAGTAAAATAAAATACCGGAATATCATATGAAGTACCAAGCTTTTTATTAACATTTTTTTGATGCCAGTCAATATTAAGATGACAGAATGGGCAGGCCACAACAAAACAGTCAGCGCCGCTCTCAACCGCAGCTTTAATAATTTTATTTATCAGTCTCACAGCGATATCCAGATTGGAAATACCCAATGATGCGCCGCAGCACTCGGTTTTATGAGCCCAGTCCAGAGCCTCAGCCCCTGCCAGGGTCATAAGATTATCCATAAACATGGGTTTTTCCGGATCGTCAAATCCAGTAATTTTTTGTGGTCTGACCAGCAGACATCCGTAATATGCTGCAACCTTCAAGCCTGTTAAAGGCTTGACTATTTGAGCTTTTATTGTTTCCGGATCCACTGTCCCTACCGCTTCAACCAGTGATTTGACTTTAAGCGTGCCATTGTATGGTTTGCTGATAATCTTGTTGACCTTTTCCCTTATCCCAGCATCTTCTGCCATTTTATGATTCGCATGTGCCAGCTGTTGGTAACAGGCGGCACACCCTGTTGTCACATCCATGCCCATCTCTTCCGCTATGCCAAGGCTGCGTGCCGGCAGGGCTACATTCAGCAAGTGGCTTTTGCCGTGCGACGCTGTGGCGCCGCAGCAGCTCCAGTCAGGGATTGTGACCAGTTCCATGCCAAGCTTTTTAGCTACCGCCTGGGTTGAAGACTCGTATTCCTTGCCGGTACCGTGGTAACTGCATCCCGGAAAGTAAGCGTATTTCATTTCACACCACCTTCCATCTTGCGCACTTCATCAAATATACGGGCAACTTCCGCCGCGCCCTGTATTTTTGACGGCATAAGCTGGAGTTTGCCTTTCTGGAACATAGGCATGCCCATGTCCGCGCCGTTGAAAAGCTTTCCGCTTTTTAAGTTGTTTTGAAGTACTAAACCGACTTCATAGGTCCGTCCGTAACTTTTAACGGTACTCAGCAGCGCATTGTACATTGTCTCTACATATTTAGCTTTACCAGCAGGCGTGGCGCCGCTTTTCCCTGCCATGATCCGAAGTGTATCCATCACATGAGTAATTTCCACTTCGCATGGGCAGCGGGTTGAACACGTGTGACAGGTAGAGCAGATCCAGATCGTATTGCTCTTCAGCAATTCGTCTTTCATGCCGAGCTGGACCATGCGGATGACCTGTTGCGGCGGGTAATCCATAGCGAAAGCTACCGGGCACCCAGCGGTGCACTTACCGCACTGGTAGCATTTTTGCACAGGCTGCCCGCTTTCCAAGCCTACTTCTTTAATAAAATCCGCATTTTTTTCAATCGACTGATTAACTTTAATTAGCTCCATAACAGACCCCTCTTTGCAGAAAATCTTAAACGAAAGGGCAGATCTTCACTCAATCACTTCTGACGCATTAACTATATATAGTTTTTTATGTGATATCCTTCACCTGCCATTCTCCAAAGCGATAATTATAAACCAGGTAATTCAACTTTCACGCTGTTAGAATAACAAAATGCCACTAGTGTAAACTTTATAATTTCAATAGGCTAACAACTCAAATTAATCAACGCCTGTAGACATTATAAAATTTTTATAGCTTTGTGTCTAGAGTAGTGTCCCCATTGAAAACCCTTTAGGTTAAGGTGTTACATCTGGCCAGAGGTCCCTAAAATCGTTACAATTATACTGCTCATCAATATAAATGTAAATTATTTTAGTCCTTTGAATAATCCATTTATCTTATATGTTAAACAAGCAGGCGATAAAAGCCTGCTGAAATGTATAAATTTATTGTTTTAAATTGAAATACTGTAATGATGAGAATCTAATAAAACTTTTTAATTATAATAAAAGCAGGAATATCATCGCTTTAATTATTTTCCAGCCATTCGGCAACCTTTTTGACAATAAAGCCAATCTCTCCCCTGCAATGCCGCTTCAAAGGCAGAGAAATAAGAAACTGCCTGCCGTAGCTCTTATTGAGGACTCTTCCATCGAGGACTACCACGCAGCCATGATCGCTTTTACTCCTGATCAGCCTGCCAAAACCCTGCTTAAAACGGATAACTGCCTGTGGCACGCTTAATATCCTGAAGCCATCTTTACCCTGCCTGGCCAGGTCTTCAAGACGGGCTTCGATAATTGGCACGGAAGGTGCGGAAAATGGCAGTTTTACAATGATCACACAGGTAAGGGCATCACCCGGTACATCAATACCCTCCCAGAAGCTCAGTGACCCGAACAAAGCTGTCCTGTTATCTCTCTTAAACTCCTCAAGCAGGCGCGTTCTGTCGCCATCAATGCCATGTCCCAGGAGACAAATATCCTGGCTTTCCAAACTGGGTTTTAACCGACGGTAAGCCTCACGAAGAATTCTGTGTGAGGTGAAAAGCACAAGCGCTCTTCCGCCAGTGGTTACCAACAATTTATAAAGCGCCTCTTCCAGTTTTTCCATATAAGTATCTTCGTCCACAGTTCCCTGCACTGGCAAATCGCGGTTTATGCAGAGCATAACCTGTTGGTCATAAGAAAAAGGGGAATCAAAGCGCGCTTTAATCAGCCTTTCCTGACTTAAATAACTTAAACCGGTCCTTTCAATAACATGATCGAAATTTTCGCTTACCGTTAGGGTAGCCGATGTCAGTATGACAGTATCCTTGATTTTGAACAGGCGTTCATACAATAGAGATCCTACTTCAACCGGTGCGGCATTTAAGGAACAGTTCCTGTTTGCCGTGTGGGAGTTTATTTCAATTTCAGCCCAGCAGACATAACCCTGGTCGCTGTTTTCCAGGATGAAGGCCAGTTCACCTGCCAGAAATTCTCCCTCCAGTCCGATATTGGCTGTATCCCGCACCAGTCCAGCCCAAGCTTCTTCCGACAGGGCCCATATTTCCATAAGTTCTGTGCAGGCTCTGATTGAACCGGCAAACTCATGCAGCAAACTGCAGCATCTCCTGCCATTCACCAAAAACGTCTCATAGCTGTCGCCAACCAGCGGCAGCCTGAGAGACGTGCTCCTAAAACCATAATCAGCAACAGAAACGCTTTCAAAAACCATGTCATAAAGCTGTTCAAAAAACAAGCGCGCGGCTTCAAGTACTTCCAACCGTGTTTCCAGCACAGATTTAAGCAATTGTGACCACTTTAAACCGTCACTAGGCGAGGCTTTATCCGCAAGTTTGGCAAGTGACCGCCCGGCTATCCACAGCCACCTGTTAAAAGATCTTTTGTTAAATTTTATTCCCAAATGAGTTGTGGCCGACTCTTCAAGGTGATGCGCCTCGTCTATGATTAGTGGACCGTATGATGGTAGCACTCTGTTTTCGGCTTTAATGTCAGAAAACAGCAGTGAGTGATTAGTAATAATGAGATCGGCGTTTTCTGCTTTTTTTCGGGCCTTGTTTACAAAACAATCTTTTTGGTACTGACAGCTGGGACCCAGGCAGCCATCGGTCTCACCGCAGATAGTCAGCCAGATATCCTCTTCAACCGGGCTGGTATTCAATTCGCTTCTGTCACCAGTTTCACTCACCTCGAGCCACAACAATACCCTGGCAAAAAAGGCTGCTTCATCAGGCTGGTGAGAGCTGTCCAACAAGCCAAACCACCTGCGCAGGCATACGTAATTCTGCCGGCCTTTGGCAAGTGCTGCCTGAAAAGGTTCTTTAATAATTTCAGCCAGCAGGGGGATGTCTTTTAAAAATAGTTGTTCCTGCAGGTTAATGGTGTGCGTAGCTACCAATACCCTTTCTTTGTTTAATATACTCCACATAATCGCTGGTATTAAATAAGCGATGGACTTGCCCACACCTGTTCCTGCCTCCATCAGCAAAAATTTATTCTCATTCAGGGCACGGATTACATCACAGATCATAGCCTCCTGCTGGCGGCGATATTCGTAATTGGGCATGATAATCGACAGAGGCCCGCCTTTTTTTATATATGAAATTACGTCATCTTGTTTTAGAATTATTTTTTCTCTGGGAGAAGGCCCCCTGGCAGGCCGGAGTTGCTGGCTTTCCTTTTCCGGATCACGTCGCAGATATGTTCCGGGTGATATTTTCCTGTCCGGAAATTTTTTCAGTATATCTTTTATAAATTCATTTGCTAATTTATGCCATTCCGAATGAGCTTCGTGCAGCAATTTATTCAGCTGGATCAATATTCCGGGGTCGAGATCCTTTATTTTCTGCATCAGTAAAATCATCAAATGAGACGTGGCCGTGGCATCGTTAAGAGCCCTATGGCTGCCGGCTGTATCAATGTTTAATGCGGCGCAGAGAGATTCAAGACGGTGACTCGGCGCATTCGGCAGCAGGGTCCGAGCCAATTCAACAGTATCATAATTTGGGTTTTTGAATGGAAGCCCGTATGCGGCAGCAAGAAAGTCAAGATCAAAGCGAATATTATGCCCAACTATGGCGTCATCACCTATAAAATCAATAACCTCGTCCATAACATCTGTGATCGGTGGCGCATTAACAAGATCAACATCATCGATACCGGTGATTCTTTTTATTTTTAAAGGCAGCGGGATGCCAGGGTTGACCATGGTATGGTATGTCCCGGCGATCTTGCCCTGCTGTATCCTGACCATTCCGATCTCTATGATTCTGTCTGTTATAGGATCCAAGCCTGTTGTTTCCAGATCACAAACAACATAATTTCTTTTCATTTATAACCTCAATATAATATTTTACTATTTCCGCAAGGTAATATTATATGCTAATACCAGGTTTGTCAAAAGGTTTCCCGGTATATGCAAAAAGCCCCGGCTGTCAGCCGGGGCCAGTTTCGCCGGATGAATATTTAATATTCATCCGGAACGGTAACCTTGATCATCTTGTCACCCTGTTTTAATTTATCCACCACTTCCATCCCCTTCACCACTCTGCCAAAAACAGTGTGCAGACCATCCAGGTGGGGAAATGCATCATAGCAGATGAAAAACTGGCTGCCACCTGTATTCTTACCGGCATGGGCCATCGAAAGCGAACCGCGCAGGTGTTTATTAGGATTTATTTCGCATTTGATCTTATAGCCGGGACCGCCCGTACCACGACCTTCAGGACAGCCGGCCTGCGCAACAAAACCAGGTATCACCCTATGGAAGATAAGTCCGTCGTAAAATCCTTTTTCAATTAACGTTATGAAATTTTCAACAGTATTTGGAGCATCCTTGGCGAATAATTCAATTTCAATATTGCCCTTTTCTGTTTCGATTACAGCCTTTATCAAAGAAGCACCTCATTTACTAATATTCCAGGCTTTCGCCGGGGGCCAAAACAGCAACTTTACTGCTCGTATTTGACTCTATCTCAGATTTAAATTTCACAGGATCCTGCTTGATCAGCGGCCATGTGTTGTAGTGCATAGGTATGACCAGGCCTGGCTTGAGCATCTTGACTGCCTCAAGGGCGTCCTCTGGACCCATGGTAAAATTGTCACCAATAGGGAGCATGGCCAGATCGATTTTGTTTAGCCTGCCGATCAGTTCCATATCGCCGAAAAGGCCTGTGTCGCCGGAATGATATATGGTTCTCCCGTCTAGATGAAAGACAAAACCGCATGGTGGGCCAACATACTCCAACGGGCATTCACCACCGTAACCGGAACCGTGCCAGGCCGGTGTAAGTTTTATTTTTATGCCGTCTAAGACATGGCTGCCCCCGATGTGCATGCAGTGCGAATTTGCCCCTTTGTTTGCACAGAATATCGCCAGCTCATTTACTGCAACAATGGTTCCGTTAGACTGTCTGGCAATCGGGACGGCATCACCCAAGTGGTCTCCGTGACCATGGCTGACCAGGATCAGATCGGCCCTTACGTCTTTTACTTTATTCTTTGCCAATGGATTTCCAGTTATAAACGGATCAATAGCAATATTCTTACTGGCTTCAAAATAAAATCCGGCGTGCCCCAAATAAGTTATTTTCAATCTTTCAACTCCTCCCTGTGTTATTCTTTAAATTATACCCAAAAACATTTTATATTTCACTTCTTTTCCCAAAAAACATAAAATAAAATTGCGCCCGTTAAGACGCAATTGCAAAAGTAAATAAATCTACATATTAATATTAGGCTTTCTTCTGATCGGCAATGATCCAATCCATAATTTTCGATGCGGCGGTATATGGATCTACTTCCCTGGCGGCGACTTTTGCCAGGAGCTCATTGACCCTGCCCGGATGGCTGACCTCCTCATATACTAACCGCTGCCACTGGTGATTAACAATATCAAGCGTTTCGTTCTTTGTCCTCTCCCTGCGCTTTTCAGCAAAGAGTCCTTTTTCATTAAGATAATTGCGGTGTGTTTCTATCGCATCCAGCAGCTCAACTACCCCTTCAGCTTTGTGTAAATTAGAAGTCATCATTATTGGAGGGCGCCATTTGATATGATCATCCTGCATGTCCAGCATAATGTTTACTTCTAACGACAGTGTGTCAGCGCCCGGCATGTCACATTTATTAATGGCAAAAATATCTGCTATTTCCATAATGCCCGCCTTCATGGACTGGATGCTGTCACCGGCGCCGGGAGTGAGTACCACAATGGTGGTGTCTGCAATGTACATGATATCAAGCTCAGACTGGCCAACCCCAACTGTTTCGATGATAATCCAGTCTATCCCGAAAGCGTCCATTACCTTGACCACTTCTTTAGTGGTTTTGGCTAAACCGCCAAGACTGCCCCTGGTGGCCATGCTGCGCACGAAAACTCCCTCGTCCATAGCATGCTCGTTCATACGGATGCGGTCACCAAGAAAAGCGCCGCCGGAGAAAGGACTCGAAGGATCTACAGCGATAACTCCCACAGTTTGATTTCTCTTTCTGATTTCACGAATTATACTGTCAACCAGAGAACTTTTCCCGGCGCCCGGTGAACCGGTAAAACCCAATATATAACCGTGACCGGTATGTTCGTGCAGCTGGCGGAGGACCTCATCCTTTTCAGGCATTTCATCTTCTACCAGAGAAATTTCCCTGGCTAATAACCGTTGATCACCAGTCCAAAATCCTTGTGGTATTTCTGCCAAAAATACACCCCCTGTTCATAAAAATAAAAGCTCCCAACTAATCATTTTAAAAGGTCAGAAAAGTAAGTCTTTTTAATTATCTTCTTCATAAAATATTATTTTCCTTTAAATAGATGCCCTTTTTTCAGTCAGGTACTTTTCTGCTGCAAAAGCGGCAACAGCGCCATCTGCAACAGCGGTGACTACCTGTCGCAGCAATTTCTGTCGTACATCCCCGGCCGCAAAAATACCCTGCTGCGAGGTCATCATATTTTCATCCGTGATGATGAAACCCTGATCATTAATTTTAGCAATATCTTTCACCAATGAAGAGTTGGGCCTGTTGCCGACATAAATAAACACGCCGTTTAAATTAATTGTTGTTGTGCTTTTGTCGCGGACATCCCTGACAATGATGCCTTCCACCGTTTTTTTACCTTGGATTTCATCTACAACACTATGCCAGACAAATACAATTTTAGGGTTTTCAAACCCTCTTTGCTGTAATATTTTCGTTGCCCGCAGTTCGCCCCTGCGGTGGATAACATACACCTTCTCCGCAAAACGGGTCAGGAATATTGCTTCTTGAATAGCGGCATCCCCGCCACCGACAACAGCGACTGTTTTACCACGGAAGAAAGCGCCATCACAGGTTGCACAGTAGGAAACGCCGCGTCCGGTTAATTCTTTTTCTCCCGGCACGCCCAGCAACTGCGGCTGCACACCTGACGCCACTATGATCGCTTCTGTAGTAATTTCTTCATGCCCAGTTTTTATAGAAAACCCTTTATCTAAAATATCAATTCCTTCCACGTTGGCTGATAAAATGTCGAGGCCAAAACGTCTGGCCTGTTTTTCCATCTGTTCCATTAATTCCGGGCCGCTGATGCCTTCACCAAAACCTGGGTAGTTTTCTATAAAGTGAGTGCTGATTACAAGACCGCCGGGAATACCGCGTTCCAAAAGAACAGTATCCATAGAGGCCCTTGCAGCGTATATGCCCGCGGTCAGACCGGCAGGGCCGCCGCCGATAATTACCAGTTCTCTCTTAGTGATTTTAGAAACCTCCCTGTTAATACCTCTATGTAATAATTGGCTGGGGCGGCTGGATTCGAACCAACGATGCCGGAGTCAGAGTCCGGTGCCTTACCGCTTGGCGACGCCCCAATATTATAAGCTCTTAAAAATATCTTCCATGACCTTGTTTATTTCCTGATCGCCGTTGATGTTCCTGAGCAGTCCTCTTTTGCCATAATAATCTATCAGAGGCTGAGTATTGGCGTCATATACATACAGACGGTTCTTGGCAGCGGTTTCATTGTCATCGCTGCGCTGGTAAATTTCACCGCCGCAGATGTCACAGATTCCTTCAACTCTGGGTTTTTTGAACAGAACATGGTAACTGGCTCCGCAATTGCGGCATATGCGCCGACCGGTAAGACGCAAAATCAGTTTTTCGCGCGGCACGACAATATTGATAACAGCGTCAAGGTTGCTTCCGATTGATTTCAATGTTTCATCCAGAGCTTCCGCCTGTACAACATTCCTGGGAAAGCCGTCCAGAAGGAATCCCCCTGAGCAGTCCTTTTGGGATAGCCTTTCCTTAACCATGCCTACAACTACAAAATCTGGTACAAGCTCCCCTTTGTCCATAT
>DHGV01000052.1 GCA_002402945.1 Pelotomaculum sp. UBA4789
AATTCAGGATATGTCCCCAACTATATGTCCCCAATTTTATAAGCCGAGAGTGTCCCGGATTAATTATTTTTTACTGGCCATCCGCCGGATATTTTCATCTTTATGCTGACCTACGTATGCACAGCTTGGAGCTGTGCCGCATTTCCAGCAGACCATGTCATAAGTTGAATTGATAGTGCCGCAGGCAGGGCAGGAATAATGGTCAACCATTTCCTCGAACCATTTTTCATGCCCGGCCTCCTTGATGCGCGCCTGTGATTTCCACAATTCCAACCGATGCGGCATTGCGGCTTGGAACGCCTTTAGTTCTTCACAGGGATATTCCGCGCACTGGCCGCAGAAGTCAATCCTTTTTGCCGCGGCGCACTTGTACATTGTGCAGAGGTTCTCACAATAATACGAGCGCTTGTCCGAGCGGCAGCCGTTGCACTGCAGCTTTTCAAGCGGCTGGCCGGTGCGCGCGGCGAGGCCTTCGAGCCTTTTGGGATCTTCATGGGCGCCAATGTAAGCTGTGCGCGAGGGACAGAATAACCCGCAGCCGGCGGCAAGCTTTTTATCCGGAACACACGGACTTTCACTTTTCTTTTCCATCTTCACATCATCCCCTCTATTTACAAGATTGTGAGTTACTACAGCTGCGGCCCCCTGCCGATGGCCATTTTGCCGCGGAAATATCTTTGCTTGATTTCAGGTGCTTTCTCTGCGAATTTGGCCAGGCCCTGGTGTTGGATGCAGCACAGGTTGAACGCCTTGATGTTGTGGGGCAGCCTCTCTGCCAGGTCTGCCGCCGGGTTCAATTTGACGCAGGGGAATTCCGGGCACTCGAAGCAGAAATCGACAGCGTGTTCGGTCACGCAGGTGTAAGTTTCACATGTGCCGTCCACGGCCAGGCATTTCCCCCTGACCGTCCTGCAGCCCGGGCAGGGCAGCATTTCTGTTTTCAGCGTTTTAATGCTCTTCATGCGCTCCATCAGGGCGGTGTTGTCCTTGGCCATATGAGCCTCGCAGGCGCCGCAGTATATTCCGCACGGTGCTGTCATTGTGAATGCTTGTGCCTTTTTCATAAGATCAGCCTCCTTTTTGTCAGTTAGACTGTCTCTTGGTGCAAAAGGTTACATTTAAATCAGGATAAAATTGCCCATTCATTGTTTTTTATGCCGGTCTTGATTCTTTGCGCCAGGGATTCATCGGCCGTTTTTCGGTAAAAGGACTGGTAGATATTACGCAGCGTCTGCAGCTTGACGATTTCTCCCTCGGCTTGGATCATAATTTCCGGCCGGGGATTGAGCAATTGTTCTTTTTTGATCCAGCCCTGCTGCAGACCGTAACGCACCCACTGGCTGCAGTGGCAGGGGTTTGATTTTTTGATCAGCTGGCAGGTGTTTTCCAGGTAGCCGGCAACCCTTTTCCTGGCCCGGCAGAGCGTCGTCTTCACTGTGCCGACAGAACATTCCATTATTTCCGCGATGTGTTTGTGAGGCAAACCAATGTTATAAGCCAGGCAGAAAACTTTGCGCTGGTTGGCAGGGAGGCATTCCGTAAAGCAGTGCAGGCAGCGGAGCCTGGCCTCCCGGGCCAGCAGCTCGGTTTCGGGATTGTTGGAAGGATTCAGGTCAAGGATTTCCTCGATTGGTTAGCCCAGGTCTTGGGTCAGCACATATATCGGCAATTTCTTCCTTTGTTTCAGGTGACTGCTGGCAACATTTAATGTTATCCGGTAGATCCAGGTTAAGAAGGAGCCCTCCCCCCGGAAGCTGTGATAGGAGCGAAAAGCTCTTAAAAACGCCTCCTGGGTAATATCCTCGGCATCCCCCGGTTTGCCTGTGAGCCCCAGGGCCAGCCTGTATACCCTGGCCTGGTTGTCCCGGTACAGCTGGTCAAAAAGATCCGTCAGTTCTGCGGACATGGATACCACCCTTTCCAAAAAGTGGTTGATAAGCTATCTATTTCGATGATATATTTATAAGTCCTCTTAACGAGGATATGTCATTTTTCTATGGAATATGTAGTTAATGTTTATTTAATAATTATACATCCATTTTCGGGATCGATTGCTGTTTCTTGTTTATTTCAACAAACTTTCAGTTACCATTCAGGATCTTTTCAGCAATATCCCGGATAATAGAAGATAAGATATTGATTGCACCACTTGCAGGTGTGGCTTCAGCCGACACTGTAATAGCTGGGAATGGCTCCGATTGTGGTGCGGATTTAGCCACACATTTGGTCGGCTAAAACTGACCCTTGTAGGTGCGGCTTTAGCCGCACAAATATGGCGGGATGAATCCACCCTACAACGACTGAGAATTATCTCCGGATTAAATAAAGGTGGTGGGGCAGGCATGCAGCAGCTTAAAGGGATCAAGATATTGCTGGTGGACGACGAACCGAATATACTGCAGTTTTTGGAGCTCGGACTGCAGAATGAGGGCTTCGAGGTTAGAAGCGCCCAGGACGGCATGTCGGCCATTGCCCTGCTGAAGGACTTTCAGCCGCATGTCGCCATCCTCGATGTGATGATGCCCGGTATGGACGGCTTTGAAGTCTGCCGCATGATCAAAAAAACCGAGAACGTGGCAGTGATCATGCTCACGGCCAAGGATGAAGTGGACGACCGGGTGAAGGGCCTGACGCTGGGGGCCGATGATTACATGGTGAAGCCGTTCAGCTTTGAAGAGCTGCTGGCCAGGATCTATGCCAGGGTCCGCAACCAGTTTCCCCACCTGTTCGGGGAAGTTGTGATCGGTCCTTTTCAAATTGATGAACGCCGCAAGGAAATCAAGCTGGACAGCCGAGTGCTGGAGCTGTCCCCGACCGAGTACGAGCTGCTGAAATTCCTGGTGCTCAACCACGGGCTGGTTTTAAGCAAGTCCATGATTTTGGACAAGGTATGGGGCTACGATTTTGGCGGAGAAGAAAATATAGTTGAGGTGTACATCCGTTCACTGCGGGATAAGCTAAATGACAAAAACCATCAGCTGATCAGGACCCTGCGCGGTTCGGGATACCGGGTTGACCTGCCATGAGCCAAAAAACAGCCGCGCGCTTCAAAGCGATTTTTGCGCCCAACTCCTTGCGGACCCAGCTGTTGTCCCGCTCTCTGCTGATCCTGGCTGTTGTGCTCGTGCTGATCGGCCTGTTTCAGTATGTCTTTATGAAAGAGGTCATATACAGAAACAAAGCTACCAGCATGCAGAGCCAGATCATGTCCATTTATCCCACCATCAGGGAGCATCTCGGCACAGACCAGGGAAATGGCGATGCCCGCCCGCTGCGGTTCTACATACCAGATGCGGAGCTGGCATTTATTGACACGCAGGGCAATTTTACCGCTCTGGCTAACGGTCCGGACGGCATAGAGCCCCCGGTGCTGGATGCACAGGAATACCTTGATGCATTAAGTAGAAGGCCGGCGCTGGAGAATGGCCAGGAGTCCAGACAGCAGTCCAGGGCGGAGCTGGAATCAAATTATAAACTTATTGACACCGGGAGCGTAGAAAAACTGGTGGTCCTACAGCCGGTTGTTGAGCGTGGTCTCGCTATCGGCGTCATGCAGGTAAGCACTATGACCGGCCCGCTTACAGAGCTGGCACTCCGCTTGCTGCTCACATTTTTATTTCTTTCACTGATTGCCCTGCTTTTTGCGCTGCTCGCCTTTCTGCCCGTGCTCAGGAGGACCCTGGACCCGCTGTCCAACATGGTGGACACCGCCGGGCAGATCGACGCCGGCAACCTGGCCAGGCGTTTCCCGACCGACCAGGGGCAGGTGGAGATTGACCGCCTGGCGGAATCGTTCAACGGCATGCTGGAGCGGCTGGAAACATCTTTCGAGGCGGAAAAAGAAACCAAGGAAGAGATGCGCCGCTTTATATCGGACGCCTCACATGAGCTGCGCACGCCGCTGACCTCCATCCGCGGTTTTCTGGAGGTGCTGCTGCGCGGTGCGGCCAACCAGCCGGATCAGCTGCATAAAGCATTAAACAGCATGCACAGCGAATCGGTGCGCCTCACAAAACTGGTGCACGACCTGCTGTTGCTGACCAAGCTTGACCGCACGCCGCACATTGAACTCACGGAAGGCCGGATGGACAGCGTTATCCGGGATATGGAGCCGCAGCTGCGTATCCTCGCCGGCAGCAGGACTCTCGAGCTGGATATCGAGCCTGACGTGATATGCAGTTTCGAAACAGACAAGATGAAGCAGGTGATCCTGAACCTGTTTCACAACGCGGTGCAGCACACTGACCCGGTTAAAGGGCAGATCAAGATCTCCCTGGCCGCCAGGGATGACGGCGTAAACCTGTCCGTCCAGGACAACGGGCCCGGGATCTGCGACAGCCACCTGCCCCATGTCTTCGACCGCTTTTACCGCAGCGATTCCTCGCGGACGCGCAAGTACGGCGGGGCCGGCCTGGGCCTGGCGATCACCAAGTCCATCGTGAACGCCCACGGCGGCGCCATCAGCGTCGAAAGCAAAGAGGGCGAAGGATGCACCTTCCACATCCATTTTGGCGCCATTTGTTGAATTGTTGAATAAAACGTGACAAGGGGACGGTTCTTCTGTCACGTTTTAGCGTATTCAACATACTTTTGTCGTTGATGATACCAGACAGCGGAAAGGGGACATATTCGAAACCGGAATATGTCCCCAAACAAAGGAAGCAGGAGAACCGTCCCCCTGCTTCCTTTGTTTCTTTCAGGTAATGTTCAGTTTCCGTTAAGGGAAAATTCAGGTTGTGAGGATATTATTGTTGCATAAAGGTATATGGACATTGAAACACAGTGAAAGGAGTAATATTAGAATATTAATATAATTATTAAATGAGATAATATGTTCGATTGTTAAACATCTTTAAGCAAATCCAAGGTTTTTATAGTAAAATAAAATATAAGCAATTGGTTAATATATTCCCATATTTATACAATTATGATAATATTAATTTATGTATGAAGGGAAATTTGTGTTGGCTAAGTTAAACAAGAAAAAAAAAGATAGAAATATTTCCGAAATTATGCGTAATGTTCATTCGTATGATACAAGGATTCATGTGTTTGTTAGAAACCTACAACAGAAGGGTTAATGATACAGAAATAGACAAGTCGACGCTAATAGAAATACCAAGGAACTTAAAGCGATAATTATTCCAGAAATAAAAGACAAGTAATTATTTTTAGTAGCAATTGAAGAGTGGGATTTCTGTACTCTTGGTAATCAAATTGTAATGATAAAGAGTTTTTTCAAAAATCTTTGATGTGCAAAATTCAGAGGAAGCGATACATAATGAAAACATATTCTCAGTATAAAAAAAGGATTAAAGGAAGTTGTGAAACATGAGATAGGAGTTTTGAAATATGCCTGTATTCATTTAAACAAGAGTTTTACACCAAGTCGAAAGCGAGGTATTGATTATGACCCTAAATATTGAGCTGGTCGATCAGGAAACACAGACAGTTATGTTCATCAGAACCAGGACATCGTTTGCCGACATGCCCAAATTAATCGGCGAATCCTACTGCAAGATCGCGGCGTACCTGGGCGAAATCGGTGAGCAGCCGACAGGCATGCCGTATGCGGCATATTACAACCTCGATATGCAGGATATGGACTTGGAGATGGGCTTCCCGGTGGCTAAGCAGCTGCCCGGGAAAGGGGAGATCAAGCCTTGTGAAATCCCCGCGGGGAAATACGTGACCCACATGTACAAGGGGCCGTACACTCAAATGGAGCAGGCGTATAACCAAATATTCTTGTGGATGCAGGAAAAAGGCTGCCAGCCGACTGGCGTGTACTATGAATACTACTATAATGCACCGGACGAAGTACCGGAGAGCGAACTGCTGACCAAAATCGCCATACCGGTGAAGTAGGCTGGCGCCTGGAAACAAATGACGAGGCTGGGAACTACGGAGAGAAACCGTGGTTCTTTTTTTATTTGTCACAAGGTCAAGTAGTCTGACAATTTAATAAATATTTAATATTACCAGAACACTATTATAAGTATTTTAAGGTGAATTTAAAAAGTAAAACAATAACTTATTTAGGAGAATGCGATGGTAAGCTTCAAATATTTAAACACGGCAGATTTTGGTTTTCAGCTTTAGAAACCGCAGCAGAGCAGAATCAGGTTTAAACAATAGCTGGTTAATTATAATTTGAGGAGGAATGGATTATGAAAAAGAGGGCGGTATGTATATGAAGACTGGTGTGGATGCTGCTGCATTGTTTGCCCAGGGGAACGTGACGGTGCTGGATGTCAGGCCAGAGGCCTTAAGGGCACAGGGGTATGTCGAAGACTCATTGTATGTATATCTGGCTACTATTCCGGATAACATGGATAAATTTTCTAAAACCGAGACATACCTGATCTATTGCCCCACTGACATAAATGCTGCCTTCGCCACTGAAATGCTGATCAATGCCGGATATAAAGCCTTTGTGGTAGTTGGCGGGATGCAGTCCTTGCTGGACAATGGCTTTAATCAGGCGATGCCTGTAGTAGAACCTGCGCCTGTAGTAGAGCCGCCTGCAGTAGAACCGATGCCTTCCCCCTATTGATAAATGATAAAGGATTTTCATGCTTTTAACGACAGTGGACGGTCCTGTGCCGCGTTTTCTGCAATGCGACACAGGGCCTTCTCTATTTAGCAGTCCTGATATTTTCCGGGTAATTCAGCAATTCAACAACCGGCATCATTTTCACAAACGTGTCAAGAGAACCGTTCTGTATTTTATTCTTAACCAAAAAAAATAAACCTCCTTATGAGCGGCGCTGCTGACTTATATCTATGCAGTAGTATTATTTGACAGTGTTTTTTAATTTCCTTCAAAATTTTTAGTTCTTTATAATTGCACACGGGGTGATAGAATGGTAGTGTATAAAACTACCCCGCTGGGATATTTTTGTGGAGGTATTATCCGATGCTGAAAAATAGATTGTGGGCCGCCGCCGGGCTTTTGTTGTTACTGCTCTGGGCGCCGCTGCCCGACGCCGCGGCGGGCGTGCCCCATGTCACCCCGGAAATGCAGAGTGCCGATTTCTGGACAAACAAGCTGGCGGACCCGGACGCTGTGATCATGAGCCAGCGTGAAATAGCGGCTTTTAACCGTGATATTGTCAGAGCACTGCCCGATCTGGTATATGACCTGACTGAATATCCAGCTTATTTAAGCGGGGAGAAGCTGACGGAACTTGTGAACAAGCGGCCGTTTCCCGCAGATGAAGACAGGTATGCAAACGGGGCTCTGGTCGAAAGGACTTATTATGATTATCTGCTGAGCCAGATGAACCTGGACGGAATAAGGGCAAAAAATGAGGTTGACTGCGCGGTTACGGTCAGAAGGACCAATATCAGGACTTTCCCGACGGCTGATGAATCGCTGGAAGCGCCGGACGACGTGGAATTTGACCTGTTCCAGGAGACGGCGGTCGGGCCGGCTGAGCCCGTGCTGATCTTGAACCGCAGCCTGGACGGCAGGTGGTGCTTCGTGCAGGTATACAATTACAACGGCTGGATGCCCGCCGCTGACCTGGCTGTGGCCGCGGACAAAGACAGCTGGCTTGAGTATGTGCAACCGGATCAATACCTGGTAGTGACGGGCAACAGGATCGAGCTGAACTATGCCCCGGCTGATCAGGGTGTGGAACAGGTCGGATTTACAATGGGCACAAGGATCCCTCTGGCCGTCAGGAATATTGACGATGTCGTGGCTGCTGCCGGTGTTTACCTAGTCAAACTGCCTACGCGCGGTGATCATGGGGAACTGGTGCTGAAGATGTCCACGGTGCCGGCAGGCAGCGATGTCATGGTCGGCTATATGCCTTACACCAGGGCAAATATCATCGTGCAGGCCTTCAAGATTTTGGGTGAGCGCTACGGCTGGGGCGGCATGTTCGACGCCAGGGACTGCTCCGCCTTTGTCATGGATGTGTACCGGAGTTTCGGCCTGATGCTGCCAAGAAACGGTGACGAGCAGGAACAGTCAGCCGGCAGGACCGTGAGTTTTGCATCGCTCGGTACAGGTCAGCGCTATGAACTGCTTGACTCACTGCTGCCGGGCGCCTCGCTGCATACTCCCACCCACGAGATGCTCTACCTGGGTGAACACGAGGGGCTGCATTACGTGATCCATGACATCACCTCGTATGGCGACCCGGATTGGGTGAATGCCGACGGTTCGCTGGCCAGAGTTGAGCTGAACAGGGTGACGGTCACGGACCTATCCCTGACCCTGCGGAGCGGCAGGACCATCATCGATAGTCTTACGGGCGGCAAGCAGGTTGAATCCGGCGCCGCGGCGGCGGCCGCCGCCTCCGAATTTAACGTGAAGGTGTTTGTAAACGGCAGGGTGGTGCGGTTCCCGGATGAGAAGCCCTACCTCGACAGCTCAACCGACAGGGTTTACATGCCCGTGCGGTTTGTGTCAGAGGCCCTGGGCGCAGATGTGGAATGGCTGCAGGAGCAGCAGAATATATCGATCAACAAAGGGAAAATGCTGATCCTGATGCATTCCGGCAGCAGGGATGTTTATGTTGACGGTCAGATCTACGCGCTCGACGCGCCGCTGCGAATGGTAAACGGCAGGAACATGATCCCCCTGCGATTTGTCAGCGAAGCCCTCGGCGCGGCAGTGGAGTGGACGGCGGACAGCAGTGGCGGCAGGGTGGACATCACAGAGTAAAACGTGTCAGGGGAACGGTTCTTCTGATACGTTTTTCAGGAGGGATAATCCTTGAAGAAGCATCCGGATCAGATACAGGCAGGAGAAATAACCGAGATCTATTATAAACTAAAAACCGGACTGAGAGACCTCGGGTTTGTTCTGGAGTGGCGCGGTACGGCCCAGGCCCTGCAGTTTAACCTGCCTGATGAATACGACATATACAGTACTAAAAAATGGGACAACCTTGGTGCTATTCAGTATTATGGCAGCGATGATTCCGGGGAGCAGCCGCCCCGCTCGCTTGGTATAAAATTCTATCGAGCCAACCTTCCCAGTGAAAGGTGGCTGAAGGAACTGGAGGCAATAAGAGAAAACCCGTACCGGCAGGATAAAATCACAGGGCCGGCGGTCAGTGAGGGCTCCTTGCAAATACAGTTTATTTTTAATGATTACGATAAGGATGCACTGGCTTTTATTGATGGGTTATTAAGCTTACTTAAAAGCCTGTTGATAGCGGGCAAATGAAGACAATGAAAGCGGCCCTTGGTCCCAGAAAGGGAAAAGGGGACACATCCGATTTCAGAGGAACTGGGACACATCCGAATTCAGGATATGTCCCCAATAAATGTCCCCGATAGCGGTATGGGCTATGCAAACTACAGCAGGGTTTCCATTTTTTCCGGTTCAAACCCTACCACCAGTATTTTCCCGTCGGTCAGCAGCGGGCGGAACATGGCCTTGGGATTGGCGGCCAGGTACGCCGCAGCCTCACTCTCCGTGAAGTTACTTGCGTCAACGCCTACTTCCCTGTAGGTCCTGCTTTTGGGGTTCACCAGGTCTTTGACGGAAATGCCGCCCAACCCGGCCAGTTCAAAAAGCTCCGCGGCAGTGGGCGGTTTTTTAAGGATATCCATGTAAGTAAAATCCACGCTTTTTTCCGAAAGCCACGCTTTCGCTTTCCGGCAGGTCGTTCAGGTGGGGAAGCAGTATAATTTCAGCAAGTTTATTATCCTCCTTTATAGATGCTTATGATTACGGTTTTGAATACCCGGAGGTTTTCAGCAGGGCCTTTAAAAAGCAATTTGGCATTTCACCTGCGGCATACAGAAAAGAGAAGGTCGATGTGAACAAGGTTGACAGGGCTTCCGTGGTTGAGCGCGATATTGTCAATTATCAAGGTGTCCTGACGCTGAAAGGTACTTTTGTCTATCTGGAAGAGCTATGTTTAGAGGGTGTTTCCCTGGAAGTTAATGTGCATCACAGCAGCTTCGAGCCATTGATGAAATCAACCGGTGAACAATTTTTGATGGAGTCGCAAAAGGCAGGCGGGTTTAAGAATGACAATTTCTATACAGTAGTTAACCGCCATGATGAAGACAACGGCGAGTATACCGTGTTTTTCGGGATGGAGGCCGAACCGGGCCCCCGGGAAATCGAATTCCTGAATCGCAAGGTCCCGTCCGGGTGGTATGCAGTCTTTTCTTACCACGGCGATATGTTTGACATCAGGGAAACGTTTACTGATGACCTGTACCGCTGGATTATGGTGAAAGAGGTTGAGCTTAATCCAAACGGGATTGGCATGTTGTACATATATGAAAGTGACTATCCACAGACCCTTGATGTGAAGATTTTGGTACCGGTTAAAAATCCCGTATAGTAAGCAAGAAATGTCATGAAGACCGCTTAAATTGAAGCTAAAACAGAATTAACAAATGTTATTCTATGTTAGCTTTTATATTAAATGGAGGGGGTTTTCATGAAGAGTCTTAAAGGTAAAGTTGCCATAGTTACGGGCGCCAGCAGGGGCGTCGGGAAGGGAGTGGCACTGGGGCTGGCAGAGCATGGCACGGTTTATATTACAGGGCGTACGGAAAGAGGCGATATGTTACCGGATTTTCTGAAATTAACCGGCATTAACCAGACTGCTGAGGAAGTTGACAGGGTGGGCGGCGTTGGCATTGCTCATAAATGTGATCATGCCAGTGATGATCAGGTGGAGGAGCTCTTCAAAAGAGTCGAGGCTGAACAGGGCAGGTTGGATATATTGGTGAACAGTGCCTGGGCCGGCGGTGCGCATGTGATGGGCGGGTACTTTTTTAATACACCGTTCTGGGAGCAGCCGGTGTCGCTGTGGGATGACAATTATACCGTCGGCCTGCGTTCCAATTACGTTGCGAGCCGGCTTGCCGCAAAGATTATGACTAAGCAAAAAAGCGGCCTGATCGTCAACATATCGTTTTATGGCGGCAGGCGTTATTTTAACAATGTTGCCTATGGTGTTTGCAAGGCCGCGGTTGATAAACTGTCTGCTGATACCGCACATGAGCTGAAAGATTATGGAGTCTCGGTATTTTCCCTGTATCCGGGACAGGCCGGCACTGAGGGTCTGCTTGAGGCGGCAAAATATGATTCGAATTTCGATGTAAGTGCCATGGAAACCCCCCGGTTTGTGGGCAGATGTGTTGCTGCCCTGGCGGGTGCTGAAAATGCGATTGAGAATACCGGCAGAATCCTGATCACAGCCGAGCTGGCAGAGCATTACGGGTTCAGTGATGTTGACGGCAAGCAGCCAAAATCACTGAGAGGGCTTTTGTGGTAAGGCAGGTAGAAGGCAGCGTTTTCAGGCAGGGCAAAACATTTTAGTAATTACGACAGCGAGAGCCGTTCCCACTGTGTAAAATGGAGACGGTTCTCGCTGTATAAACAAGTAACCTATCTCCAATTTTGGATCTCGATAATGTTTCCTTCCGGATCCCTCGCATAGACAACCGTCAAAATGCCGACTCCTTCGATTTCTTTTTCCACAAGTTCCCCCAGTTTGCCGCCGCCATTTTCCAGGAGCTTTTGATAAAAGTGACGGACATCATCAACCGAGAAAGCAATGTGGGCAAAGCCTGGCTTGTTTATTTCAGAAGGTCCACTACTTTTAATTTGACGGTTATATTGGAATATCTCTAAAGTCGGGCCGTCCGTGTACCCCGGCAGGCGCAGATGCCGGCCTTCTATATGGACTCCTTTTATGTTGGTGACCCGGTCGATCCAATCTCCATTGAGATCGCGTTCCGGATATACCGGTTCGCAACCAAAAACATCAATATAAAAACGGGCAAGCTTTTTCCAATCTCCCGCAACAATGTTTGTATGGGTAAATTTCAATTTCATGTCTTTATGCCCCCTCAATATTGTGTGAAAATCCAATTTTTTCTTCAGGCCGGGCTTTCCTCTGCCGGGGCAGGATTGATTTAGTATAATCCAGGTTTAGGAATTCATATAGTCTAAAAGCACCACGCTGTGCACTATGTACAATCTTTATTCTATCTAAACCTATGATCAACTACAAGAACCTGCAGTTTTTGTAATTCCAGCCCATAAATAGCAATTGGTCCTGTTTTCATATTGACATGCCGGCGCATTCAGTTTTATGGTAATATAGATATGGTTATTTTGAAGTGAAGAGGGGTAAGGTCCTTGGCAATTAATAAACTTATCAAAGCGGCTGGTGTGGGGGATCCGCCGGATAAGATCAGGTACCTGGTCAGGGAAAAAGGGATCGATGTCGACGTACGGGACGAAAACGGCATGAGCCCGCTGATATATGCCGCATTTTTTGGTCACGCTGATACTGTAAAAGAACTATTGGACTGCGGGGCTGATGTCAACGCCTGCGGCAGCAACGGGGTTACCGCCTTGCTGGCCGCCCTGCAGAATGCCGCAAATGCGAATATCGCCAGGCTGCTGATGGACTGCGGGGCTGATGTCAACGCCGCCGATGGACAGGGCCTGACCCCGCTTATGACAGCCATCTATGCTGACAGTCTTGAGATGACGCTTTATCTGCTTAATAAAGGCGCGGACGTTAATATTAAAAACAGCAAAGGGTGGACCGCTCTCGATCTGGCCAAGCAGAAAGAGGACCGCAAAATGATTCAGGCCCTGCACAGAGCCGGTAATTTTCAAAATGCCGACCTGATCTATGCGGCCAGGATTGGCGATACAAACTGGCTGAACGAAATGATCAAAGCCGGCGCGGATGTGAATGGAAAGAATGAAAATCTGGAGGCGCCGCTTTTATGGGCAGCCTTCAACGGCCATATGAGAGTGGCCAAAATCCTGCTGGACAACGACGCCAGGATTAATGACACGAGCAAAGCCGGGTGGAGCGCCCTGATGGCCGCTGTGGAAAGCGGCAGCGAACAGCTGGTAAAATTACTGCTGGCAAGGGGCGCGGATGTCAGTATTAAAATGGAATCCGGCGAGACAGCGCTGACCCTGGCTCAGGTAAATGAAAACAACGGCATCATCGAGCTGATTAATAATGCCGGAGATAGGGGAGAGAAATGGAGTTAGCTTATCTGAACGGCTGGCTGGGTTCGCTGGAGGACGCAGTGGTTTCAGTCAATGACCGCGGCTATAATTTTGGTGACGGCATCTACGAAGTTGTGCGGGCATACAGAGGGGTGATGTTCGCCCTGGAAGAACACCTGGAGCGCCTGGCGATGAGCGCGGCGGTCGTGGAAATAGACCTGCCCTGGGGGCGGGCGGAACTGCAGGAGATTACGGCAGGAGTTCTCGCCGAGAGCGGGATTAAAGATGCAACGGTGTACATCCAGGTGACCCGCGGCACGGCGCCCAGGGATCACCTTTCCGGGGCGGACATGCGGCCAAACCTGCTGGTTACGGTGCGGCATATCACTGAGATAGATCCTGTATTGTACAGTGAAGGCATTAAAGCCATAACCATGCCAGAGTTCCGGTGGCAGCTGTGCCATGTAAAATCCATTTCGCTGCAGGCCAGTGTGCTGGCCAAGCGCCGGGCCAGCCGGGCCGGGGCTGTAGAGGCTATTTTTATCCTGCCGGACGGGACGGTTACAGAAGGCGCTTCCAGCAATGTTTTTATTGTTAAAGATGGTGTACTAATGACTCACCCGGCAGACAACAGGATCTTACCGGGCGTTTTGCGGCACTTTGTCCTCAAGGTAGCTGAGACTTTAAATACAGCGGTGAAAGTGCAGCCATATAATATATTAGAATTGAAAAAGGCGGATGAAGTTTTCATTACCGGCACCGTGGCTGAAATTGTGCCGGTGATAAATGTGGACGGGAAAACAATCGGGAACGGCAGGCCCGGACCTGTGACAGCAGGTCTTCATAAAGGTTATTCCGCACTGCGCAAGCGCTGAGCAGTCAGGATTAATTGGTTTCAACTCCATTGTCGTTGAGGTATTTTTTGAGCTCGATAATATTGATTTCTCCAAAGTGGAAAACGGATGCCGCGAGCAGGATGTCAGCTTTGCCTTCCCGGGCAGCTTCCAGGAAATGCTCCTTCGTGCCGGCCCCGCCGGAGGCGATAACCGGGACCTTTACCACATCTTTGATGCCGCGGATCAGCGGGATATCATACCCGGTTTTTGCCCCGTCACGTGTTTTGCTGGTGGGCAGGATGTAACCCGCGCCCCTGGCTTCCGCCTCCTTGGCCCAGGCGATGGCGTCCATAGCCGTGGGTGTGGCGCCGCCATCAATATAAACCTCGTAACCGGAGGGTAAAGACGGGTTCCGGTCCACATCAATGGCTACAACCAGTTTGGCTGAGCCGAACTCAGCGGCAACCTGGTCTATTAAGCTGGGGTTGCGATAGGCCGCGCTGCTGATGGAAACGCGGTCAGCCCCTGCCTCCAATACTTCCCCGGCGCCTGCCACAGAAGCTATGCCACCGCCCACTGTAAAAGGAACGGTCGCAACCTGGGCTACACGCCGGACCGCTTCTAAAGTAGTCTTTCTTTTTTCAATGGTAGCGGTGATATCCAGAAAAGCCAGTTCGTCTGCCCCGTTTTGGCAGTAAATCCTGGCGCATTCAACAGGATCGCCCGCATCCCTGAGATTTATAAAATGGACACCTTTTACCACTCTCCCGTCCTTCATGTCCAGGCAGGGCATGATCAGAACCTTGCTCAATATCATCAGATCCCCTTTCTATTGCTACGCTGCTGAGGTTTAATTAATTCTAGGCAAAACCTTTAAATTCCTCCACAAAAACAGTTATAATATACTGGCATGAAGGGAGTGGTATTTACCTGGATTTCAGAGAAACAGTTATGCAGTTGGTTTCAAACTATGGCTGTGTAGGCCTATATTTTTATTTTCTTATTGATACACTGGGGATACTGCTTCCTTCAAAATCGATCCTTGCCCTGATCGGATATTTGATCGGTGAGGGGATTTTAAAATACACCCCTGTTGTAATAACCGCGGTCCCGGGAAGCTTAACCGGTGTAACTGTCAGCTTTTCCATAGGCAGGAACATCGGCCAGCCCGCTATTGAAAAATATGGCCGGCGTTTTTTTATAACACCGGAAAGGTTAATAAAAGCTGAAAAGTGGTTCGGCAGATTTGGAGCGCCGTTCATTGTTTTTGCCTATTTCGTGCCGGGCATGAGGCATGTCACGCCTTACCTGTGCGGGATCTCCAGGCTGTCCTACTGCAAGGTGATACTGTATTCAGCCGTAGGGGCTTTCCTATGGGTAGTCATGTTCACCTTTATCGGGCGTTTGATACAGGCAAACTTTTTATAATTTATTAATAATTATTAATGATTAAGAAAGGTTTATTTAATTTCTCCTCCTTATAATAAGACCAGGAACACTAAATCGGAGGGGGAATACAGGTGGATATATTGATCGCTGTTTTTGTTGTTATATTTTCTGTTTGCGGCATCCCCATGATCATAAATATTATAACTGCAAGGAAGGGTACAACTTAATGATGAGCGAGAAACATAGATAAACCGGTTCCCGCAGCTGGATGGGAGCCGGTTTATCGCATTTTCGGGCGGTTTCGGTTTTAGTTGCTGAATATTTCATTTTAAGCTTGTCTCCATAAAAATGGAGGGGCGGGACTTGCGCCTACCCAATTGCTTTTCTAATCTGCATCACCTGGACTTCTTCGCCTTTAATCACAATAACCGCCGAGGCCGTAATACAGCCGCCTGTGCCGCCGCCGTAACCGGAGCCCCCGCCCTTATCAGGGGCATCCCCTGCTCCGCCGCAAGTACCGAGCCCGAATCTAATATCAATCACGGGGATCAGGGTAGTGTCTCCCACTGTTATCGCCTCGCCGAATACAGTCTTGGTTGTGAGCACTTTTTCCAGGTTTTCGAATAGTGTGTTTATGTTGTTGGCAATGTTGACTTCCGCCATTTGCCAGCCACCTCCTTTCTGCGCAGCCAGGACCACCAGAGGCGGCGCGTGTTTTTGAACCGGGCGCATTACCGCCCGGGCTGCGGCTGGCGGCTGTGAGGCAGCTGGTTGAGGCGGGGATAGCGGTAAGGATCTTTGTCGCGCCGGTGCTGCCGGGTGTAGGGGACAGTAAAGAAGTGCTGGCCGCTCTTTTTAAGGAACTAAAGAGAGCCGGCGTCCGGGAAGTCATGGCAGATACTCTGAATCCTTATCCCGCGGTGCTCCACCGGCTGAAAAAAGTCTACCGTATCCACTTTCCGGCAAAGCTGGCGGACCTGGAACTGTGCGCAGCCAACCCGGGACTGTACTGGGAAAGCATGAGAAAATCACTCAGGCTGTTGGGGGCAGGTTTAATTTAATCAGGTCCTTCACAACCTCGGCCGCCATCAGCAGACCGGCCACAGACGGCATGAATGATATGCTGCCGGGGACCTGGTGGCGGGCTGTGCACGAACCGTCCGTACATTGGGGGCAGTCGCAGCTCGTTTCGCTGTTTATGTCTTCTGTTTCCATTGGCTTCAGCGGTTCTTCCTTTGAATAAACAACTTTAAGCGCTTTGACGCCCCTTTTTCTTAATTCCCTGCGCATCACTCTGGCCAGGGGGCAGACGGTGGTAGCATAGATGTCGGCTATCTCAAATTTCGCCGGGTCGAGTTTATTGCCGGCGCCCATGCAGCTTATTACCGGGATGCCCAACGCTGCAGCGCTGACAACCAGGTCGATCTTGGCGGTTACCGTGTCAACCGCGTCAACGATATAGTCGTAATCCGGCTTGATCAGCGCCGGGGCCTGGCCGGGGATGTAGAATACCTGGCGCACAACAACTTCAGCCCTGGGATTGATATCAAGGATCCTGTCCCGCATGACCTCGACCTTGGGCTGGCCGATCGTACTCCTGGCGGCGTGGATCTGCCTATTGATGTTGGTGAGGCAGATGCAGTCGTCATCGACCAGCACGAAACTGCCGATGCCGGCCCGGGCCAGTCCCTCCACGGCAAATGTCCCCACCCCGCCGATGCCAAAGACGGCGACCTTGCTCCGCGCCAGCTTCGCCAGCGCTTCTTTCCCGATCAGCAGCTCGGTTCTCGAAAACTCGTTAAGCATTTTATTCTCACACCATCTATTCTGAAACAGGCTTCAAGTGCAGATATAACGCCATTATAACATATAATGATTTTATTGAAGGTGTTAAGTGATCCAGGAATGAAGTATAATTTATATTAACTGTTACTGACATAAATATTACTATTTCTCAGGAGGGCGGGCTCATGAAATATTTAATCATCGCTGGTGTTGTAATATTGCTTGTTGTTGCTGCGCTTGGGGTGGTCGGCTACCGTAAATCAAAAAAACTCTTTGCCGAGTTTACCGCAGATACCATGGCAAAATTGCCTTCGATTAAAGCAAACATACTGGGATTGAGCATAGAGGAATTGAAGTCCGGAGCAAAATATACCATTACCTTTGCTGAAGAGGGGACCGAGTTGTCTCATGCGGCTTATGAAGAGGACATTAGAGTTGTGTATGACTTAAAAAACAATGAAAAGCCGTACATAAAATTTAAACACCTTAAAAATGATGTACCATTCCCCAAGGTTAAGACCTGGGAGATAGCCAGCGGCTATTATGATGTTGAGATACACATAGAGAAGTAATACAAGGAATAGTACAAGGGGACGGCTCTACTTTAATAGTTTGTATTATGTATATAAAAGCAGTATGAGTGAGCTGTTCCCTTGTACTGCTTGCGGAGGGGAAAATGACGGAGAAATTACAGGGAAAAAAGTGGTATGCCCTGGATATTATGGAATCATGCCGGGAACTCGGCGTGAGCGCCGAAACGGGGCTTGACAGCGCAGAAGCGGCTCGCCGCCTGAGTGATCATGGCCCCAACGTACTTGAGCAAAAGCCCGGCCGCAGCCTGATCTCCACCTTCTTCAGCCAGATGAAAGAGGTATTGGTTTTAATCCTGATAATCGCCGCGGTTATTTCCGGCTTTCTCGGTGAGTGGGCGGACGCCATTGTAATTCTGATCATTGTGATCCTGAATGCCGTGATCGGCGTAATTCAGGAGAACAAAGCTGAAAACGCCCTCAAGGCTTTAAAGGATATGACCAAACCTTCAGCCAAAGTGATGAGGGCCGGCAAGGTCTTACAGATCAGCGCCGAGGAAATAGTGCCAGGCGATATAATACTGCTGGACGCCGGAGATTCTGTCCCGGCTGACGCCCGGCTGGTTGAGGCCGTTTCCCTGCAGTCCAATGAATCAGCGCTTACCGGCGAGTCGGAGCCGGCGGGAAAAAACCCGGCAGCAATCAGCGCTGAACAGGCGCCGGTGGGCGACCGCAAAAATATTTTGTTCATGGGTACAACGATAACCAGCGGGCGCGGCAGGGCTGTTGTGGTGGAGACAGGGATGAACACCGAGCTGGGCCGGATCGCCAGGATGCTTGGAGATTCCGCGCCGGAGTCGACTCCACTGCAGCAGAGGCTGGCCAGGCTGGGGACGGTAATGGGTATTGCCGCGGGTGTAATTGTGGCCTTGGTGTTTGCTGTCGGGATCTGGCGCGGGGTAGCTTTATTGGAAATGTTTATGGTGGCCATCAGTCTCGCCGTGGCGGCGGTCCCCGAAGGCCTGCCGGCGGTAGTGACCATTGTGCTGGCCCTCGGCGTGACCAGGATGAGCCGCCGCAAGGCTATTATCAGGAAGCTGACGGCTGTTGAAACCCTCGGGACGGCGACTGTTATCTGCACGGATAAGACCGGCACCCTGACTAAAAACGAAATGACCGTCACCAGTGTTTTCGCCGCGGGCAGGTTTTTTGAGGTTACCGGTACCGGCTACGCGCCTGAAGGGATATTTTTGGATCAGGACGGCAATGATGTATCACCCCTGGCTGAGAGGAACCTGGCCCTGGCCCTGTTAGGGGGTCTGCTGAACTGTGACGCCCGGCTGGAAGAAACAGAGAAAGGGTACCGGATCATCGGGGATCCTACCGAGGGCGCTCTGGTGGTGGCGGCGGCCAAGGCAGGCCTGACAATGAAAACGGTCAGCAAAAACAACCCCCGCCTGGACGAGATCCCATTTGATTCCGAGCGCAAGATGATGACCACCTTTAATCAGGCGGAAGGCCAGATCCGGTCCTTTACCAAGGGCGCGCCGGATCTGATCCTGGAGCGCTGCACCGGCATGCTGACACAGGATGGCAGTTCTGAAATGAATGACGACAGCCGGAGAATGCTCCTGAAAATAAATTCTCGGCTGGCATCACAAGGACAGCGTGTGCTGGCCCTGGCAGACCGCCTCTGGACTGAAATTCCTGACCCCCTCGCACCGGAAACCGCAGAGCGGGAGCTGACCTTTATCGGCTTTTTTGCCATGCAGGACCCACCCCGCGACGAAGCCAGGGAGGCGGTAGCAATTTGCCGCAAAGCGGGTATCCGCACGGTTATGATTACCGGTGATCATTTGGAAACCGCCGCGGCCATCGCCAGGGAGCTGGATATTTTGCGGCCGGGCGATATGAGTCTGAGCGGTGACCAGCTGGAACAAATGAGCGATGAAGAACTGATAAATATCGTGAATGAGGTGACTGTCTACGCCAGGGTTTCTCCTGAGCACAAGCTGCGTATTGTCATAGCCTTAAAAAGCAAAGGCCATATTGTAGCCATGACCGGCGACGGCGTTAACGACGCCCCGGCCCTGAAAAAGGCTGATATAGGAGTGGCTATGGGGATCAGCGGCACCGAGGTCGCCAAGGAAGCTTCGGACATGGTGCTGCAGGATGACAATTTTAATACTATAGTCAGGGCGGTGGAGGAAGGGCGGACCATCTACAATAACATTCGCGGCACGGTGCAGTACCTGCTGTCATGCAATACGGGGGAGATCGTGGCCATTTTTACCGCACTTCTGCTGGGAATGGGGAGCCCCTTGACCGCGATCCAGATCCTGTGGCTGAACCTGGTTACCGACGGGCCGCCCGCACTGGCCCTGGGATTGGAACCACCCCAGAAAGGCATCATGGACATTCCGCCACGCAAGCCAAAGGAAGGTTTGTTTTCCGGCGGAGTGGGCGCCAGGATATTATGGCAGGGTATGATGATCGGGATCCTGTCCCTGATCGCCTACTGGCTGGCATTGCGCTGGGGGCGGACCGTGGAGGAGGCGCATACCATGACCTTTATTACGATGGCCCTGTCGCAGATTGTGCATTCCTTTAACGTCCGCAGCATGAATCTTTCGCTTTTTACCATCGGCTTCGGCGCCAACCGCAGCATGATCTACGCTTTCATCACATCTGCCGCGGCGCTGCTGGTGGTTATATTCATCCCTTTCCTGAGGGGTGTGTTCGGGACCGTTATGCTGCGGCCATCTGACTGGGCGCTTGTGTTAAGCCTGAGTTTAGCGCCGCTGGTACTGGTGGAAATCAGCAAGTTGATATTCAGAACAAGCCCTGTTGCCGGGGAACTATAGGCTGAAGCTGATGAATCGGCCCACTTTGAAATAAATTCTTCCGGCAGCCTGATTTTGGATTGTTCAGCGTCAAAAATAGTGCTATTATGAACCTAGGTATAATATTTTATTATAAATAGTTTACCAAAGGCTGTGTTTATCATTTAGTCTGGATGGGGGGTCCGTCATGATCAAGAGGATCGCTGGTATTCTCCTGGTGGCAGTGCTCGGCTACCTGTGTTACCTTGGCTATAACAGCTACATCAAAGAGAAGCAGCCTGCAGGGCTGCAGGCTGCGGGGACCATCGAGGCGACACAGGTGGAATTAAGGTCTAAAGTGGCCGGCACTCTGCAGGAACTGACGATAGCTTCGGGTAATCCGGTGAAAGAGAACCAATTGGTGGCGAATATTATTCGCAACGACCTTGCAGCGCAAAAGGAGAGGGACGCCCTCACTGTGGCGAAGGCCGAGGCTCAGCTGGATGACCTGACGTCAGGCGCCAGGGAGCAGGAGATCAGGGAGTCTGAGATAGCCGTGGACAGAGCCCAGATCAATTATGACCAGGCAGCCAAGGATTATGACCGTGCCTCAGTTTTGTTTAAACAGAGTGCTATCCCGCAAACTGATATGGAAAAAGCGGAGACGGCCTTCAAGCAGTCCCAGAACAGCCTGGAATCAGCGATGGTCAGGCTGAACCTGCTTCAGGCAGGCAGCCGGACGGATCAGATCGAGGCGGCCCGGGTTGAGCTGGAACGGAGCGTCGCTGTCCTGAAAGCAACGGAAGCGCTTACTGAAGACACGAAAATCATCTGTCCGATCGAGGGGACGGTCCTCACCAGGAACTTTGAAAACGGGGAAGTAATTCAGGCCGGCGCCTCCGTGGCAACCATCGCCAATCTTAATGACATGTGGATTAAGGTTTATATCCCCACGGACGACCTGCCCAAAATCAAGCTGGGCCAGCAGGTAAAATTCACTGTCAGCGGCAGTGACGAGGAATACAGCGGCACTATTGAGGAAATTGCCTCCAGCGGCGAGTTTACGCCAAAAGTGATCCAGACCAAGAAAGAGCGTACCAATATTGTTTACGCGGTAAAAATAAAAATCAACAATGAAAATAATGTTTTAAAACCGGGAATGCCTGCCGACGTCGTCCTTGATTAGAGGTATATCAGATGATTGAGATGGAGTCACTAACCAAGGTTTTTGGGAAAACCACAGCAGTCAGCGGGGTATCCCTGAAAGTTGAACAGGGGGATATTTTTGGCCTGGTGGGACCTGACGGGGCCGGTAAAACAACCCTGCTCCGGATGGCGTGCGGGCTGATCAATCCTACCAGCGGCAGCGTTACCCTCTTTAACGGGCGGAAGGTTGAAGGCGCTTTCGGCTACATGCCCCAGCGTTTCAGCCTCTACGGGGACCTGACCGTGATGGAGAACATCAATCTTTTCGGTTCCCTTTACCTGCTTGACAAAAAGACAATCAGGGAGCGGGCCGACGAGATTTTAGAGCTGACGAAACTGGCGCAGTTCAAATCACGGTTCGCGGATGACCTTTCCGGCGGCATGAAACAAAAACTGGCCTTGACCTGCGCCCTGGTGATCCGGCCGGGCATGCTGATCCTTGATGAGCCGACTTACGGTGTGGATCCGGAGTTCCGCAAAGAATTCTGGAAGATACTTTACTTGCTCAACCGGGACGGGATGACCATTTTTGTTTCCACACCTTACATGGACGAGGCGGACCTCTGTAAAAAAGTAGCCCTCCTGGACCGGGGAAAGATTGCGGCCGCCGGTACCCCGGACCAGCTGAAAAAAAAGATTGAAAACAAAATCCTCGAACTCAAAGCTGATGCGAAAGACCTCGATTTCCTGATTGAGCTTCCCGAAGTAGTTGATGCGAGTTTTTACGGTGACAGGTACCACGTTGCCGTTTATGATGCTGCACCGGCTGTGGCGTCTATCTCCAGGCTGCTTGCCGAAAAAAACATTCAAATTTTCATTTTAAAAGAAATTACACCCTCCATGGAAGATGTCTTCATCTCCCTGACGGAAAAAGAGGTGGTCTGAAAGTGGATAACACTGTAATCGCCACCCGCGAACTGACCAGGGTTTTTGGCGCTTTTACCGCTGTCAACAAGATTTCCATGGAGGTTAAAAAGGGTGAAATATACGGTTTCTTAGGGCCCAACGGTTCCGGAAAATCGACCACGATCCGGATGCTCTGCGGCATCCTGGAACCGACNNAAGCGCAATATCGGTTACATGTCGCAAAAGTTCAGCCTTTATGATGATCTGACGGTTTTTGAGAATTTAAACTTTTATGCAGGTATGTACAGCATTCCTCACCGGGATCGAAAAAAAAGAATTGAAGAAATGATCGAAATGGCCATGCTGAATGGCAGGGAAAAAGAGATCACGGCTAACCTGAGCGGCGGCTGGAGGCAACGGCTGGCGCTGGGCTGCGCCATCATCTCCCGCCCGTCGATCCTTTTCCTGGATGAGCCCACCAGCGGGGTCAGCCCGACCAGCAGGCGTGCTTTCTTTAAAATCATCCAGCGGCTGGCCAATGAGAACACGACTGTTATGGTTACCACGCACTTCATGGATGAGGCCGAGCGCTGCTACCGCATCGCTTTTATCTCTGAAGGAACATTGATTGCAGATGACACACCGGACAACCTGAAAGACAACGTGATCAATGGCGCCATGGCGGAAGTAGCGCCACCTAACGCCCTTTATGTTATAGACGATATTGAAAAACTGCCCTACGTCAAGGAATGCTCCAACCATGGGCCGGTGCTGCACGTTTTGCTGGAATCCGAAAGTGCTCTCCCTCTCCTGGAACAGTACATAGGGGTCAAGGCAAATATTATCAGGCCTTCCCTGGAAGATGTTTTTGTCTCCCTGGCAAAGCAGAAAAGAAAGCAGGTGTCCTAGGTGAGCAGAATCCTGGCCATTCTGAAAAAAGAGTTTTTACAGATGCGGCGGGACCGGTTAACTCTGGGTATGGTCTTTGCGCTGCCCTTGTTCCAGCTGCTTTTGTTCGGCTATGCCATTCAAACGGAGGTCAAGCATATTCCCACCGCTGTTTTTGACCAGTCACTATCCGCCGAGAGCCGCGATATGATGGAAGCCTTCAACGCTTCCGGATATTTCGACATGTATTACGCGGCTGACAGCTATAACGGAATTACGAAAATGATCGACAGCGGCAAAGCTAAAGTGGGCATTATTTTTCCCCCTGATTTTAGTGAAAACATAAATAAGGGGGAGACAGGGACGGTGCAGGTACTGGTAGACGCCAGTGACAGCATGGTGTCGTCCACGGCCATCGCCACGGCCAACGCCATCGGACTGCTGAAGTCGCAAAAAGTTTTTATTCAAAAAGCCCAGATCGGCAATATACCATACGACATCAGGGTTCGTCCCTGGTATAACCCGGACGGCATCACTGCGTATTATATGGTTCCCGCCATCCTGGGGATCATTGTGACCATGACTATGGTCATGATGACTGCCGTGGCGATTGTCAGGGAGCGGGAAAGGGGTACCCTGGAGCAGTTGATGGTGACCCCGATCCGGTCCTATGAATTGATGCTCGGCAAAATTATCCCCTACATCGGGCTCGGTTACCTGCAGATCACCGTTGCCCTGCTGGTGGGCGCGCTGGTGTTTCAGGTGCCGATCAGGGGCAGTCTGCTGGAGCTGTACATTTTAACTCTGTTTTTTATCACAGCGTCACTTGGTATTGGCATTCTCATCTCAAACATCGCCAAGAACCAGATGCAGGCGTTTCAGATGTCTTTCTTTGTCCTGCTGCCCAGCATTATGCTGTCCGGGTTCCTCTTTCCCAGGGAAGCCATGCCGCTCATTGTTCAGTATATCGGCAATTTTATCCCCCTGACTTATTACCTGATCATCATCCGGGGGATCGTCTTAAAGGGCATCGGTTTTCAGTATCTTGTCTCACAGGTGGCGGCGCTCCTGGTTTTTTCCGTGGTGCTGGTAACCATCAGCATCATAAAATTCAAAAAGAAAATCGCCTAGGGGATGCAGGGGGACGGTTCTCTTGCTTCCTCATTGATGTGCGCTAACCAGAGGATGAGAAGCGCTTGAGAATTGAGGTGCGGCTTCAGCCGCACAAGGTCGGCTAAAGCCGACCCTACAGTGAGTACATATAAGCGGGTGATTGGAAATAATGGACTACAGGGCCAGGATTATAGGGGCATATAAAGATCAGGCTGCCAGGCGCGGCTTTTCCAGGGTAACCATTGATGATCTGGTAGACCTGACGGGGATCAGTAAAAGGACGATTTACCGTTATTTCAGCAGTAAAGATGAGATTGCCGAAGGCGTGGTTGATGATTTTCTCGCAGTTTTGGAACAGAAAATCGAAGCTGCACTGGCCTCCGCTGCCGGTCCCGAGGAGAAGTTATTCAGCGTGATTACCGTGATCACCGGCAACATCAAGCTTGTTGAACCCCTGTTTTTGTATGACCTGCATAAATATTACCCCCACCTCTGGGAAAAAATCGAGCGGTTTCGTGCTGAGAGGATCCAGCAGGTCTTCGAAAAATTTCTTGCCGACGGCGAACAGGATATCTTCAGGAAAGTCCACCCCAAAATATTTACCGCGTCTCTGCTGGCAAGCATCAGGGCTGTCGTGAATCCTGTGTTTATCATAGAAAACCAGCTGCACATGGAGGAAACGATCCAATCATTATTCAGCATTTTCTTATATGGCATCGTGAAAAAAGACAATGGGAACTTTTGACAGCTTATCCGCAGCAGCAATCCCCGCCGCCTTTTTTGCTTCCGAGGACCGCGGCGGCGCATCCGACTCCCGCCTGCACTGAGATAGCCGTTGCCGGGCAATTTGCCGCGCAGGCCCCGCATTCCATGCAGGCATCTTTATCACTTAAAAATGCTTTTCTATGCTCAACAACAAAAACTTCATGAGGGCATACTTCCACACACATACCGCATCCCGTGCACTTTTCCCGATCCAGCGCCAGCGTCACAACATTTTTCAGGTACACAAGTTTCACTTGCAGTCACCTCCGCTCAAAACTTAAAAAACAGTCCCAAAACAAACATGGCGGTCCCTGTGGCAGCCGAGCCGATCAGCACAGGCAGCCATGATTTTATTTCCCTTTTTACGCCGGAAAGCGATGTAAATGTTGAAGCCCCGGTAAAGTTTAAGGCCAGGTATGACGAGACCGGCGGCAGCACCAGCAGGTAGAATAATACCATCGACCAGCCAACCGGAGTCGATGTGGCTGATAAATAGTATGCATCCACAATCAAGGCCCAGAGGAAACCCAACAGCCACCCCTTCAGCGCAAATGCCCTGCCTGGGATCCAGGGCAGCAGCGCCGGTGTGACGACGCAGCCGGCCAGAACAGCTCCCAGGTAAGGTATAACTCCTCCGGGTGATCTGAGCAGCCTGATGCCGACCAGGTTTAGCGCTGCCAGGACTGCGACGGCGATGGCAAAAGGACGGATAACCATCACCAGTTCGATCGGGATCAGGGTTACCCTGTCTGGCAGCGGAAATTTTATAGTGCGCATATCTTTTGTCGCTTTCATGCCCGCAGCGATAAATGCCTTTATGTCTCTTGCCCGTACGGGTCCGTAGACGACACGGAAGCCGGAAGTTTTCAATACCTCGTGTGCGGCGACCCCAGGCGCGCCAAGCTGGGGCAGGATCAATGTCCTGTGGGATACGATCCTGGCAAGGCCGGTAAGCTCTATCCGCCTGATGATTTCGCCGGTTCCGAAAGTACTTTTGCCGGCGGCGCACCAGACGTTAACGCCTTTTGTATCGAGCACTAAAATCCAGGCGTCAATGCCCGCCAGTTCTTTTCTCAGACTGTCAAAAGTCAATTTATAGTTGGCTGTTACCAAAACCGGGGATTTCTCTGTCGGGTCCCCGACACAATATATTCCGGGGCTTGTTTTATAATTATGCCGGTTTACACCCCAGCGGGCTTTCCATGTTCCCAGGACATCTTCGCGCTTCAGGCTTGTCGATGCCTGCAGCGCTTCTCCCGCGGGAGTCGACTTCCGGCCGGTAACCCAACTGGCGCTGCTCTCATCGTTCAGGCTTTCTTTATCGTCTGGTTTGACGAACCCGCTGCAGCACGAGCCTGAAGAGCAGCCGCACTCAATTTTCTTTTCCGGCAAAATAATTCCTCCTTTGAACAACAATCACGGTTTAAATGATCTATCCTGAAAACAGAAAATAACTTCAAGCAATGTCACCCTAAGCAGCAATGGCTGCCGGCTCTCCCTAATTCCACAATGACATCTGTTGCAGTCATACAACCACCCTTTTGATACATTTTATAATATAATAGTTGTATAATACAACAATTATAAATAATCTTAATAGAATGACAAAACGTTCATGCAAATAATTAATCAACGAGTACTGCAATCATTTTCATCCAATAATTACAGTGCGCCAAATAATATCTTTTACCGAAACGTGCAGGCGCTGTCCTGTCCGACATGGAATTTGTCCAGTTCCACCCCACCACCCTTTACGGCACCAATATACTGATTTCCGAAGCGGCCCGGGGTGAGGGAGGATACCTGAAAAACATCAACGGTGAACGTTTTATGTCGCAATACGCGCCGCAGAAGATGGAACTGGCGCCGCGGGACCTGGTTTCCCGTTCAATTTTCAGGGAGATCAAAGAAGGCCGCGGCTTCGAGGGGAAATATGTGCACCTGGATGTTACCCACCTGGGAGAGGCGCTGGTGGCTGAACGGCTGCCACAGGTGCGGGACCTGGCACTGCGTTATGCCGGGATTGATCCCGCCAAGGCGCCGATTCCTATTGAGCCGGCACAGCACTACAGCATGGGCGGCGTGCGCACCGACACCTGGGGGTGTACCAGCCTGCCCGGACTGATGGCGGCCGGTGAGGCTGCCAATGTCAGCGTGCACGGGGCCAACCGGCTGGGCGGCAATTCCCTGCTGGAGACGGTAGTGTTCGGTCGCAGGGCAGGATGCAGGGCTGCCGAACTGGCCGGAGCAGAGTCCTGGCCGGCGCTTTCCAGCCAGACAGTGGTCCGCAGCCTGGAATCCTGGGCGAACCTTTACAATAACAGGAGAAAGTATACCCGGGATGATGACATTTACTCCATCCGGCAGGGCGTAACCGAGGTTATGACCAGCCAGGTGGGCGTATTCCGGATGGCGGGTGAATTGGAGGACGCGGTACAGAGGATAGGGGAGCTGAAAGAGCGCTTCGGCAGGCAGGCCCCTGCGGCAGGCCCGCAGCCTTTTAATTACGCCCTCATGGATTACCTGGAGACAGGGTATCTTTTGGATTTATGTGAAATTATTGCCGGGGGAGCGCTGAGAAGGACTGAGAGCCGTGGCGCCCACTATCGGCTTGACTATCCCCGGCGGGACGATCAAAAATGGCTGTGCCACACCTTTGCACAAAAGAGAGAGGGTGGGTCGGAATACAGCGCCGGGCCAGTGAAAATCACCACCTACGAGCCGCGGGAGAGGGGGTACTAGTTGTGGAAGTGATTCTTAAGATCAGCCGGTTTAATCCGGAGTCTGATCAGAAACCATACTTTCAGGAGTTTACCGTGGCAGCGGAAGGGCGCCAAACAGTGCTGGATGCCCTCTTGCTGGCCAGGCGGCAGGATCCGGGACTGTCATTCCGCCGCTCGTGCCGCAGCACTATTTGTGGTTCCTGCGCCATCTGCGTAAACAGTATCCCGGGCCTGGCCTGCCAGGCCCTGCTCCGGGATGTCGCCGGCGTTGCCAGACGTATTAAACTCGAGCCCCTGCCCCGTTTCAGGCAGTTGAAAGACCTGGTGGTGGACCTGGATCCCTTCTTTGAGTCGCTAAAGGCGGTCATTCCTTGGGTGGTCGCCCGGGATGATTACAGCGGACAAATGGCGCCCGATGTGTCCCGAAAACTGGAAGAGCCTTTATCCTGCATTTTATGCGGCGTCTGCGATGCGGCAATGGAAATAACCGGTAAAGCTAAGCCTGCCGCCTTGGTAAAAGGCCTTCGCCTGAGCGCGGATCCCCGGGATGACCTGGGTGCTCATCGCATGAGGTTAATGAAGGCGCCTGTCGAAATTTTAAAGTTGTTTGTCAGGGATCTGCCAAACAAGTGCCCGAAGGGAATTATTATTCCCGGAAATTTTTAACCAGGGCTAGCAGTGGTGAGTAATGATCGCAGCTTTTAAAACACCACTTTTGTTTCAAATAAACTCTTTATGGTGTTTTTGTCATAGCCGAAAGAAAGAAGTATTTCTTCCGTATGCTCGCCATGTGAGGGTGGCGGCAGTTTTACCTGTGCCGGTGTCTGGCTGAATTTCAGCCCGAAAGCCGGCATTTTAATTTCTCCGTAATAAGGATGGTTGATTGATATAAAGGCCTGGTCGTGTTGCGCTTGGGGTGAGGTGACCACATTGTTGTAGGTTTCCACCGGGCCGCAGACGATATCGTTTTCCGCCAGGATATCCAGCCATTCCCCGCTGGTTTTCTGCAAGAAAAGTTCCCCCAGTATCCCCATCATCTCTTTCCGGTTTTTCAACCGGTTCTCATTGGTGGAAAACCGCTGGTCGTTTATCAGGTCATCGCGTGCCAGCAGCCGGCAGAGCTTGATCCACCTCTGTTCATGGTAAGCGGCCAGCATTATATACCCATCGCTTGTCGGCACTGCTTCATTGGGTGTGGAATATGGGGCAGCGCTGCCCATTTTTTGGGGAAGCTCTCCCGAGTTCAAGTAAAATGCCAGGGACATCTGCTGGAGCATCATGGCGGAGTTGTACATGCTGACGTCAATTAACTGGCCCCGGCCGGTATTGCCCCGGGCCAGGAGGGCGCCCAGAACGCTGAAGGCGGCCAGCATGCCCGTGACCATGTCCACTGCAGGGGTCTGGATCTTGCACGGTTCACTGTCCGGCATGCCTACAACGCTCATCAGGCCCGAGGCGCCCTGCACGATGCCGTCAAGACCGGGCTTGTTTTTCCACGGGCCGCTCTGTCCGTATGCCGAAACGGAGCAGTAAATCAGGCGGTCATTGATTTTGGATAATTCTTCGTATCCGAGCCCCAGCCGGGCCAGAACACCGGGGCGGAAATTTTCCACCAGGACGTCGCACGACATGACCATTTTTCTGACTATCTCCAAGCCAGCGGGTTTTTTTAAATCTATGGCCATGCCTTTCTTGTTGCGGTTTAAACAGAGGTAGGAAACCGATTCTCCTTTGATAAACGGCGGGCCGAGGACACGCCCGAGGTCGCCTGACGGGGTTTCGATTTTTATCACTTCCGCACCCACGTCACCGAGGAGCATGGTGCACATCGGCCCGGAAGCGACGTGAGTGAAATCCAGCACCTTTATGCCCTGCAGAATTTCGTTCATATGCGCGCCTCCTTGTTTTGAATAGATTCTTTCATCCAGTCCACAAGGCTCAGGCCGTGTTTTTCCCGTATGTTTTCCACTTCCTCATAGCCCATGATCTTTCCTTCGTGCAATGAAATAACCATATCCAGCACCGGCTCAACTTCGGATACTTCATGGGTCGACATGAATACTGTCTGCTGCTGCAGGTCAAGGTAGGAAATCATGGATTTGATTATAGAGTCCCGCACCAGCGGGTCGAGTCCGGCCAGGGGTTCATCCATCAGGATTAGCGGCGCCCGGCGTGAAAGGACCAGCAAAATTTTTAACCTGCCGCGGTTTCCTTTGGAAAGATGCCTGACTTTTTTATCCGGTTCAAGCTGCATGAAGCTGAGGATTTCCCCCGCTTTTTGCACATCAAAATCAGCAAAAAGTCCTGCGTTAAAGCTGATAGTCTCTCCCACGGTAAAAAAAGGGTATAAGGCGTCCATTTCTGAAAGGTAGGCCACTTCTCCGGCGATGCGGCGATGCGCGGTTTTGCCATTAACGGTTACTGAGCCTTGGCTGGGATGGGCAAGGCCGGCGATCAGTTTCAGGATCGTGGATTTACCGCTGCCATTTGGCCCCACCAGGGCTGTTATTTTACCCTGCGGCAGGTCGAAGCTGACATTGTTTAAAGCTGCCTGACTCAGGTATTTTTTGGTCACGCCTGTAAATCTTACAATGCTGTCAGTCATGGTTTAACTCCTCTTTCCCCTTTAGTATTTAACAGTTCTCTGCGCACACCTTCCAGGATCTCTTCCCTGCTGAAGCCTGTTTCCTTCATGTCTTTGATAAAGCTGCCGATCTGCTCGCTTTTCAAGTCTTCCCGCAATTGGTTCAGCCGGATGTCATTTTCTGTGATAAAAGAACCCAGTCCGCGCCTGGTTTCGACAATTTCCAGACGTTCCAGTTCACCATAAACCCTTTGTACGGTGTTTGGATTCACCCCGATATGCAGGGCCATTTCCCTTACCGACGGCAGCTTTTCCCCTGCCTCGATCTCGCCTCGGACGACCTGCCGGCAGAGGCGCTGCAGAATCTGCAGGTAGATAGGCTGGGTATTATTAAATGCTTGGCTCATAATGTCACACCTCTATCTTATGGTCAATCAGCCAGGCTGACAGAGCGATTAAACCAGCGGTGAGGAGAATATAGAACAGTATTTCACCGGCAAAAAGCTGGCCGGCGATGATGTCCGGCCGTGGCGCCTGGGGTAAATTATGCAATCCGATATTGATCAGGCCCCAGTGGGTGATCTGTTTAAAAATCATGGTTTGCTGCAGCTGGCCGAACCCAATTGTCGCTGTGGCGAAAACGGCGATGCCGGCCAGCCAGCGGAACCGGCCTAAAATGTTTCCGGCCATGGCATTAGCCACTGAGATCAGTGCAGCCCAGGCGCCGATGTAGATCCCGGCTGCGACAGTAAAAGATGCGGCGTATAAACCAGCCTCCACAACCAGGGGCAGCAGGGATGATAAATTATATCCTCCCAGCTGATCGGGGTGAGGGTTGATGTAAATCCCAAGCAGCAGCAGTCCCGCTGCTATGGCTATGATCACCAGCATCTGCAGCAGAGCGACTCCCAGTTTGGCCAACAAAAGCATCCAGGCCGGCTGGGGGCAGTGCAGCCAGAGGTGGGGCGTTACTTTCCATTCCCAGGCCAGGCTTTTCAGGATATACATGGCCGGATAAAACGGCAGGATTGCCAGGAGCATACCTGCCGGCGCCAAAACAATGCCGATATTGTAACGGTATGACAGGTAGACCAGCCAGAGGCCTCCGATGATGAGAATGGCCACAGTCAGGAGAGCGGCATTCCGGGTCATGCGGTATTCCTTGCGCATTAGATTTAAACAGGCGTTCATTTGTTCAAGCCTCCTCAAATTATATGAAACATATGTATTAGATAAATAGTACACTATAGCACTATTACTGTCAACAGCATCATGTCAGAATTTTGCAGGTATAACCATTGAAAATTAATTGCCGGGATAGTAATATGTGGGTGGGACTGTATTAATGGCCGAACAGAGTAGCTCCCCTGTTGTGGGAGCGGTTTATTTTTAGGCTGGATAGAGGTTAACATGTCTGAGATTGATAAGGAAACAAAGAAAACAAAAACAAGTGCGGCCGTGATGATGAAAACCGCCTTCAAATTGCTCAGGAAATTAGCCGGCATTACCATCGGCGCCGCCCTGATAGCTGTTGCCTTTAATGCCTTCGTGATCCCGTACGGGCTGCTTTCCGGCGGAATTTCCGGTCTGGCCCTGATGGGGAGTTACTTATACGGGTTTCCGGTGTACCTGGGCATATTTATTTTAAATATCCCTATATTTCTGTGGGGGATCAAGGCGCTTGACTGGAAATTAATGCTGTACAGCATGGTTGGGACGGCGGTGGTGATCGCAGCGCTGCCGCTTTCGGCGCCCTATATCCCGGTTCCCGCAATTGATATCTTTCTGGCATCGGTATTTTCCGGCGTCGTGGGCGGAAGCGGCGGCGGCATGATTTTCAAGTTAGGCGCATCTACCGGCGGCACGGACATTGCGGCCATCATCATGAAGAAAAAGAAAAATATTTCTGTGGGGGCCACTAATTTTTACTGCAATATAGCAGTGCTGGCGCTTTCACTTTTTTTCTTTGATCTGAAAATTGCTCTGTATACGGCCATCAGCATGTGGGTGGGGGCCAGGGTAACCGATGCGGTAATTGAAGGGCTCAACCGCAACAAGTCTGTAACCATTATTTCTGAAAAAAATGATGAAATCGCAGAGCGGATCATGAATGAAATTGACAGGGGCGCAACCTTTTTGGAGGGGCACGGCGCTTATACCGGTGAACCAAAACGCCTGATTAACTGTATTGTCGGCCACTATGAGATAGCAAAGCTCAAGGAAATTGTCCTTGAGATCGACAGGGACGCCTTTATTTTTATTACAGAGACGGTTGAGGTCATGGGTAAAGGTTTTACCCGTAACAAATGAGTCAAAAGGCGAGCAAGGGGAGGTCCCCTGGCTCGCCTTTAATAATCCGCACAGTGCAGCAAGATCCTTTATTTAGCTATTGAAGAAGAATGACCTGCTTTTAGCTTGTTTTTGCCTTGCTGGCCATTGTTTTAATGATGTCAGCGCGGCTGATAATGCCAATAATTATGTCATTTTCAACTACCGGCACCCGCTTGATGCCGTGTTTAACCATCAACTCTGCCACGTGTTCTATTTCAGCATCGCCGTTAACAGTGATCAATTCCTTGGTCATAATTTCGGATGTGACGGTGGCGGCCAGCTTTTTGAAGTCATTCCGGTACCTGTCTATGCCTTCTATGTAGATAAAAGCGCCAAGGATGCTCAGGAAAGCCGGGGCCCTGGGGTTCGTATCCTGGTGCAGCAGGTCCCCTTCAGTAACCATGCCCACGATTTTCCCTTCCTTGTTCACCACAGGCGCGCCTGAAATGTTGTTTTCTGTTAAGATCCTGGCCGTCTCTTCAATGGATGAATCCTCCTGAATAATGATCACATATTTATTCATGATATCCCTTGCTAACATGCGGCTCACCTCTTTTTTAGTTTATATTAATGCAGTGCTATTTCTCTGTTTTGGGAGCAGACGCCCTTAAATATCGTATCCCTGTCCATACCAGTACCGCGGCAAAGATTATCCGCAGGGTGTCTTCCGAGATGAAGTGGGCCAGGCTGCCGCCGAGGAAAGTGCCGATGAGAATGCCTGGGATCAGCCCAACCAGTACTCGGGTGTCTACATTTCCCAGCCGCCAGTGGGTATGTGCTCCCACCCCCCCGGAAGGGACCATGGCAAGGAGAGAACTGCCCTGGGCGGTGTGCTGGGTAAACCCAGCCAGCAGGACCATTGCCGGTACCATGATTGTGCCTCCGCCGACTCCCATCATGCCGGAAAGAAAGCCGGTAATAACACCGGTCAGCATGAGAACAATTACTTTAATCCACATCTGCACCTCAGCTGCCCCGGCATTTGAGAGCAAGTATGGTTTCATCAGCAGGAGGATGGTAATCAGGATCATAAATATGCCGAAGTACTTCTTTAATTTCCACTCGGGAAGGGCGCTGGCATAACGCGCGCCGGCCCTGGCGGTAAATATCGCAGTTGACGCCAGCAGCACCGAAGCCATGATATCTACATTGCCCCTCAGGGCGTAGGTGACTGCCCCCATGATCCCGGTAAACACCAGCCCCACCAGGCTTGTGCCGTGGGCTTTTAACTGCGGGAGTTTTAAGATCCCATCCATCAGCGGGACCATGATCACACCGCCGCCTAAACCGACAAGCCCGCCGAACGACCCAGCAAAAAATCCAATCAGGAAACTCATCTGTTAAATTCCTCCGGAAACCAGGAACGCATTACAAATTAATAATTATATTAAATATTATAACATACAGTCAATCCCGGCTATCCTTATATATTATTAAATTTTTCCTGCAGTTTTGCCCAGGTTTCCGGGTGCTTTTTTCTCAAGTCGAAAGGCTTGCCGTTATCGCTCACAAAAGCGTGTGCGGTCCGTCCCTCGGCAACCAACTGTCTGCTGCCGGCGCTGGTAATAATGTAGTCGAACACCATGCCCGTGCGCCCTGGAGGGGAGAGTGTCGTGTCTATGATATATCTTTCTTCCAGGCGCAATGACTTGCGGTAGCGGCAGGTAGCTTCGAGCACTACCACAACGATGCCCCGGTCATGGAAAAACTGATAATAGGGTATGCCTATTTGTTTCAGCAGGGCTACCCGCCCGTCTGTAAACAGGTCAAAATATTTAGCGTAGTATAAAATCCCAGCGGCGTCGCAGTCGCCCCAGCGGACCTCAAGTTCCTGACGGTTGGTAATGCCGACGGCGCTGTCGCGTTTATCTTCCAAAATAATCACCTCTTGCAGATAAGTGTTTCATCTCATTGTATTATTCTGCCACAAAAAAAGCCGGTGCACAACCATAATTGAATTAAGCGGTCCAACAGGATGGCTTGATTTAGGCTTTGGGATCACCAAGGGGCCGTTACCGGCGCCGCATTATTGTTATCGTAATGTGTAACCAGACAGTGGAAAGGGGACACATCCGATGTTATTGTTATCGTAATGTGTAACCAGACAGTGGAAAGGGGACACATCCGAGTTCAGGATATGTCCCCAAATATATGTCCCCAAANNATGTCCCCAAAATTATATGTCTCTTTTACGATTTATGCTGTTTTAAGCGGGCTGGGAGTTCTTCTGGCTTCTGGAGCGGGCATGCTTATTGAGCACTCTTTTGCGCATGCGCAGGTTTTTCGGGGTGACCTCCAGCAGTTCATCCGTACCTATATACTCCAGGGATTCTTCAAGGCTGAACTGCCTTGGCTCCTCCAGGCGCAGGGCGGTCTCGGAGGTGCTGGAACGCATGTTGGTCAGGTGTTTTTTCTTACAGACGTTAACCTCAAGGTCCTGTTCCCGGGAATGCTCGCCTACCACCATGCCTTCGTAAACACTGGCGCCGGGCGTGACAAAAAGTATGCCGCGGTCCTGCACGTTATGCAGCCCGTATTGGTTGGTCTCGCCTGATTCAAAAGCGATCAGCACACCCTGGTAACGCTCCCTGATATCACCTTTGTAAGGTTCGTAGCCCAGGAAAAGGTGGCTCATCACACCGTGGCCCCTGGTCTCGGAAAGCAGCTGGGAGCGGAATCCAAGCAGCCCCCGGGCGGGTACCTTGAATTCCAGCCTGAGCTGGTCCGGGCCAAGTGGGTGCATGTTGGTCATTTCCCCTTTCCTGGCCCCGATGATTTCCATTACCGTGCCCATCTTATCTTCCGGGATATCCACCATCAGGAGCTCGATCGGTTCCATCATTACGCCGGCTTCCCAGCGGAAGATAACCTCCGGTTTTGACACCTGCAGTTCAAAGCCTTCCCGGCGCATAGTCTCTATCAGGATCGACAGGTGCAGTTCACCTCTCCCGCAGACCTGGTAGACGTCCGGGCTGCCGGTTTCTTCAACCCGCAGGCTCATGTTTTTCTCCATTTCCTTAAACAGCCTGGCCCTGAGATGACGGGAGGTTAAATACCTGCCGTCCTGGCCGGCGAAAGGGCTGTCATTGACCATGAAGGTCATCTTCAGGGTCGGTTCATCTACGGTGATGGGCGCCAGCTGTTCCGGCTGGTCCTTGCAGGCTACCGTCTCGCCGATCTTAATATCCTCCAAACCGGAGAATGATACAATATCGCCGCAGACTGACTCAAGGACGGCCATCCTTTCCAGCCCTTCATACTTATAGAGAGAGCCGATGCGCCCCTGGCGCAGTTTTCCATCGTGTTCTATCACATTGACCTGCTGGCCGGCGGTGATCCTGCCGCGTTTGACACAGCCTATACCCATGCGGCCCACGAAGTTATCATACTCGGTGTTGTTGATCAGCAGCTGAAGAGGGCCGTCCGCATCACCGGCCGGGGCTGGTATATACTTAATGATGGCATCGAAGAGGGGCTTCATGTTCCGTCCCGGGACAGCGGGATCGGTAGTTGCCGTCCCTTCCTTGGCAGACGTGTAGATAATGGGAAAATCGAGCTGTTCGTCACTTACCTGCAAATCGATAAACAGATCCAGGACCTCGTCCGCAACCTCTGAAACGCGGGCGCCATCCCGGTCAACTTTATTAATCACCACAATGGCTTTTAAATTTAATTCCATGGCCTTACGCAGCACAAACCGGGTCTGTGGCATGGTGCTTTCAAAAGCGTCCACCAAAAGCAGGACGCCGTCAACCATTTTCAGCACCCGTTCAACCTCACCGCCGAAATCTGAATGCCCGGGTGTGTCAACTATATTAATCTTCACACCTTTGTAATGCACCGAAGTATTTTTGGCCAGGATGGTGATGCCCCGTTCTCTCTCCAGTTCGTTGGAGTCCATTACCCTTTCTATCACCTGCTGGTTTTCCCTGAAAATACCGCTCTGCCTGAGCAGGGCGTCCACCAGTGTGGTCTTGCCGTGATCAACATGGGCAATGATAGCAATATTTCTGAACATGTTTTCGGACATTTACAACACCTTCTTCCAAACCCTATAAGTATACCAGATTTCAAGCCCGCTCACAACCATAAAAGAAGGATGGTTATAAATGGTCAAAAAAAACCGGCTGCTGCCGGAGATATCTGATAATCAGGTTAATAAGCCTGCCGGCGTCTATTCACTGGCTCTGCTTAGAAAAGCGTATATGAATGAGGAGACCATAAACACCGGCAGTGACCAAAAGCCGAAGAGCGTTTCTGTTTTTCCTACGCTGCTGTGGTTGATGTAAACCCTGATAAAGAATGATACATAATAAACAGCCGTGGTGATCAGGATCATCAGGAATGCATATTTTAGAATTCTTATAGTTTTCACTGGACCGTTCCTTTTTTAAAAAATCACATTTATTTTGGCTTAAAAAAATGACCCGGGTTCTTTTTACGGTATTCTTTTTCTTCCTCTTCGGCCTTCTCCAGCCTGTCCAGGCCCACTATCAGGCTGCGCAGCATGTTGTCGCTGTAATACTCATCCAGCCAGGTCCTTACTTCACGCACATCGATGCTGTAGTGGTGCGCCAGGTTTTGCATGAGATTATCCTCAGCGGTGATGCGGTCGATCATTCTCTGCCGCAGTGAAATTATTTTGTTATTACCGGGCATTTCAGCCACCTCACTTGTATACCCTATATATTATAAACCAGTTTCACACTTGCAGACCATAGTTCATTGAAATTAATATTGTACTGGGTTAAAAGAAAAAGGAGGCAAATTATTATATATAATAAATGACAGCATATGGTATTATAAAGGAAATATAAGTGAATAAATAGCCGTATTCTTCAAAAGGGGTGATGGTTGTGACAAGCCAAAATGAAGAGGGCCGTTTAGAGCTTGCGACTTTTGCCGGTGGCTGTTTCTGGTGCATGGTCGCGCCTTTCGAAGCAGCAAAAGGTGTGGTCAGGGTACTGCCGGGATACACGGGCGGTCATAAAGAGAACCCGACATACCGGGAGGTCTGTGCGGAGAGGACCGGCCACTGCGAGGCAGTGCAGGTTAGCTTTGATCCAGCTGTAATATCATATGAAGAGCTGCTGGATATTTTCTGGCGGCAGTTTGACCCGACAGATGAGGGTGGCCAGTTTCACGACCGGGGTCCTTCCTACCGCAGCGCTGTTTTTTATCACGATGAAACACAAAGGGAAAAGGCGGAAATATCGAAGAAAGCTTTAAATGACAGCGGCAGGTTCAATAAGCCTGTTGTGACGGCTATTCTGCCTGCTGCCACTTTTTATCCCGCAGAAGAGTACCACCAAGATTATCATAAGAAGAATCCCGATTATTATAAACAGTACCGCCGGGGATCGGGGCGGGATGCCTTCATAGAAAAGCACTGGGGCAAATGAGTCAGGGGAAAGGGGTGATGACAAACTGCCTAAGGAAAAATTGACTGAGATGCAGTACCAGGTAACTCAAAAAAACGCCACAGAGCCGCCCTTCAAAAATGAATACTGGGATAATAAGCGGGAAGGCATTTACGTGGATGTTGTTTCCGGCACGCCGCTTTTCAGCTCAAAGGATAAATTTGACTCGGGCTGCGGCTGGCCAAGCTTTACCAGGCCCCTCAATTCCGGGGAAATAATTGAGAAAAAAGACTCAAGCCTTTTTATGGTCCGTACCGAGGTCCGCAGTAAAACAGCTGATTCCCACCTGGGGCACGTTTTTAACGATGGCCCTGCGCCGACAGGTATGCGTTATTGCATAAACTCTGCTGCGCTGAGATTCATCCCGAAAGAAGACCTGGCAAAAGAAGGTTTCGGTGAACATGCCGTTCTGTTTGATAGTTAGCAGAGTAATGTTATCTCATCAAGATGAAGGGAGTAATCTAAAATGATCACCAAAGCGGCAGCAGATGCTTTCGGGGAACCGTTCATGATGGCCCTGGAAAACCGGGGAGAACATGTGCCCAGGTACCTGATCCATGTCAAGAGCCAGTCCGAGCTGATCTCCCGTTTGCAGGATATTTTCGTGAGGCGCCGGCTGAGAAGCAATTAGGCCGGGGCAATTAATTATTTAATAAAATATTAAACTTTTAGAAAGCTTTAGTTAAGCTCCCTTCATTAAAATGTTATCAGGAAATAATTAAGGAGTTGGTAGTGTTATGATCAAAATAAAAGATAATATTTACTGGGTAGGAGTTAAAGATTGGGAGCTGAAGCATTTTCACGGTGAAGAACTCTCGACACACCGGGGTTCGACCTATAACTCTTACCTAATCAAGGACAAAAAGACCGCGCTGGTAGACACGGTATGGACTCCTTTTCAAAGGGAGTTCATCGATCACCTGGAAAAAAATATCGGATTGGAAAATATCGATCTGGTTGTGGTCAACCATACAGAACAGGATCATTCCGGCAGCCTGCCGTACCTGATGGAGAAGATTCCCAATGCGCCGATATACTGCAGCAAGAACGGCGCGATGATGATCAAGAAGCATTACCACAGTGATTGGAACCTCAACATCGTCAAGACGGGTGACAGCTTTGACCTGGGAGACAACAAGCTGGTCTTTGTCGAGATGCCGATGCTGCACTGGCCTGACTCAATGGCCACCTATGTGGCAGGCGCCAATGTGCTGCTTTCCAACGACGCTTTCGGCCAGCACTACGCGTCCCCGTACATGTTTAACGACCAGGTCGACCAGTGTGAGCTGTTCCAGGAAGCTATAAAATATTACGCCAACATCCTGACTCCCTTCAGCAAACTGGTTAAAGCCAAAATACAGGAGATAACTTCCCTGAACCTGCCCATAGATATGATTGCGCCGAGCCACGGCATCATCTGGCGGGACAATCCTATGCAGATCGTTGAAAAATATGACCAGTGGGCGAGCGGCTATAATGAGGGCAGTGTGATTGTGCTTTATGATTCAATGTGGGGCGCTACCAGGAAAATGGCGCTGGCCATAGCCAGGGGTATTACGAATAAGGGACTGGGGGTGAAAACCCTGAGCATGGGCAAAAACGACAAGAGCGATTTGGTAACGGAAATATTTAAATCAAAAGGCGTGGTTTTGGGGAGTTCCACTATCAACAACGGCGTCCTGGGGGATGTTGCAGCGATGCTGGATATAATCAAGGGCCTGAAGTTTAAAGGCAAAATCGGCGCTGCTTTCGGTTCATACGGCTGGAGCGGCGAGTCTGTTAAAATCATTGAAACCAAGCTGAAAGAAGCAGGAATTGAAATAATGGCTGAGGGCATCAAGGCGCAGTACAACCCGACTACTGAGGAAATCAAGGCCTGCGAGGTCTTTGGAGAAGCGTTTGCGGAAAAAGTTTAAGCATTTAAAGAATACAATGGAATTCCGGGGCTTGTCGGTATTTGAAGCGGTGGGCCTCGTTTGGATATTTTGAGGCTATTTGAGGTTGCTGATTTTCTGGTGTGCTTAAGTGGTAACCAGGCACTTAATAGGAGGCGGCTGCATGTTTAATATTAAGCGTAAAGTGGTGAAAGTGGCTGTAATCGCACTGGTTGTTTTAGGTTTTGCCCTGCCGGCCGGGGCGATGGAACAGATCACCGGGGATATGGTGAATGTGCCGCCGGGAATAATTACCGGACCGCTTTTTATATCAGGCAACTTCATTGTCGTAGATGCAGATGTAGACGGGGACGTGTTTGCAGCCGGTCAGGATATCACCATCAATGGTAATATCAATGGTGATCTGCTGGGAGCCGCCAGGTCAATCAGGGTCAATGGCAATATCAGCGGCAACGCCCGCTGCGCTATTTCCGACCTGGACATTAACGGTGAAATCGGCAAGAGCCTGACTGCGGCCGCTGCCCAGGTCAGGCTGAATGAAGATTCTGTGATTGGAGGTGACGCGCTGGTCTTTGCTGGTACGGCAACTTTTTCTGGCTTGCTGGGCCGTCAGGCGATGGGCTCCGCAGGAACAATACGCATCAATGGGCCTGTCGGGGGCAGCGCTTATTTCTGGAATGTCGATCAATTGTCAATCGGACAAGCAGCTTCTGTCAATGGTAATTTAACCTATGGCTCTCCAAACGAGGCTGAAATTTCTCCAAACGCTAAAATTACAGGGACAACAAAGTGGGATTTGATACAAAAACAGGCAGCTGAACCGCAGGTCCGCCATAAAGGATTTAACTGGCCGGGAGTGGTTTTCCGGTTTATTGCCGGTTTACTGGTGTGGGGTGTCCTGTTGCTGATTTTTCCACAGGTATGGGAAAAATTCAGTGAAAATATTTTAAACAAACCTGGTTCAGCGCTTGGCTGGGGTGTGTTGGCGCTTCTCGTGGCGCCGCTGGCTGCCCTGCTCCTGCTAATAACAGTGATCGGCATACCGCTGTCGATATTTCTGATCGTGGTTTACATGGTGCTGTTATGTGCTGCAAACATTATCGTCGGTGATGCTGGCGGTCGCTACCTGTCTAAAAGTTTCGGCTGGGAAGGCAGGGTGCACATCATCTGGCCCTTCATGATCTGCTATGCCGCACTGATCCTGTTGGGTAAAATCCCGGTTGCCGGCGCCTTTATCAGCCTGATCGTGGCGGCGCTGGCCTTGGGCGGTGTTGTCCTGGCCATCTACCGCGGCCGTCAGTATACGGCTGTGGCGCCGCCTGCGGCTCCAGCAGCGGCCTCACCCCCGGCACAATAATGCGATCTTAATGGCAGCAGTAAATATCGTTAAGTAATATTGCAGCTGCGGTTGATTTTGCTTGGGTCAAAACCAATAATGGTTGAAATTATATATTTGGAGTTGATGAAATGATCGCACCGCCCGATGAGGAGGCATTGACAAATCAAAAAATCAAAGAGGACTGGCTCGCGGCCCTTGACGGCCTGGTAAAACAGCTGAAAGATTGGATCAGGCCGCACGGCGCATCTTGTCCCTGCTGCACGCCCGCTGCAGAGATTATCGAAACGACAGAGGAAATGGAAGAGGAGCATATCGGCAAGTACAGCATGCCCGTGCTGTACTTAAAAGCGAAAAACGACCTGATCGAGCTGAAGCCTGCAGGAAGGTTCGCCATCGGGGCGATCGGGCGTGTGGATATGACCAACAACAAGCGCGGCTACGCTTTGCTTTACTCAAGTAAAAAAGGCTGGATTTGCATGGAGAACAGGCAACCGCTGACCAAGACCCTGTTTCTGGAGCTGCTCACCGACCTTTGCCAGAACCGCGCAGATCCATCCATACTGCATTAACATAAAAAACAGCCAAGGGGACGGTTCTCGTAACGCATTTTAAAAGAAAACTGCCGGGGGGACGGTTCTTATGGCGCATTTGACTGTGACCTTTTTCTGGGGAACCGGAGCCCTGGCAGATTTTAAGTAAATGAAAATGATTTAGAAAAGCGTGTGATAGAATTGTCCAGCAGGACTGATCAAGCAAGCAGACCTGATAATCAGCGCCGGGACACCGGCTGCAGTAAAGATAATAACGACTGCCCGGAGTGCGGTTGCTTATTAGAAAGCAGCAGTCCTGTTGCAGGTGAAGATGTTTTTCCAGATGATGAATTTATCTGTCCAGCCTGTTGCTGCGGTGTCGTTATTGAATTAAAGGAAGACAGCGATTAAACTGGAGCTAATAATATCTACTTTCGGAAGGCGAGGGTAAAGCAAAATGGAGAACAGCATGATGAAGAACATTAATTTTGCGGAAGTTGTAAAAATGGACCAGCTGGTGGACTATCAGGAAGGCAGGGTGATCAGCCGTACCCTGGCTCAACTGCCGCAATTCACGCTGACGTTGTTTTCAATCAGCCAGGGAGAGGGGATCAGTGCGCATACAGCGCCCGGCGACGCTCTGGTTCAGATCCTGGACGGAGAAGCTGAGATTACCATCGGTGGTCAGCTTTTCATCGTGAAAGCCGGTGAATGCATCGTCATGCCGAAAGGCATACCTCACGCTCTGGAAGCCCGGCGCAGCTTTAAAATGCTATTAACCGTTGTCAAAGGATAAAAACAGTTTTTGTTTTAAACTTTTGTACGAATGTATTATACCTGGCCGGATGAATCCGGCCCTACAGTTAGGGGAGTCCCTTTCTGTTGACCCAAATAAAGCGGGGACATATCCTGAATTCGGATGTGTCCCCGTTCATCTGTCTGGTATCACCAGAGCGTCGTAGGGTCGGCTTCAGCCGACCATCGTATGCCACGAGAACCGTCCCCCTGGGTTGTTTTTATTCAGGAACTTTCAGCACGGCGCCCGTGCTGGAGGATGTCACCATCGCCGCGTAACGGGCCAGGTAGCTCTTGCCGGTTACCTTGGGAGCGGGCGGCCTCCAGTTTTTCTGCCGGGCGGCAAGCTCCTCATCAGACAGTTTGACACGTAAGATACGTTTGGGAATATCGATCTCTATAATATCGCCTTCCTGCAGCAGGGCGATAGGGCCGCTCTCGGAAGCTTCGGGCGAAATATGGCCGATGCAGGCGCCACGGGTGCCGCCGGAAAACCGGCCGTCAGTGATTAAGGCCACATCCTTGTCAAGCCCCATACCGGTAATCGATGACGTGGGGCTCAACATTTCACGCATGCCCGGCCCGCCTTTTGGCCCTTCATAACGGATGACCACCACATCACCCTTATTAATTTTACCTTCCATTATCGCCGCAAAGGCTTCCTCCTCGCTGTTATAAACACGTGCCGGCCCGCTATGCTTCAGCATTTCTTTGGCTACTGCCGACTGTTTCACAACCGCCCCGTCCGGAGCCAGGTTGCCTTTTAGAATGGCGATACCGCCTTCCTTACTGTAGGGGTCGTCCATGGGGCGAATAACCTGCTTGTCGCGAACCGCGGCGCCGCTGATATTCTCGCCGAGCGATTTACCCGTAACTGTTATTGCTTCCAGCTGCAGCAATCCCGCATCGGCCAGCTGTTTCAACACCGCTGAAATTCCTCCCGCCACGAACAGGTCGAAGAGGCGGTGTGTGCCGCCGGGGCTGAGTTTGGCGATGTTGGGGACACGGGTGCTGATTTTATCAAAGTCCTCAATCCTGAGAGGCACTCCAGCCTCGTCGGCAATGGCCAGGAGGTGCAGGACCGTGTTGCTGGAACCACCGATAGCCATATCCAGGGCTATGGCGTTGTGGAAGGCGTTCAGTGTCAGGATGTCCCGGGGGCGGATGTTTTCCCTGACCATCTGCATGACCTGCTGGCCGGCAATCTTGGCCAGTGCTTTGCGCTGCCCGTACGGAGCCGGGATTGTACCGTTGCCCGGCAAACCAATACCCAGTGCTTCCACCAGGCAGTTCATGGAGTTGGCGGTAAAAAGACCGGCGCAGCTGCCGCAGGTGGGGCAGGAGCTTTGTTCCATCTCTTCCATTTCAGCGGCCGTGATCGCGCCTACTGCGTAAGCTCCCACAGCTTCAAAAAGGGGCCGCACCAGGTCCGCGTTCTGACCCATATAGGTTCCTGTCAGCATCGGCCCGCCGCCAACATACACAGACGGTATATTGAGCCTGGACGCTGCCATGAGCATGCCCGGCACGATCTTGTCACAGTTCCCTATGAGGACCAACCCGTCAAACTTATGGGCCACGACCATGGTTTCAATTGAATCGGCAATCAGTTCACGGCTGGCGAGAGGATATTTCATGCCGTCATGATTCATGGCGATCCCGTCACATATGCCAATAACCGGGAATTCCACCGGTGTGCCGCCTGCCGCTGCTACTCCGAGCTTGGCGGCCTGGGCCAGATCCCGCAGGTGGATGTGTCCAGGTATAATTTCGTTAAAGGCATTTACAATGCCGATCAGCGGTTTTTTCAAATCGTCACTGGTATAGCCCATGGCGTAAAACAGAGCCCTATGCGGCGCCCGGGCAACCCCCTGTGTTACCTGCTCACTTTGAAGACAACCTTTATTCATAAAAAAGCCTCCTTAATTAAATTGTCTTAATAATTTTAACACGACTGGGCGGCTTGTGCCATGTAAAAAAACCTGTTTTTAGTATAAGATTAAGCTAGCCTGTAAAGGAGGCGGACTGGTGGACAATATCAATTTTATCAAGTTCTTGGGCACCTCAGGGGGCAGGGTTGTGATGGCCAGGCAGCTGAGATCTTCCGCAGGAGTTTACATCTCTTTAAAAAACAAGAAAATAATTTTAGATCCGGGTCCCGGCACGCTGGTTAGGATGGCTGCCTCAAAACCCAGGATTGATGTTGAAGAACTGGATGCTATTATCCTGACGCACTCCCATATTGACCACAGCAATGACTTGAATGTGCTGATCGACTCCATGACAGGCGGAGGGTGGCGCAAACGCGGCGTGTTGTTTGCCCCGGCAGAATGCATTTCCGGTGAGTTGTCGGTGCTCCTGAACTACCTGCGTGGTTTTCTGGAGGATATCGTGGTGTTGGAAGAGGACAGGGAGTACAGACTGGGTGACCTGGTTTTTTCAACCTCGGTTAGACACCAGCATCCCGCGGAAACATACGGCATCAAGTTTAATATCGACGGCAGGATAGTATCATTTTTAGTCGACACAAAATTCTTTCCTGGTCTAATGGAAAGCTATAAAGGGTCAGATGTTATGATCTTCAACGTGGTGAGGTACATGCCTCATGTAAGCGCTGAAGTGATGCACCTGAATATTGATGATGTTAAAAATATTATTTCAACAATAAAGCCCGGCAAAGCGATATTAACGCACTTCGGCAGGACCATGCTGAAGGCCAGGCCCTGGGAACTGGCTGGAAGGCTGGCGATTGAGCTGGGCACTGAAGTCACAGCCGCTTCTGATGGGATGACAGTATTTATTGATCAGGCGGAATAGCCATAGAAGGATAACTTCCCCGGCGTCCTATTGGTTAGTTTTACAATAAAGAAAGGGTGACGGCTGTGAAAAAAATATTATTTGGAGCATTAATTGTTGTTCTGCTCATCTTTGGCGGCTGTGCAAAAGCTGACAAAACAAATGATACCGGGCGGGTAAACCCCAGCCAGGAAGAACTCATGAACCAATACCAGGTCCTGATAAATGAAAACAAGCCTGCCGGGGAATTGGCTGGTTTTATTGAAGCGAACAAAACCTACCTCAGCCAGGAGAATTTTGATAAAACAATTGTAAATCTTATAGAAGTCCTGCAGAAACAGCTGAAAGACTATGAAGACAAGATATTTTCTCAGGAAATAAATATTATCGTGAACAACTACAAGTATGAAGACTTGATCCAGCTGCAGAACATAAAAGAAGACAATATTAAGAACCTGTTGCAGGATGCCTTCAGCAACGGCTACAAACTTTCCGTATCCGAGGGCATGTATTATTTTGAAATTGATTATGATAAAATACTGAAAGATTTCGGCGGTTACACTTCAACTGAAACTGCCGGGTATCTTGAGATCATGTCTGATGAATACAACAAGCATTTTGCTGAAGACGCGGCCCTGGTGATAAGCCTGGATGAGCTGGCAAACAGAATTGTAAAAACGGAAAAATATATTGACAGTTATCCTGATTTTGTCCTGATACAGCAGGTTAAGCAGCTGCACAACTATTACCTGAAGGCCTATCTGCTTGGCTTAAACAATACCCCTTTATTTGATTACCAGACAGAAAAAACAAAAGAATCGTTCTTAAAAAGCTATGAAAATACTATCGCCAACCAGAAGGGAACAAAACTTGCGGCTATACTGGAGGAATATCAGACCCTGCTCGAGAGGAGCGATTACACGAGATCGGAAGAAATAATGAATTATATAAACAGGGTGACACAAGGATAACACATTTTCAGCCTTAATCGATTTCCGGCAGGTGACAGCTGTGATTTAGCAATTGCGTTTATATTTTTATCTGGTATAATCATCATAAGACCTTAAAAGGGGGGACAAGCATGTTTTCAGGCGCGTTACAGCCCTTGCACTTAGTACTTATCCTGGTAGTGGTCCTGATTATTTTCGGGCCGGGCAAGCTGCCGGATGTAGGCAAGGCAGTGGGCAAAACCATACGGGAATTTAAACGTTCCAGTCAGGCTGACATCGAAGACCAGGAGGAAGTAAAAGCAAAAGATCAGGCAACCAAGGCCTAGGCACAGAAATAAGCTATAGAGAAACATGATCCTGAAAATCTATATAAAGCCCTATAAAACAGCTCGCCATATTCTGGCGGGTTTTTGTTTTGTCTGGTTTGCAAATGTTTTACAGATGACTTAACTCATTGGGCTTTCAAGTATGATAAAATATGGGCGGGAATATTTTAAAGGAGTGCGGATGTCATGGAAAGTAAAATAGCTAAGGCAGTGGGCATGAAGTATTCACCGGTCGCTGTGGTCTTCACCAACGAAAAACCCGAGCCGGCCCTGCAATTCAAGGAGGGGCGGTGGGGCTGCGCGGTTTCCATGTTAAACGCCGCGGCCAAGGGGAAAACGGCAGTGTTTGACAGGAAAACTTTCGGATGCACCGGCGGCGGCACAGGATTAGGCTTCGGCGATACTTATAAGAATTTTCCCGGCGGCATAGAGTACTTCTTGTCAACAGGCAACAAGGAATTTACCGGGACCGACATGGGCAGGAATATTGTCAGGAACATGCCGGCCCTCGAACATGGTGAACGTTATGTGAAAAATCCGGAATTAGCAAGAAAATTTATTGATGCTCTCCCGGTAGTGGACGTGCCCACGGAATATATTGTCTTTAAGCCGCTGGAAAAGCTGGCTGCTGGTGAAATCCCAAGGGTTGTGATATTCCTGGCCAATCCCGACCAGTTATCCGCTCTGGTAGTCCTGGCCAACTATGAGCGCGAAACAACTGATAATGTTATCGCGCCTTTTGGAGCCGGGTGTCACAGCGTCTGCATCTTCCCTTACAGGGAAGCTGAGGCCGAAAATCCGAGGGCGATTATCGGGCTCACTGATGTTTCCGCCAGAAAACAGGTGGACAAGGACATCCTCTCATTTACAGTGCCGTTGAAGATGTTTCTGGAGATGGAGTCAAATGTGGAGGGCAGCTTTTTAGGAAATGAAGAATGGCTGAAAGTACGGGAAAGAAATCAGTAAACATATTTTCGATAAGCATAAAAAATGAAAGGCCGCTGTCAGTTCATCAACAGCGGCCTTAATATGAGATACATAATGTGATAATCTAATATGCAAAAATTGTATGATAATTTTTCAGTTCCCGGCTCCCTAATTTGTCGTTAATCTTCCCGGCGGACACAGTTTCTTCCGTCCATTTTTGCCTGGTTCAATGCTTTATCAGCCCTCTTTATAATTGTGTCAATGTTTTCCCCCACAGTAGTTCTCAAGGCTGTAACCCCAAAACTTGCTGATAGTTTAACATTATCAAGGCCGGGAACTTTTAATTTTTGTACATTTTCGCACAGCGAAGAGGCTTTTTTGAAAGAATCTTCCCTGCCGGCCCCGGGCAAACACACGATAAATTCTTCAGCGCCGTAGCGGCCGACAAAATCATATGTACGGCACTGCTGCATCAGGAAATCAGCCAGTATTTTCAGGACTTCGTCACCTGCCTGCTTGCCGGTGGTATCGTTAATTTGCTCAAGGCAATCTAAATCAACAAGAACCACACCCAGAGACAGATTTTCCCGCCTGGCCCTGTTAATTTCAGCATCAAGACGCTTATCGAAAGCCCGCCGGGTTAAAGCGCCGGTCAGGTGATCAGTGTTTGAAAGCATTTCAGCGCGCTTGCGCGCTAATTCCTCTTTTCGCTTGGAGAGTACCAGGCTGCTGATGTCATTGAATGATTCGTAAGTGGTTTTGGCCAGCTCCTTATAGGCTGCCTTGATTTCTTCGTAAGCTTTTTTTAGTTCTTTGTATTCATTCACAATATCACCGGATGTTTCGGCTGCCTCATTTTCAGACAGGATGCTGATAATACAGAGGAGCATTTCTTCATTGTCTATACTGGCGCTCCTGGCGATGATCTCTACAGGTAAGACCATCCCGCTTTTACTCGCCTGTAATGTTTTGTATTTGATGGCCTGGCCGGCTGAGCCCTTAATCGTTTCCGGCACGTCAAAATTATCGCCGGGGGCGCACAGGTCCTGTATGTTCATGGCCAGCAGTTCCCCGCGATTGTATTCATATGCTGACAGCGCGGTATCATTCGCATCAACAATTCGCCCGTCACGGCCGATTAAGAGGACAATATCATTGTTTTGCTGTAAGAGATACCGGAAGAGGGATTGGAACATTTTCATCACCAAACTTTAATGATTTCTTTAAAATTGATATCTTCGGCGGAAAACAGCAATATTCCTTTATTTGGTTTAATTTAATAACATATTTTTCTTTACACCCAGGGCAGAGATGTCATGTTCTTTTAGCTGCGTAATGTTTTTAGTGATTAGAATAAAAAACAAAGAAAAGATTTTTCTGTGTTGCAGGAAATTCACCGCTGCCACAGAATATTATGATAGAGTTTTTCGGGAAGGAAGGTGAAAAATACCGGTTTATTGACAGTGTTTTTCATTACAGCAGCACGGTAGAATTAATGATGTACAAAGATTTATTGAAATGTAGGATGGTAATACGGCAGGCAAAGGGAGTATCATGTTATTTTTTATTCCCATTTCAAGTAAAAATGATTTTACTGCTCGCCTAAAACTCCTATAGGGGTTTTTTTATTTTGCAAAAATATTTTACACAAGGAGGAAAAACAGTGAAAAGATTATGGTTTGGCAATGGAAGATGGAAGACTGTAAGGGCAACAGGCATGATATTAATGCTGCTGGCGGTGACATCGCTGCTTGTCCTGACAGGCTGTTCATCGAAAACATCCGCCCCAACACAGGGCAAGGTGGTTGAGCTTAAGCTGGCGCATTTTTTCCCGAGCACTCACCCGGCTGAAAAAGATTTAATCCAGCCCTGGGCCAAGGCTGTCGAAGCGGCTACCAACGGCCAGGTAAAAGTTACCAGCTATCCCCAGGAAACTTTGCTGAAAGCAGACGCGATTTATGACGGTGTAGTAAACGGGGTTGCTGATATGGGCCTGTCATGTTTCTCATATACCAGGGGGCGCTTCCCCGCGCTGGAAGCATTCGAACTGCCCGGCGTTACTTACAACAGCTCAAAGGTTGCCAGTAAGGTCGCCTGGGAGGGCATAAAACAGATCAATCCCAAAGAAGTGCAGGATACAAAGCTGATGATGGTTCTGACCACCGGCTCGGGAGACTTGTTCACAAAAATCCCGGTACGGACCCAAGCTGACCTGCAGGGTATGGAAATCAGGGCCACCGGCCTCAGCGCCAAGACACTGAAGGCATTGGGGGCAAACCCCGTGGCGATGCCGCAGTCAGACGCCTACGAGTCCTTGTCCAAGGGCGTGGTCAAGGGCAACCTGGGACCAATGGAGATACTGCAGGGCTGGAAGCAGGCTGAAGTTACCGAATATATAACCAAGACTCCTTTCCTGTACAATACCCTGTTCTTTGTGACCATGAACCTGGACAAGTGGAACTCCATTTCTCCCGAAAACCAGAAAGCCATTGAAAAGGTCAACGAGGAATTCTTTGGCAATGTAGCTATGGGACTCTGGGACAAGCAGAACGAAGCTGCCCTGAAGTATGCGGTTGATGAAAAGGGCATGAAGCTGATCACCCTGCCACAGGACGAAGCGGACCGCTGGATTACAGTTATCAAGCCGATCCAGGATGAATATGTGGCCAGTATGAAGGAAAAAGGAATCGATGGCCAGCAGATCCTGAACAAGGTCAAGGAACTGTCTGTGAAATACAATGCGGAATACAAATAGGTGGCGGAGGTAACTGGTCAGATGAAACGGTTTTCAGGCCTGGTCACGGGACTCAGCCGGGTGCTGGACCAGGCAGCGGGATTTTTTCTGGTGGCAACAATGGTTTTAATCGTTGTGAACATATTGCTGCGCGCGATTTTCAAGACACCGGTTTTCGGCGCCTATGAATACGTGGGGCTGCTTACCGCGCTGGTGACAGGACTGGCGCTGGCTTACTGCGGCGTGCAGAATGCGCATATTGACATCAGCCTGGTGGCGGAAAGGCTGCCCGCCAGGCTGCAGGCTGCGCTCAGCGGGCTGATTAACATCATCTCGACGTGTTTCCTGGCTGTCTGCGCCTGGTATGTCGGTCTATATGCCGGGAGCATGATGGAAAGCGGTTTGGTTTCCCCGACCACCCAGGTGCCTATATATCCCTTTGTCTACCTGATCGCCCTGGGTCTGCTGGTCTACTGCCTGGTACTGCTGGTAAGGTCTATCGAATTTATTATTAAGGCGGCAAATAACGGATGACACCACTTGCTATTGGTCTAATCGGCATACTGGGTTTCCTGGCGCTGGTCGCTTTGCGGATGCCGATCGCGATCGCTATGGCCCTGGCGGGTTTTGCAGGGTTCAGCTTCATGGTCTCGCCGCAGGCAGCCATGAATATGGTGGCCAAGGAGATGTATTCCAACCTGTCTTCTTATTCTTTAAGCGTCATCCCCATGTTTGTCTGGATGGGATTTCTCGCATATTATTCCGGGATCGGCACGCAGCTGTATATTTTTGCCTACAAGCTGATTGGCCATTGGCCCGGCGGTCTGGCTATTGCGACACAGGTCGCCTGCGCTGTCTTTGGCGCCATCTGCGGCTCCAACACGGCCACGGCGGCAACTATGGGGGCGATTGCCCTGCCGGAAATGAAGAAATACAAGTATGACACTTCTCTGGCCACAGCCAGCATCGCTGCCGGCGGAGTCCTGGGCGTGCTGATCCCGCCCAGCGTGATCTTTATTGTCTATGGCATGGCGACCGAGCAGTCGGTGGGCAAGCTGTTCATGGCTGGAATATTGCCCGGTATTTTGCTCATGCTGCTGTATATAGCGGCCATCTATATCCTGACTCTCCGCAATCCCAGCCTCGGACCCGCGGGTCCGAAGTCAAGCTGGAAGGAGCGGATTGGAGCGATGCGCGGCGGCCTGGGAGAGGTCCTGTTTGTCTTTTTGCTCTCTATCGGCGGGCTGTTTGCCGGTTGGTTCACTGCTACGGAGGCTGGCGCGGTAGGCTCTGCGGGGGTGCTGGCGGTAGCGCTTGTGGAGAAGCGGCTGAGCTGGGAAGGTTTTAAAAAATCCCTCTACGATACTACGCGCACCAGCGCCATGATCATGTTCATGGTGGCCGGGGCTGTGATGTTTGGCCGCTTCATGGCTGTGAGCAGGGTCCCGTTTGAACTGGCCAACTGGGCCGGAGCATTGCCCTTGCCTCCTTTTGCCATCATGGCGATTATCATTTTCATTTATTTGATCCTGGGCTGTTTGATCGATGCGCTGGCTCTGGTTCTGCTGACAATACCCATTTTTTACCCGGTCGCCGTTACGACGCTCGGTTACGATCCGATCTGGTTTGGGGTGATCATCGTCATGGTGGTGGCGATGGGCGTAATTACTCCCCCGGTCGGCATGAACGTTTATATCATCAAGGGTATAGTTCCGGACGTCCCCCTGGAAGTGATATTTAAGGGAATATGGCCTTTCCTGATTGCGGTGTTGGTTTGCATTGTTATTTTGATGATCTTCCCGCAGATCGCTACTATCCTGCCGAGCATGATTTCTTAGTAAAATGATTTACTGTTTTTTAGATTTCCAGGATTGATAATTAAAAGTACACTAAAGAGTAAGCAAATATTACACAATCCACCCATGCCCTGCTCCTGAAGTGAGCAGGGTATTTCTTGTTCTGGTCGAATTTATAGATTTGATTCTTTTGAAATGAGGAAGAAGAATATGATCAGCATAGCCGCGATCGCGCTTGTCGTCCTTTTGGTTATCGCCGTAGCTTACTGGATAAATGAAAGGCCTCCCGTTACCGTTAAAATAGTTACTTTGCTGACGACAAAAGGGGATCTCGTGATCGAGGTTTACCCGAAAAAAATGCCTGTGACCGCGGCGAATTTTGCAAGGCTGGTAAAGTCAGATTTTTATAATGGGCTTTCGTTTCACCGCGTGGAGGATTGGGTAGTCCAGGGCGGGGATCCCAGTGGTAACGGCAGCGGGGGGCCTGGGTGGACAATACCGCTTGAAACCTCCCCTGAGCTTAAACACTTACGTGGTAATGTGGCTATGGCACGGGGCCAGGATCCAGACTCGGCCGGTTCCCAGTTTTATATTCTTAAAAAGGACGCGCCCTGGCTGGATGGGCAGTACGCTGTTTTTGGCAGTGTAATTAAGGGAATGGATGTAGTCGATAAAATCCGGACCGGAGACAAGATGGTACTGGTTAAATAGTGATATTTGAACAAAAAAACAACCCCGCTTACACAGTGAGGTTGTTTGTCTTTAGTTGTGCGTTTCTATTTTAATTCCATGGCGATATTGATCATGTCTCTCCTCAGAGAGACAAACTCTGTCTTGAATAGTTCTTTGCCATCGGCAACATCATAAATAACTGCGTCGGTAACCGGAATGAAATCACTTGAAGACAACAAAAAATCGTTGAGACGGATGTTTACTGAAATATAAATGCTGCCAATGATTTTATACCTGTCGGTTAAAAAAACTATTGGACAGGCATGCTTCTTTACACTTTGTGACGGGTCATTTTTGATTAAAGTAGTCTCAACGATTATTTCTGTATCATTCTTAGTCTCCCTGCCAAAGCCCCGCATAATTAACCCCCTTATGTATCTGCATTTAAATTCTTTATTTTCGTTATTTTTGGTTTTACTCCTTTATATTTTTCCAATTATATGAAAATACTATAAAAAGCATCTGTTCTAATACTATCGGATACTTTTTTAGTAAATTTAGCTTTTTTTAGTCAGGTTGAATACTTTTTTTCGCTGATCCATATGTATACAGTATTTTTTATGATATAATTATTACATTATTCTACATATTTCGAGCTTCATTGTGGAGGTTGGCGTGAAAGTAATTTTTCATGAGAAGTTTAACGAGGTTTATGACCGTGATCCCGCGGCCAGGGAAGGCAGGTTGGAATGCGTTGTTACTGCTGGTTTAATAACGTGGCGATAGCTGTGGAAAAATTGCGCAGCGAAAAACTTGTCAGCAAGGTCCTGATTGTTGATATTGATCTCCGCCTCGGGGATGGAACCAGAAATATTTTTGCGCAGGCGCCTGAAGTTGTGTACTATCATCTTGACAGCAGGGAAGGCCTGGAACAGTGCCTGGAGGACAACAGGGACTGTGATCTGGTAGCCCTTTCCGCTGGATTCGACCGCCACATCGAGGACTGGGGAAAGACGCTGAAAACAGAGGACTTTGCTGAAATCGGGAAAATGATCGCCAGTTATGCCTGTGATTATTGCGGCGGGCGATATTTTGCGGTACTTGAAGGGGGATACAACCAGCAGGTACTGGCAGATAACGTTAAAGCAATGCTCAAAGGCCTCGATTATAAAAATCACAAGCTTAATTAGGCTGCCGTAAAACAAATAATACAAAGCTGCTTTAACCCGCACATCCTTTAGACAAGGAATTGCGGGTATTTTTATCTGCCCGCAAAATTGTTATTCGCCGCACAAATATGTTAACATTAGTTGAGTGGCATTTTTATAAAAGAGATGGGAATAGATATGTCAGAGTGCATTATCCAAAAATATGACAGCTTAAACCATGCGCTGCAGGCCCTGCAAGATTGTTTCAGCATAACAGTGCCGGAGATGCTGGTGATCGCTGAAAAATTTCATGAAGACATGCATAAAGGCCTGACCGGTCTAAAGGGGCCGCTGAAAATGCTGCCCTCATTTTTAGACACCCCCAGTGGCGGAGAGAATGGGGTATTTTTATCAGTCGATTTCGGCGGTACAAATGTCAGGGTTTCTTTAGTCAGCCTGCAGGGGAATGGTGAAATTACAATTATTAAGAGGAAATCAGTGCCTTTAAAGGATCCCGGCGGCAGCTACGATTATACAGCGTCAGCCGCAACCGGGCGGGAACTTTTTTGTTTTCTGGCTGATCAGATAGCAAATTTTATTTCACCTGGTGTAAATATTTTCCTGGGCCATACTTTTTCTTTCCCCACTAAAATGTATGCCCTGAACAAGGCGGTGCTGATCGGCTGGACAAAGGAATTTAAAACAAGGCTGGCGGAGGGCAGGGATGTGAATAAACTTCTGGAGGAGGCCTTGAAAAAGCACGGTCTGCATGGTGTCAGGCCTGTTGCCGTCACAAACGATACTGTCGCCACACTGCTGGCGGCGGCTTATGGTGACCCGCACACTGATATCGGCTCGATCTGCGGCACAGGGCATAACACCTGTTACCTGGAGCCGCAGCCGCCGCAGCAGCCGCAGCATCATTGCCCGATGATCATTAACATAGAATCCGGCAACTTCGACGCGCTCCCGGCGAATGTTTATGACCGGCAGCTGGATATGCGCAGTGAAAAGCCCAGTGAACAGGTGCTGGAAAAGATGGTATCCGGCCGTTACCTGGGAGAGCTGATGCGGCTGGTTGTACTCGATCTGGTACAGCAGGGACTTCTTTTTCAGGGGCGGCCCTGCGATATGACAGGTTTTCCCTTTAAACCTTATTCCTTGAGCCCTGAGCATATGTCTGCTATGATCAGTGATGATACCAAAGGCCTTATCGAAACGGCATCCTGGCTCAAGGAAGCCACGGGTATTAAGGATCCGCTGCTTGCGGAACTCGGCGCGCTTAAGACCAGCGCCTCTTTATTAGCTGTAAGGTCTGCGAGGCTGGCGGCTGCCACATATGTTGGAATACTGCAGCATCTTGACCCGCTGTTAACAAACCTGCATACAATCGCTATTGATGGTTCACTGTATGAAAAGATGACCGGTTATGCCCAAAACCTGAGGTCAGCCCTGGATGAAATTTTAACAGATAGAGCGGGACAGGTGACCGTCAGATTTACGAAGGACGGATCTGGTATCGGTGCAGCAATAGCTGCTGCTATAGCTGTGCAGGGTTAAGCAAGGCCTATACATTTAATTTAACATAAATAATATTTACAAGCGGGAAAAAAGTAATGCCTAGCGAATAATAACAGGAATCGTTATATTATGAGGGGAGTGGTTTTATGTCTTTCAAAGATATCATTTTTTGTAAAGACGGCCCTGTCGCGACCATCACCTTGAACCGGCCTGCCAGCTTCAATGCCTTGGATCTGAACATATCCAACGAATTATGTGCCGCTCTGGAGATGTGCCGCGCGGATCAGGAAATAAGGGTTGTAGTGCTGACCGGCTGCGGCAGGGTTTTTTGTTCCGGAGGAGATATTAAATATTTTGAGCAGTTTGCCAGCTCGGATCCCGGTGAACCTGTCCGCCGTGTGCTGGAGCCGGTGAACCGGATCATCCTGTCGATCAGGCAGATGCCAAAACCGGTGCTGGCTGTGATCAACGGATCTGTGGGCGGCGCAGGGATGTCACTGGCGCTGGCCTGTGATCTGCGCCTCTGCTCCAGTAAAGCTAAATTCAAACAGGCCTATACCAGTCTCGGCTTGGCGCCCGACGCCGGCTGGAGCCTCTGGGTCGGCCTGCTGGCAGGCTTTGCCAGGGCGAGCGAAATGATCTTTCTCGATCCTGTTTATGATGCGGAGCAGGCTCTGGCCATGAACCTGGTGCACAGGGTAGTTGCGCCGGAGGAGATTGAAGAGGCGACACGCTTCTGGGCGGAAAAACTGGCCGCCGGCGCCACCCGGTCATTTGCGATTGCCAAGGCAAATTTAAACGAGGCGCTGTTGCCGCTCCTGGAACGTCAGCTGGAGGCAGAGCGGCAGGGAGTGCTTAACGCGTCTCAGAGTGGTGATTACCAGGAAGGCCTGGCAGCATTTCTGACAAAGCGCGAGCCCGTATTTAAGGGATCCTAGGTGAAACAGGCACTTTTAATCAGTTATTACATGTGAAATAATTAAAACATAGACTGACCAGACAACTGGAGGGAAAATTGTGGATATCTTTTCTGCTATCGGCAATACGCCGCTTGTTGAGTTAAAAAACCTGCCCAACGGCCACAAAGCAAGGATTTTCGGAAAGCTGGAAGGCAGCAATCCTGGCGGATCGGTCAAAGATCGACCAGCGTATTATATGATCATGAAGGCTGTGGAATCAGGAGAGCTGACCAAAGACAAGATTATCCTGGAACCGACCTCCGGCAATACCGGCATTGCCATTGCTATGATCGGGGCTGCCAAAGGGTATCGGGTTAAACTGATAATGCCCGGCTGCGTCAGTGTGGAGAGGAGCCGCATTCTTGAAGCTTACGGTGCGGAAGCGGTGCTTACCCCGGCTTGCGAAGGCACTGATGGAGCGATCAGACTGGCGCGCAGGATGCTTGCGGAAGAACCGGATAAATATTATATGCCCGACCAGTTTACGAATGAAAACAATTCCCTCTCCCATTACGAGACCACGGGTCCGGAGATCTTCGCGCAGACGGAAGGGAAAATCAACGTTTTTATCGCCGGCATGGGCACGACCGGGACCCTGATGGGGACAGGACGCTACCTCAAGGAAAAGAAGCCGGGCATAAAAATTATCGGGGTCGAGCCCAACAAAGGTCATGCCATCCAGGGCCTGAAAAATATGGAGGAAGCGATAGTACCGAAAATATACCACCCGGAGCAGATGGATGAGAAGGTCAATATAGAGGACGACGAGGCTTATGATACGGCCAGGCTGCTGGCTACAAAGGAAGGGATCTTTGTTGGCATGTCCAGCGGCGCGGCTATAGCTGCGGCACTGCGTGAAGCGAAGAAAAGAGATTCCGGCATTATTGTGGCTATCCTGCCCGACCGCGGCGACCGCTATCTGAGCACTACACTGTTCCGGTCAATCTGCGCCAAATGCCAGCCGTAGACATGGTATGAGACGCGGGAAATTGATGTGTGAAATAATAGACAAGACCCGGTTGTACAACAGCCGGGTCTTTGTGGAATTCCAGGGAAGCACGGGGACGGTTCTCCTGCTTCCTTGGGCAGCGAGCAGGCCGGCATTTTGAGGGGGTGCTAACCTGGAAAAGGATGTAGCTATTGTCGAGTGCGCCGGCTACGAGCCGGAAACTGTGCAGGACGCCGTCAACCGGCTGGTCCAGCTTCTCGGCGGATGGGATGTTTTTGTCAAGCCCGGCGAAAACATTGTGATCAAGCCAAATTTATTAATGAGGAAAAGTCCGGATGAGGCGGTTACCACCCACCCCGCGGTTATTGAGGCCGCGGCCCGTTCAATCATCGAGGCGGGCGGAAGGGCCGTCCTGGCGGACAGCCCTGGCGGGCCGCTTAACGCGCGGATTTTGCAGTGGGTTTATAAAGGATGCGGTTTAACGGAAGCGGCCGCACGAAGCGGAGTCATCCTGAATTTCAACACAGTGGAAACTACAGTAAAAGTCCCCGCGGGCGGCATCCTGGCCGGGATCACTGTCTTGGAAGAGATAGCGCAGGCCAACGGAGTGGTCTCCATAAGCAAGCTGAAAACACACGGTTTAACCAGGATGACCGGCGCGGTAAAGAACTTGTTCGGGGTCATCCCCGGCCTGAAAAAGATGGAATACCATTTCAGAATGCCGGGTGTGGAGGAGTTTTCAGCGATGCTGGTTGACGTCGCCAGGACCGTGTCGCCGCGCCTGCACATCATAGATGCGGTCGTTGGCATGGAAGGGGAGGGGCCTTCCGGGGGAGAACCAGTGCACATTGGCCTGCTGCTGGCCGGCGCCTGCCCTTTTACACTGGACCTGGTCGCCGCGGCCCTGGTGGGAATCAGGCCTGAAGATGTACCCACTATTGCAGTCTCAATTAAGAGGGGTTACATCAGCGGCGATATTAAAAAGGTCCGCCTGCTGGGGGATGCGGTTTCCCTGCCCAGGCTGCGCTTCCGTGTGCCGCCTAAAGCAATAGACTTTGATCTTTTAAAGGCCAATTCGCGCGGTAACCTGCCGGGATGGCTGATCAGCGGGCTCAACAGGCGGCTTCGTCCGCACCCCGTTTTTGACCGGGATACATGTATAAGCTGCGGTGAATGCGCCCGGATCTGCCCGGCCGGGGCAATCAGCATCGATAAAAAATTTCCTGTGCCGGACCTGGACAGGTGCATACGCTGTTTTTGCTGCCAGGAACTGTGCCCGCAAAGGGCCGTTAAGATCAACAGGCCCTGGCTGGGCAGGGTGCTGTTTAAATAGACATTTATATTGCTGCGCAGTATAATTATTGTCATTATGAAAGGGGTAAGCGGATGAGGGCGCCAGGTGAATGGACTGTCGAAGGCTTGTTTGCGGGCCGGCCGGTGTCAATGGCATTATTTCATGCTGTCCGGCTATACATCAAGTCGCTCGGACCCGTAAAAATGGAAGCAATGAAGTCGCAAATTTCTTTTGGCACAAGGACCAGGTTCGCATGGGTGTGGCTGCCGCCGCTCTGGGCGAAAAATCGTCCCGAAAACAGCATTGTCCTTACTTTCGGTTTAAGGAGACATGTGAAACATAAGCGGATTGTGCAGGTGGTTGAACCGCGCCCCGGTCGCTGGACGCACCATGTCATTATAGAAAACGAGGCCGGACTTGACGAAGATGTACGCGCCTGGCTCCGCGAGGCGTATGATAACAGCCAGTGAAGGAAGCAGGAGAACCGTCCCCCTGCTTCCCCCCTGCTTCCTCCTACGCTATTTTTTATAAAATACACCTGAGCTGTAGCTGGACCACGCGCCATTATTGGTACTGAATTCCCCGCCGCCCCAGAAATTGGATCCTACGGTATTTATTGCGCCGGGCAGTTCCTGCGGCGTTGATAATGTGTTTGAATATATGATCGGATAATACTCACCATTATTCTCTTGGATGCTGATATCACAATAATAAGCCAGCCCCGGCCCAACGCCGGTAATATAAAAACTGTCCCAGGAAGGCTTGATGTCGAACGTGCGGTATACACCCCGGTTTACTACATTTAACCGCAGCTGCAATTTATTTTTAGCCGCCAGGGCCTCCCTCTGGTTGGGTGATAGATCCCAATATACGTAAAGTGTACGTGGGGTCTGAACCATTAAGACCAGTGTATTGTCGTCATAATGTGAAGGCAGGGTTCCCAGTCGCATTGTCTACACCCCTAACCTTTATTGAGTAAAAGAAGCTATATTTAACCACATTAAGTGTATTTAAAACTTATTAACTTTATATTTCAGAAGTATTAAAAATTTATTATGTTTTGGAGATTAAATGTTAACTATGTCATAATATGGTTGATATCAAGGAAAAAAAGAAAATTAAACGCCTTTTAGATTCAATTTTTGCCCCGGAATGATATATTGATGCTATATAATGCTGTATGAGGATTAAATTCTAATTAAAATTTAAATATCGTTGGAGGCAGATTAATGGATCAGGATTCCAAACTAAAAAAATATACTTTATTTACTGTCATGGTAGCTTCATTTACAACGCCTTTCATGGGCAGCGCGATAAACCTGGCTATACCATCCATTGGGCGGGAGTTTAACAGCACCGCGCTGATGCTTAGCTGGGTGGTCAGCAGCTATATTCTGTCATCCGCCGCTTTCCTGCTGCCGTTCGGCCGGCTTGCCGATATGCAGGGAAGGAAAAAGGTGTTCACTTTGGGGATTATGATATTCTCTTTTTCCTCGCTGCTTTGCGGATTAGCCTGGTCTATCCAGGCGCTGATCGGCTTAAGGATCCTGCAGGGCGTAGGTTCCGCCATGACATTCGGGACCGGCATGGCCATATTAACCTCGGTCTATCCCCCGCAGGAGCGGGGCCGGGTCCTGGGGATCAATGTGGCTACGGTATATACCGGCCTGTCGCTGGGACCAGTCCTGGGCGGGGCGATAAACCAGCACCTGGGGTGGGAGTCCATATTTTTTCTCAATGCCGTGATCGGTCTCTCTGCCTTAATATTCGCCTTCAGGATTAAGGGTGAGTGGGCTGGCGCCAAGGGCGAGAGTTTTGACACAACCGGTACATTCCTCTATATGGCTGGTTTGGTTGCTTTCCTGTATGCGTTTTCCTCAATCGCCACATCAGATTTGGCTAAATATGTGCTGGTCCTGGGCCTGGGATTACTGGTTTTGTTTGTCAGGCACGAGATGAAAACAAGCCAGCCGCTCATAGACATTAAACTTTTCAGCCAGAACATCACTTTCGCCATGTCCAACCTGGCGGCGCTGATTAACTACAGCGCGACCTTCGCTGTGACCTTCCTGCTGTCTCTTGTACTGCAGGTGGTCATGGGTTTCAGTTCTTCGGTTGCGGGTATGATTCTCCTCGCCCAGCCTGTGATGATGGCCCTGCTCTCGCCTTTTGCCGGTGCGCTTTCCGACCGTGTGCAGCCCAGGACTGTTTCATCCCTGGGCATGGGCCTGTCAGCCCTCGGTCTTTTCTTGTTAAGCTTTGTGGTTAAAGAAACACCGGTATGGCTCATTATGGGGAACTTAATGCTGCTCGGTACCGGCTTCGCCTTGTTTTCCTCTCCAAATATGAATGCCATCATGGGTTCGGTAGATAAAAGGTTTTACGGCGTGGCATCGTCAACCAGCGGTACTATGCGGCTGATCGGCCAGGCTGTTAGTGTGGCCATTGCTACAATGATCATAGACCTTTATGTCGGCAGCGCCCAACTGACTCCGGCTGTAGCTGAACAGCTGCAGAAAAGCGCCAACGTGGCGTTTATCGTTTTTGCTGTCACCTGTGTGGGCGGTGTTTTCGCCTCGCTGGCCAGGGGGAATATAAACACTGTCACCAAACAACCAGGAAGATAGGGCATGGAAAATGAGCAGGCGGGTTAAGTTATTTCTGTTAATCGGATTAATAGTCATATTGTCACTGCTGGCGATAGGCCAGTCCATGAGGGTATACCGTGCTCTGCACCAGGTTGATTTTGAAATCCACCATGACAGGCGTCCCGGCGATTTCGTGCAGAAATGGATTACTGTTTCTGAAGCGGCTGAATGCCTCAACATTTCTGAAAAAGAAGTCTTTGACATCCTCCGGATCGAACCTGCGACGGGTGATGAGGACCTGACCTTCAGGGCGCTGGAAAAAAAGTACAACATATCCCCCGAAGAAATGCGGGATAACTTGCGGCAATTGAGGGAGCGTTATGAGCCGCCCCCCGGTAATAACTATGAGTGATTTTATTGTTATTATCATCGAATTTGTCAGGCAGCATGAACTCTGGTTTTTAGGCATCCTGCTGGTACTGCAGAATAATGGAGTGCCGCTGGCCTCGAGCCTGGTGGTGATGGCCTCGGGCGCTATGGCTTACACCGGGGAATTCAGCCTGCCGGTACTGGGTTTTTATGTCTGGCTTTTTTCTCTGCTGGGAGATGTTTCAAGTTACTGGTTATGGCGCGGCATTGACAAGCACGTGGCGCACCGTTACCGCCGGGTCAACCAGGCTGTCGGAAAATGGCTGGAAAAAGCGGAGGGATATTATGACAGGTACGGTAAACTGACAGTTTTCACCACCCGTTTCCCTTTTTCCGCCCTGGGCTCGGTAGTTAATGTTTTCGCCGGGGCCACCGGCTACAGTTTCATACTGTTTTTTATAACCGTGGCTGTCGGCCAGCTGATCTGGAGCATTTTTTACCTTGGGCTGGGCTACCTGTTCAGCGATTCGTGGGAGCAGCTGGCCCTGGTCATCAGCCAGTCGGGCTGGCTGGCTGTGATCACCCTGGCCTTGATTATTGCAGCTTACACAGCCAGAAGGATCCATATAAAAAATTCACACATTATGAGGCATGATTAATTTTTACAAAAAACGCTGAACTGGATCAGGAATGCAAAAGCACCGGATTTTAGGGTTCGTCTTAGGGATTTTTAATCGGGAAAATATCGGCATAGTTTGGTTGTATTACCGGCTAATACCCAAGAGCAGCTCACCCACGAGCTTAACATCAGTTTTACTACTCTCAACCGCTGGGAGAACAGCCATACCACGCCGAGCCGTTTGGCGAGAATGCGCCTGATAGAATACTGTACAGGCAAAGGCGTATCTGATGAGATTGTTGCCGCACTGAAACGGTTTAGTGAAAAAGAGGAGATAACCTATGTTCTACAAAATGGTGAATGCGGCGAGAGATAGCCAACCTGTGGATAATCTGATGGGTAAAAAGAACGCTGTATTGATGAAATCAAAGCATCGTGTTCAAAAGCACGGTGAAGTCTTTACGCCGCAATGGGTGATTGATAAGATGATTGCCATTCCGGGGATCAAGGAAAAGGCCCAAGATGTATTTGCAACTTTTCTTGAACCGAGTGCCGGCGAGGGCGCCTTCTTGCTCGCTATCGAAGACATGAAACTGCGATTTGTCACGGATAATTACAGCAAAGAGACATGGGATCAGTATGCGCTTTGGGCATTATCAAGCATCTACGGCATCGAGTTTTTGGAAGACAATTTGGCATTAGCCAGACAAGACATGCTCGAGCTATTCTTAAATTACTACAAAACCGTACATAATGCTCAGATGTCTGAACAGTCAAATCTATATAAATCCGCTCGGACGATCATCTGGGCGAATGTTGTGCAGGGGAATACCCTCACGCATAAGAATCTGCTTGGAGAATGCATCGCCTTTAGTCATTGGGAGCGGGTTTCCGATACGCTTTCTAAGGTACAACGCACACCCTTTACGTACTCATCCCTATTCACCGATGATAGGCATGAAAGCAGCGGCGTGCAGCTGAGCTTGTTTGAGACAATGGAACAACTCGACATTTTCTCGATGATTGAGACTGGCAAAGAAGATGCTCCTCAGCCTCGGCGATATGTGGTTGTGGATATAGAGCAGGTATGGAAGGAAGAAAAAGAGAATGTCTGACAAGTTTAAATTTGATGTCGTGATTGGCAATCCTCCATATCAAGAAGAATCTACCGGAGATGGCACACAAGCTCCGCCAATTTATCACAAGTTCATGGAGGAGGCTTATAAGATAGCAGATAGGGTCAGCTTCATTACGCCCGCTCGTTTTCTTTACAATGCAGGCGCGACTCCGAAAGCGTGGAATAAGAAGATGCTGGAAGACGAGCATTTGAAGGTCGAATACTATGAACAAGCCAGCTCGAAAGTATTTTCAAACACCGATATCAAAGGTGGTGTTGCCGTTACTTACAGAGATGTCAATGCCGACTTTGGTGCAATAGGAACGTTTACTGCATTCTCGGAACTAAACAGTATCCTGAAAAAGGTGATGGGATCGAATACCGATAGTTTTAGCAGTATCATATTTGGGCAAGAAATCTATAAATACACGGAAAAACTTCATGAAGATTACCCCGAAGCAGAATCCCTACTTAGTAAAAACCATAAGTTTGATATAAAAACCAGCGCGTTTGATAGATTGGGTTTTACCTTTTTTGACAATAAACCTGATGATGGCAACTCATATATTCAGCTTTTAGGTCTTCAGAACAACAAGCGTGTCTATAAATTGGTTCGCCGCGATTATATTTCACAGCCTCCAAGTTTGACTAAATACAAGGTATTCATCCCCGCAGCAAACGGCAGCGGTGCTCTTGGAGAAGTGATTAGTACCCCTTTAATAGGTACCCCTTTNNAATAGGTACCCCTTTAATAGGTACCACTCAGACATTTCTGACTATTGGCTCGTTTGATACTGAGAATGAAGCAAATGCCGTATTGAAATATGTTCGTTCCAAGTTCGCCCGTGCGCTGCTGGGGGTCTTAAAGGTTACACAGCACAACACTTCCGAAAAATGGAAGTATGTCCCTCTTCAAGACTTCACCTCTGCGTCCGACATTGACTGGTCGAAGCCAATCCCCGAAATTGACCGGCAACTATATAAGAAGTATGGGCTTGATAAAACTGAGATCGATTTTATCGAATCGCATGTAAAGGAGATGGAGTAATGGCAAGCACAACAATTAAAACCATAAATCAGGCGAGCCCTACTATCTACGCATACACCACTCCGAATGATGCGTCAAAAAATGGCTGGGTCAAGATAGGCTACACTGATCGCGATGCTGAGAGGCGCATCAAGGAGCAGACGCATACTTCCGATACAAAATATGAATTGCTCTGGTCACACGATGCAAGATATGACGGCGGCGAGTATTTTACCGATAATGACTTCCATTGGTACTTGATGCAATGCGGTATTAAACGGGGCAAATTTCAGCACTCAGGGAGGCCGTCTGAGTGGTTTTATATCGGCGAGGGAAAAGAGAAGCAGACTGATGAGCTGTTTAAGAAATTCGTATTCAAAGATTACAGTCAGATACAATCCCCCGCCCAAGGGACACAGTACCAGCTCCGGGAGGAGCAAGCCGATGCTGTTGAGCGTACACTTGCATATATGAAATCAGGGAAGGAGCCGGCGGACTTTCTTTGGAATGCAAAGCCGCGCTTTGGAAAGACCCTTGCGACTTATGATTTCGTCCGTAAGGGTAGTTTCAGACATGTCCTGATAGTCACCAATCGTCCGGCGATTGCAAATTCCTGGTATGACGATTTTGTAAAATTCATCAAATGGCAAGAACCCGATATGTTCTTTATATCCGGAACCGATTCCCTCAAGAATTCAGGCGCGTTATCACGAGAAGAATATCTAAAGACTCTATCGAATTCTAATAATGTGGATAACTTCAAGCAAATTGATTTTGTGAGTCTGCAGGATTTGAAGGGATCGATCTCTTTTGGCGGCGACATTGAGAAGCTCGAGTGGGTAGCCAAAACCAAGTGGGATCTGCTCGTCGTTGATGAGGCGCACGAAGGGGTGGACACATCAAAGACTGATTGGGCGTTTTCAAGAATAATACGAAAGTTCACGCTGCATATGTCCGGTACTCCCTTTAAGGCCATCGCAAATAGCAAATTCAGCGCGGAGCAAATATACAACTGGTCATATGCCGACGAGCAAGAAAAAAAGAAAAACTGGGACTACGATATGGGCAGCAATCCATATGAGCCATTGCCTCAGCTCAACATGTTTACATTCCAGCTCTCCGCGATGATTGAGGAGAAGCTTCTTGAAGGGCGTACCATAGGGGAAACCACTTATGATTTTGCATTTGATCTCAATGAGTTTTTCTCTGTCGAAGAAGGTAAGACAACTTTTAAACACGAGAAGGACGTAAAGAAGTGGTTGGAGAGATTGACAAAAAACGAAAAGTATCCCTTCTCGACTCCTGCCTTGCGAAAGGAGCTGAAGCACACGTTCTGGCTCCTCGACAGAGTTGACAGCGCAAAGGCTTTGGCCAAGCTGCTCAATGATGATTCGGCGTTTATGCACCACAAGATAATAATCGCTGCCGGTGACGGCAAGGATCTCGCCGAGGAATCCGAGGATTTTGTCTCAAATGAAAAGAGCTACAATAAAGTGCGTAAGGCCATCGCCGAAAACGACTACACAATCACGATCAGTGTCGGGCAGCTTACCACCGGCGTGACCATACCCGAATGGACAGCAGTGATGATGCTGAGCAATGTCTCCAGCCCGGCTCTATATATGCAGGCCGCATTCCGCTCACAGAACCCTTATCACTACGAGAAAAACGGCAAATACTACAAAAAAGAAAACGCCTATATTTTCGACTTTGCCCCTGACCGCACCCTGGTGATGTTAGATGACTTTGCCAACAAGCTGGTTGGTGATGGCAGCGTTAGCGACAAGGATCGCCCGGAGAATATCAAAAGGCTGCTCAATTTCTTTCCTGTCATCGGCGAGGATGAACACGGCACCATGGTGCCTTTGGACGCAACACATGTGCTCACAATTCCAAGAACCATATTGGCGACAGAGGTGGTCAAGCGCGGCTTTATGAGTAACTTGTTATTTGCCAATATTTCTGGGATCTTCGCTTTACCAAAAGAGATCGTCGACGGTATCTTGAGCGAGCTTCCGGTCGAAAAGCAAGGAAAAAAGGATACGTCTGCAACCGCTATTGATTTGACAGGGATAGAGATCGACGAAGACGGTAACGTGGTAGTGCCGTCTGAGACTGTGATAAACAAACAAAACGAGCTTTTTGGCGACAAAGTGTATGATATCTCACCTGTAACAGATGCCATTGAACAGTCCTTCGCGGATGTCCCATCAAAATCCCATGTGCCGAAGAATGTCACCGCCAAGATCGTTGATGCTGCGATGGACTTAGCGAAACCAATCATCGTGGACACGGTCAAGACCGGTTTTGATTTGACAAATGCGCAGGCGGATAAGATTGAAAAAAAGCTCAAGGAAACTATTACCGAAAAAATAACGAAGGTCGAGAACGAAAATTACCGGAAACAGTTTGAGGTCAAGCAGAAGGCTAATGAGGAAATCAAGGTCGCAGAAGATACGCTCAGGGAAGATGAACTCGAATCAGCTGTCAAAGAGATAGAAGCCAAGCAGCAAGCGGAATTTGATGGATTGCAAGCTGAGTTTACAAAGAATCTCAACGAAACAATCAGAGAATTCATCGAAGAACAGAAGACCATACAGGTCGAGGAACAAGCAAAGATCAAGGCAGAGAAAAACAAGAATTCAAAGGAAGAAGAAGTCCGAGGCCATCTGCGCGGATTTGCGCGAACAATTCCAAGTTTTCTGATGGCATATGGAGAGCGGGATACAAAGCTCAGCAACTTCGACAATTATACACCTGAAGAAGTATTTCTTGAAGTGACCGGAATCACGGAGAAGCAGTTCAGATTCTTGCGAGACGGGGGGTCATATCCCGACGAAAAGACCGGTGAAGAAAAATATTTTAGCGGAGGACTGTTCAACGAAATAGTTTTCGATGAGGCGATACAGGAATTCTTGAATATACGAGAAAGGCTCGCAGATTATTTTGATGAATCCCATGAAGAGGACGTTTTCAACTACATTCCTCCGCAGGAGACCAATCAGATTTTCACGCCGAAACAAGTGGTGAAGATGATGGTACAAAAATTGGAGGATGAAGATCCGCATGTGTTTGAAGATCCCGACAAGACCTTTATTGATTTATTCATGAAGTCCGGACTTTATATCACAGAATTGGTAAAACGCCTGTTCAGCAACCCGGAAATGAAAGAGAAGATACCTGATAACGACGAGCGATTAAAGCACATTCTCGAAAAGCAACTGTATGGGCTTGCCCCCAGCGATATTATCTATCATATAGCGACGAACTATATTTTCAGTTTTGATACGGAAAACAGAATCAGCCGTAAACATTTCAAGAACGTCGATACCAGACCTGCTGTCAAGGAGGGGAAACTCGATGAACTATTGGCTGCGACATTCGATGACTTGAAATAGTCATAAAAGAAGAATGATTTTTGGGACATCATCATGGAAACAATCAGCGTATAAAGAAAGACTGCACTGAAGGTTTTATCCTTCTGTACAGTCTTTACTTTCGAGCCTCCGCTTTAAGAGAATCGGTCAAAAATTTTACTTGTTTTCGTAAATCTCTAATTTGAATTCCCTTTAACGGCGCTCTTATTGTTTGACGCAGGCATTTGCACTTTGTGTCACCCCCGGCACGTGTCCAGGAAATGGCGGGCCAGGCCGGGGTATCCCCAGAAGTCGATGTGAGCGTAGGCAGCCAGTGTGTTTGCCCGGCGGTAGCCGCAGTGCCACTGACTGCCGGAAAAGGCTGATTTGATTAGGTAAGTGGCGGGGCAGGTGATGCCTTCGACCAGGGAATGATGAAATTCATGCCCCCGTGCACTCTGGCCCGCTTTGCCCAGCACATTATCTGCTGTAAACTCAATATCAACATAACCGAACCGCTGCAGGCGGTCAGTCATAATGGTATGTCCGTCAAAGAAGCCGGCCATAGGGTGCATTTCACCGTTTTTCCCGGTGATGGACTCAGTCAGGTACATGAATCCCCCGCATTCGGCGTAGCAGTGCAGCCCTGCTCCAAGTTTACAGTTTATGTCTTCCAGCAGGCTCCTGTTCGCTGACAGTTTCCCGGCAAAGACCTCAGGAAAGCCGCCGCCAAGGTAAAGGCCGTCGATGTTTTCCGGCAGGCGGCTGTCCTTCATGGGGCTGAAGTAACGCAGTTCCGCTCCCAGTGCCACTAATACTTCCAGAGTGCTGCGGTAGTAAAAGCTGAAAGACTCGTCCCGGGCCACTGCGATTTGAACGGGAGCGCCACTTTCGAAAGCAAGTGGACTGACCGACGGCAGGGGGCCGGCTGATCCTCCCAGGGCGATAATCTGGTCGAGATCAATCCATTCCTGCACCAGCCGGGCAGTTTTATCTATTATTTCCGCATGCTGTTCCATTTCTTCAGCCGGCAGCAGACCCAGGTGGCGGCTGGGCAGCTCGACCAATTTGTTTTTTGGTAAAAAGCCGAGCACCGGAACGCCTGTATAAGCCACGATAGCTTCTTTGACAAGCTTGTAATGGTGCTCGCTGCCTACGTTGTTTACGATCACACCGGCCAGGCGGAGGTCCTGGTCGAAAGATTTGTACCCGAGGACCTGGGCCGCGGCGCTGGTAGACATGCCGCCGGCGTCGACCACCAGAAGCACAGGGGCATTCAGCAGCTTGGCTATCTCAGCGGTGCTGCCTTCCGGGGTGGAGCCAACGCCGTCGTATAGGCCCATGACCCCTTCGATCACGCCAAAATCAATGCCCTCCATGCCATGTATAAACAACTGGATGATGTTTGGCTGGGGCATCATCCAGAAGTCCAGGTTGTAAGATATCCGTCCGGCTGCCACGGCATGGTAGCCAGTGTCGATGTAGTCCGGGCCCACCTTAAACGGCTGCACTTTGAGCCCTTTTTTTCGCAATGCCGCCAGCAGGCCTGCGGTGATCGTCGTTTTGCCCGAACCACTGTGCGTACCTGCTATGACTATTCTCTTCATGCTGTGCAAAACTCCTTATACTGTATCTCTATTGCCGCTCTGTTTTATTATTTTCAGGAGGTCTTCCCTGGTCAGCGGCATAGCCCGGTTGTCGGAAACAAGTTTATTTTTCCGCAGGTGCCAGTACATTTCCACAACCAAGGGTGTTTTCAATTTTAAATTATACGCTTTTTCCCTGCCGTAGTATATATCTTCCGGTGATCCGGCAAGCTTGACACTGCCGTTATCCATGATCACCAGCTGTCCGGCCCAGGCAGCCGCCAGGTCCACGTCGTGGGTAGAAATAATGACCGTGGCGCCCCGGGCGTTCAGTGCATCGAGAAGCGCCATAAGATCCGAGGCCGCTTCCGGATCCAGGCTGGCCGTGGGCTCGTCGAGAGCGATTACCTCAGGTTCCATTGCCAGTATCTGTGAAAGTATCATTTTGCCCGCGGTGTCCATAAGGACCATAATGGACCCGTAAACCAGGATTATCACTTCCAGCAGCAGGGATGGGAAGGGTGTCCGGTCCAGCATACAAAACTATTGCTGTAAAGGGAAAATATTCTTTTCGCCGCAGTATTATTAAAGGTTTTAAAAGTGATGTGTCGTATTTCTTATCAATAAATTCAAATGCGGGGAGGGAAAACTGCTTGGATCAGAAAAAATTAATGCTGTACCAAAACATGCTTTTTATCAGGCGTTTTGAAGAGAAGCTAACCGAGCTGTGCCAGATTGAAGGAAAACTGCCGGGCATGATTATCCTTGGCACCGGGCAGGAAGCGGTCGCGGCCGGCGTGTGCGGCGCGCTTGAGAAGGAGGATGTGATCATCAGCAACCACCGCGGCCACGGGCACCTGCTGGCCAAGGGGGCTGACCCGAAGGCGATCATGGCGGAAATATTTGGCAAGAAAACCGGCTGCAACAAGGGCAAAAGCGGCACGCTGCACATCGCGGTGCCGGAGGTGAACGCCCTGTGCACCACTACTGTCGTAGGCGGCGGTATCCCCATTGCCGTGGGGACGGCTTTTGCCCAGCAGTACAAAAAAAGTGAAGCGGTAACGGTTTGCTTTTTCGGGAACGGATCGGCGGACGAAGGGAGTTTTCACGAGTCCCTGAACATGGCTGCCTTGTGGAACCTGCCGGTGATCTTTGTCTGTGAAAACAATGTCTACTCAGGCGCCCAGCGCATGGAGGAGCACACCAGGGTCAAGGATATCGCCATACGCGCGCAGGGCTACGGCATGCCGGGAGTGGTGGTGGACGGCAATGACGCGGAAGCTGTACTGAAGGTCACGGCCGAGGCCAGGCTGCGCTGTTTGGCCGGCGAGGGGCCGACATTGATCGAGTGTAAGACTTACCGCTGGCGCGGCCACGGCGAGGCCGACCACCAGGCTTATCAGCCAAAAGATGAGATCGCCCTGTGGATGGAGCGCTGCCCGATAAAAAAATTAGAAAACGAACTGCTTGCGGAAGGTGTCATAACAAGGCAGGATATAACAGCTCTTGAAGATGTAACTGCCATGATTGTGGAAGACGCCGTCCGCTTCGCGGAGGAAAGCCCATTGCCGGATCCCCGCGAAGCGCTCGAAGACGTCTACGTATAAGGAAAGGAGATTCATCATGCAGCAGATTACAATGGGCCAGGCAGTCCAGCAGGCCCTGACCGAAGAAATGCGCAGGGATCCCGATATATTTATTGCCGGTGAAGGCGTGGGGGTGGGTATCCACGAGTCCCCGGTAATGCCGACTTTCGGATTGCTAAAGGAATTTGGTCCGGAAAGGGTGAAAGACACCCCTGTTTCCGAAGCGGCCATAGCAGGATTAGCTGTGGGAGCCTCTGTTTTGGGCCTGCGCCCGGTTGTGGAAATAATGTTTAACCCGTTTTTCACCCTCGCCTCAGACCAGATTGTCAACCATGCCGCCAAGCTGCGGTACCTGTCCGGCGGCAAAAGCTCCTTTCCCCTGGTGGTCAGGATCAAGACCGGGGCCGGCTTTGGCTCTGGGTGCCAGCACTCGCACAACCTTGAGGCATGGGTTGCTCATTGCCCAGGACTGAAAGTGGTTATGCCGGCTACCGCCGCGGATGCCAAGGGCCTTTTAAAATCAGCCATCCGTGATGACAACCCGGTGATTTTCATTGAGGATATGGGGCTCTACTTTTTCCCAACGCCTGTGCCGGAGGGTGACTATACCATCCCTATTGGTGTCGCAGATATCAAGAAACCCGGGCGCGATGTGACCGTGGTTACCTGGTCCAAGATGCTCGGCGTCGCCTTTAAAGCCGCCGCCGTCCTGGGCAAAGAAGGCATAGATATTGAAATTCTTGATCTGCGGACACTGGTGCCGCTGGACAAAGAGGCCATCATAAAATCGATCCAAAAAACAGGCCGGCTGGTTATCCTGCACGAGGCCACCCGGACCGGCGGTTTCGGCGGTGAGATTGCCGCCCTGGCGGCAGACGAGGCTTTCAGTTACCTCAAGGCTCCGGTTAAAAGGGTAACCGGGCCGGATATACCGGTGCCTTTCAGCCCGCCGCTGGAACAGTTCTACCTCCCTGATGAAAACCAGCTGATCGAGGCTGTTAAATCAGTTTTACTCTAACAGAATTAAATTTTTGAAATAAAATATGCTGTTGATAAATTATGTAAAAACATATATTCTATAGACAGACATTTCAACAGTATGTATGACAAGAGAATACAGATGCAGGGGAGCTGGAGAAATCCGGCTGAGAAAGAACTTGTTCTGACCCACTGACCTGATCTGGGTAATGCCAGCGTAGGAATTGTTAAGAATGCGTCGATTTGCGCATCAAGGCCTTTACCCACACGGGTAAAGGCCTTTATATTTATGTCAAGGAGGTGTTGACGTGATTTGTAATGTCAGCCTGCAGGTGCTGCCGAATGTTTCCGAAAAGGATCTGTACCCGGTCGTGGACAAGGTGATCGATCTGGTCAGGGAGTCCGGGGTTAAATATGTGGTCGGCCCGATGGAGACAACGATGGAAGGAGAACTCCGCCTGCTGCTGGAGATCGTTGAAAAAGCGCAGGAAATCTGCCTGAGAAACGGCGCCACCAGGATAGTGTCGGTGGTCAAGATAGATTACAAGGCCGGTGGTGTTACTATAGATGAAAAAATTCAGAAGTACCGCTGACAGTGTTGTCCCGTTTGTTTTTATCGGACTGCTCCTGGCTGGGTGGGAGTACACCGTTAAGCTGAAATCGATACCTGAATGGATCCTGCCGGGCCCGGTGCAGATTGTGCGCACGCTGATTGACAACGCGCCGCTGATCGCGAAACACGCCCAGAGCACCCTGATTGAATGTCTGGCAGGCTTTGCTGTGGCAATATTGTTTTCTTTCATTGTGGCCTTCCTGATGGACGAGATTTCATTATTCAGAAAAGCGGTCTATCCTTTGATCGTTGCCTCGCAGACCATACCGATCGTGTCTGTTGCCCCGCTTTTCATCATTTGGTTTGGCTACGGGATACTCCCTAAAATCATTGTTGTGGTACTGGTCTGTTTTTTCCCGATAGCGATCAGCCTTCTGAGCGGGCTGGCCGCGGTAGACAACGACTACCTCGAATTATTCCGGTCTATGCAGGCCTCGAAGCTTAAAATATTCCGCATGGTCAAACTGCCGCTGGCAATGCCGTCCTTCTTTGCCGGGCTCAGGATATCTGCGGCGTACAGTGTCATGGGCGCTGTCATCGGCGAGTGGCTGGGGGCAAAACAGGGCCTGGGGACTTATATGACGCTGGCCCAGCGTTCGTTTCAGGTCGACCGTGTATTTGCGGCTATCCTGGCTGTTACGCTCTTAAGCGCCGCGCTTTTTGCGCTGGTAAGTATCATTGAAAGAATTGTTATTCCGTGGAACAGGCTCAATGATAAGTAAAAGTGTTTGAACAACAACTAATCTGAACGGAGGAAAGGATCAATGAAAAGAGGAATATTTGCCTTAATGCTGTTATCAGCCCTGCTGCTCCTGATTGGCTGCAGCGCCGCTAAAGAAACAGCGCAGAAACAGGAACTGAAGAAAGTCACGGTCCTGCTGGACTGGACGCCAAATACCAACCACACCGGTGTCTATGTGGCGCAAAAGCGCGGCTATTACAAGGAACAGGGCCTGGATGTGGAAATCGTCCAGCCCAGCGAAGGCGGCGCCGCCCAACTGGTAGCAGCCGGCCAGGCTGAATTCGGATTCAGCTACCAGGAGGAAGTCACCATAGCCCGCACCACGGGGGTGCCCATAAAAGCCCTGGCGGCGGTGATCCAGCATAACACTTCCGGTTTCGCCTCGCCTGTTGAAAAAGGGATTAAAAGCCCCAGGGACTTCGAGGGTAAAAAATACGGCGGCTGGGGCTCGCCGGCCGAGGAAGCAATGATCAAGGCGCTGATGAGCCAGGAAAATGCCGACTTCAAAAAGGTCGAAATAATCAATATCGGGACGGCCGACTTTTTCACCAGCATCAAAAAAGACGTGGACTTCGCCTGGATCTTCTGGGGATGGACCGGTATTGAAGCGGAGCAGAAGGGAATACCCCTGAATTTTATCCGGCTCAAGGATTACAGTGACGCCCTTGACTTTTATACCCCGCTGCTGATAGCCAGTGATGACACGGTGAAGAACGATCCCGCCCTGGTATCCGCTTTTATGAAAGCGACGGCCAAGGGTTATGCCGATTGTATCAGCAATCCCGGTGAATGCGGGCGGATCCTGCTGGACAGCGTGCCCGAGCTGAACAAGGACCTGGTGCTGGCCAGCCAGGAATATTTAGCCAAAGAATATAAGGGCGATGCGCCGGTATGGGGTCAGATGACGGAGATGAGATGGCAGAAGTATGCTGACTGGATGTACGCCCAGAAACTTATAGAAAAACCGCTGGACAGCCAGCAGGCCTTTACCAATGAATTTCTGCCCAAGGAGTAAATATATTGCCGGAGATATTGGTTGAAGGAGTCAGCAAGACCCTTGGGGGCCTGCTGACCCTGGGAGAAATTAATTTAAAAGCAGGAGACGGGGACTTTGTTGGCATCCTTGGCCCCAGCGGTTGCGGCAAGAGCACGCTCTTTAATATCATTTCAGGATTAATGCAGCCGGACCGGGGGCGCGTTTTCATCGATGGCCAGGACGTTACAGGCAGGACCGGACGGGTCAGCTATATGCGCCAGAAGGACCTGCTCCTGCCGTCCCTGAATATTATAGAGAATGTAAGCATACCGCTGGTATTAAAAGGCATGCCGAAAAAAAAAGCCTGCGCGGAAGCAGCGCTGCATTTTAACCGGTTTGGCCTGGCGGGGTTTGAAAATTATTATCCCAGGCAGCTGTCCGGCGGCATGAGGCAGAGAGCAGCTATGCTGAGGACCTATCTTTTCTCCAGCGACATCCTGCTGCTGGATGAGCCTTTTGCTTCCCTGGATGCAATTACGAAAAGGAAAATGCAGGTCTGGCTGATCGATGTGTTCAACGCGGTTAATCCTACTGTGATGTATATAACTCATGACGTTGACGAGGCGCTCTACCTGTGCGACAGGATCTATGTGCTGTCTGGCTGTCCCACTGTTGTCAAGCTTGAGATTAGCATACCTTTCCGCCGGCCGGCGCATGGACGCACCATCATTGACGCAGCATACGGTGCGATCCGGGACAAGGTCATGGAGGCGCTGGAAATATAGTATCGTGTTAATAAAAATAAAGACAAAATCCCGCTGGCGGGAGGTGGACAAGATGAAGTTCCTGGTAATTACCAACGGCGCTTACGGCGACCTGGACTGGTACAGGCGCAGGATCAGAAAATTCAAAAAGAAGATTGTTGCCGACGGGGCTGCCCGGCGCGCCCGTGAGCTGGACATCATCCCGGACTGGGTCGTGGGTGACATGGACTCCATCAACGAACACGACCGCCGGTTTATGGAAGACGCAGGCGTCAGCTTTGAGCTGCACCCGGCGGAAAAGGACTCGACAGATACACAGATAGCCCTCGAGCTTGCGGAGAGGGAAGGCGGCAGGGAGATAGAGGTGTGGGGAGGTACCGGCTCCAGGCTGGACCATAACCTTTCCAACATTTTCAGCGCGTCATCTTTTCTGGAGAGGGGCATCGACATCGTGTTTGAGTCGCCCGACCTGTCTGTGTACTTTGTTAAAAAACAGCTGGCCGTCCCCGGCGCGCCTGGAGACACAGTTTCACTGATTGCGCTGGGCAGCCGGGTGTCTGGAGTGGATCTGAGCGGGTTCAAGTACCCGCTGGACAAGGCCACCCTGGAGACAAACTGGCAGTGGGCTGTTTCCAACATTATCATCGGGGAAAATCCTGTTGTCCGGCTGGAATCAGGCATCCTCGCCGTTTTTCATTATAAGAAGCCGGTTCCCTGAGCCGGCTTTACATTTGCCCGACGACAGAAGACATATGCCCGCACCACTCGGCTGTTTCCCGGATCACATCTTCCAGTAGGTAACGGTAGATTGATCCGGAAACAGCCTTTATTTGTTCCTCCCGGGTAATGGCAGCATGGCCCCGGTATGCATCCCAATCCGGGACGGCAGCCAAACCCTGGAGCCTGCTGCCGATGGTGAAGAGGATGCTTTCGCCTGTAATAATCTGAATACTGAAAATGTCCGCCAGTTCGCCCGGGATGGTGACTTTATCCCCAGGGGCATTCACGACAATAAACAATTTAGGCAGCAGTGAAAGAATTATCTGGACCGGCATGTCTTCTGCCTGTGCCCAGTGCCAGAGGAAGACATCCGGTCTCTGTTCGGGATCATCCCAGGTTCCGCTTTCCACCAGCCTGAAGCCGGTGTCTTCCCATGCGCTTACATCTTCCCCGGCGCAAGCAGGTGCGACAACGGTGAAGCGCCGCATATGATCACCCCGCAAACAATTATTTTAAAACCTTGTCTATACCGCGCAGCGCTTCCAGGCCGGCGCAGGCTATCGATATATGCGGCTGCCTTATATATGGCTCACGCACGTTGATCCGGATCACGGTAACCTTGCGCTGTTCGCCAATATGCTCGCTCATCCGCCTGATCGTCGGCACACCTGTGCCGGCGCCGATCTCTACAACCGCGATGTCTTCTTCCCGGTGCTCGTATAAAAAGTGGTTGAAGCGATAGCTTTGGCGGTCAGAGCGCTCGCTGAGCCAGGAAAAATCATTGAACATCAGGATGTTGGGCCTGGCCACGGCGGTGCAGCGGGGGCATTTGGGAATGTACTGCGCCCTCATGGTGTCAAGATCGACAGGGATAATTTCATCATTCTCCCATATCTCGTCGACGCACGGTGTCAGGCACTGCATATAAAGGATCGATCCATGGACCTCATATACCCTGTCTTCGGCGAATCCGGCTCTCTGGAAATGGCCGTCAACATTGGAAGTGGCGACGAAATAATCAAGGTTCAAGCGCGATACCCAATCAAGAATTATCTTAAAACCAGCGTGGGGAGCAGTATCACGGTAGAGGTTGGCACGGTGGCCGTAAAAACCCCAGCCGAAAGCCGGATCCATGGCAAAGTGGATCGGATTTGCCGCTTCAATAAAGTTGATGCCCAGCCGTTCGTACATGGGGTAGGCATTCCAGAAGCCTTTGTCACCGCGGAAGTCCGGCAGGCCGGAGTCCACGCCCATGCCGGCTCCGGCGGTAATCACAAGGGCCTTGGCGTTTTTAATGACCCTGGCGGCATCTTCATAATTTTTTTGAAGGTCCATCTTTATTCCCCCTGCAAAAAAGTGTATTATCTTTTTAACATAAATAATTCAATTCAAATTAAAAATACCTTTTATTAAATTAAAATAATTTTATAGAATAAAGGTACAGGCGGGAACAATAAAGAAAGCTGATCATTCTAAAGGAGGGGTTAATATGTGGAAAATCAGGATTGCAACCCTGCTGGCTTTGTTTGCATTTCTGCTGGCCGCCGGCTGTGGGCAAGGCAGCAGCAAAAAACAGGATAGCCCGGCAATGCCGGAAAAAATTGTGATTCAGGCGCCCCTGGCGCCTCCCACTACACCGCTTTTTAAATTTGCCAAAGACGGCGCCTTAAACGGCGCCAAGCTGGAGCTGATCATCTATAAATCGGTGGAAGAAGCGACCACCAGGATAGCCAAGGGCGAGGCTGATTTCACCGTGCTGCCGCTGAACGTGGCCGCCAAGCTTTACAATAAACAAGTGGACATATCCCTGGCAAACGTGAGTACCTGGGGCATCCTATATCTTTTGACCACTGACAGCCAGGTTTCAAGCTGGCAGGACCTGAAAGGGAAAGAGCTTTATGTGGGCGCCCAGGGTTCAAGCCCTGATGTTTTGACCCAGTATTTCATCAGCAAAAACGGGATGAAGGCGGGCGATATCAAGCTGGCCTACCTGACCTCACCGGAAATCGCCCAGTTAATGATCAATGGCCTGGTGAAAAACGCTGTGCTGCCGGAGCCGCAGGCGACACAGGTGATCATGAATAACAGCCAGGCCCGCGTTGCCAGGGATTTTTTTGCAGACTGGCAGGCCTTTGAAGGAAAAGATGCCCGGCTGCCCCAGGCCGGCATGGTTGTCCGCAATGAATTTGCCGCTTCATACCCCAAAGCCGTGAGCGAATTTCAGAACGCTTACAAGGGCGCCGTGGAATGGACGGCAGCGAATCCAACAGATGCAGCAGCGCTGGCGGCAGCCAATATGAATATACCGGCGCCTGTGTTTATTAAAAGCATGGAGAAAACACGCTTGTTTTTTGCCACCGGCACAGAGGCCAGTGGAGATGTAAAGACATATTTGTCCAGACTGCTGGACATTTCACCGGATATGGTGGGGGGAAAACTTCCCGATGAAAAATTCTTCCTTGCTGACTAGGGGCTTGGCGCCCCTTTTCGGTTTGGTCCTTTTTGTTTTATTGTGGCAGGCGGCCTCAGGCTTCTATCACCCGGTTGTCCTGCCTTCTCCCCTGGACGTAGCCCGCTCAGCCGTCAAGCTGGCTGCTAACGGGCAGCTGTGGGAACAGGGGAGCCAGTCTATAGCCCGCGGCCTGACCGGTTTCGGCCTGGCTGTGATTATCGGTTTGCCCCTGGGACTGTTGATCGGTCTCAGCCCGCTGATCTCCAGCCTGCTCAGACCGCTTGTTGTCGGACTGCAGGTAACCCCGCTTATTTCCTGGCTGCTGCTGGCCATGATCTGGCTTGGCTTCAGCAAGGTGCCTTCTTTCGTTGTTTTCGTTACCACCATCCCGCTGGTCATTATCAATACTATCCAGGGTGTAAAAAACATTGATGTCCAGCTGATGCAAATGGCTGCTGTTTTTCGCATCAACCGTTCGCGCGTCTTCCGTGAAATTTACCTGCCCCAGGTGCTGCCTTACCTGCTGGCCGGTATTATTACCGGCCTGGGTACTACCTGGAAAGCCGTGGCGATGGCCGAATTCCTGAGCGTTTCCCAGGGGATCGGCGCTAAAATGGCTGTGGCGCGTATCAACCTGGAAACCGCCGACCTTTTTGCCTGGACCTTTGTCCTGATAGTGCTCGGTCTGATTACGGACAGACTTTTAACCTATCTTGTAAACAAGAAACTGCGCCACTGGATGTGATATGACTTGATCACTTTTGAACATGTGGACAAAACTCTGGGACAAACCAGAGTCTTACATGATTTTTCCATGCATGCTGAAAAGAACGAAATTACCTGTATCATCGGTCCCTCAGGCTGCGGCAAAACAACAATACTGCAGCTGCTGGCAGGTTTGGAACATGTCGACGCCGGGCGGATCACCGGGATGGAAAATATGCGGCCAAGCTATGTTTTTCAGGAACCGAGGCTGCTGCTCTGGAAAACTGTGGGCCAGAACATTTCTTTCGTTTTACAGGACGCTGTATCACCCGAACAGCAGCAGGAGTTGGTTGAAAAATACCTGACCATGATGGGCCTCTATGAATACCGGGACAGTTATCCCAAATCGCTGAGCGGAGGGATGAGGCAGCGGCTGGCCCTGTGCCGCGCTTTTGCCTACCCGCATGACCTGCTGTTGATGGACGAACCTTTTAAGTCTCTGGATACCCCTCTCAGGCTGGGATTGGTCCGGCAGGTAGCCAGGATGTGGCAGGAAAAACCAAGCACGATCATCTTTGTTACCCATGACATTATGGATGCCCTGCTCCTGGGACACAGGGTAATAGTGCTGTCTGCCCGCCCGGCTGTTGTGCTGGACGACGTAAAAATAGACGTGCCCCTGATGCAGAGAAACGTCCTCCATGAACCGCTTCCTGCCAGCCATGACAGGATGCTCGCCTTGCTGGAGGCGGAAAACAAAAAGTATTTTCCCAATCTGTAATTATGGACATAGCTTTGAAAGGGGATGACTAGGTGGAAGTAATTAAGATGTCGGAAGTCAAAACTTTTACTACACCTGTGGGGGTCTTAGCCAGAAAACTCCTGGACCATTCTTCATTCTTAATCATGAACCTGCTGCTGAAACCGGGCGAAGCGGTTGAAAAACACAATATGCCGGATGACGCCTTCTTTTACGTTGTTAAAGGCTGCGGCATAATAGAAGTAGGCGAGGAACAAACAAGCGCCGGTGAAACGGACATAGTATTCAGCCCGAAAAACACGCCGCGCGGCCTGTATGCCTCGCCTGACAGGGAATTTCATGTTCTGATCGTAAGGAGCCCGGTCTCCGCCGGTTAGACATCTAGATTAGCAGTCACAAACTTCATGGCATAAAATATGCCTTATTTTTTTCTTGTTTTTCCTGTAAAACCCTGGCCCAGTCACCGTCGGCAATAACCTCGGCGTTTTTCTTAAGCCAGTCTGCTTTGGCAGGCGGCCACATATATACGTGTGCTTTCACTGTTTTCCCTGATTCCAGCAGCTCCACATCCCTGATTTCACGGACCAGCAGGCTCTGGCTTTCAACATCGGTGTACTTTTCTATGTCATCGATTTCCGGCAGAATAAATTTGAGATCCCTGGCTTCAAACAAGACTCCCTTTACTTCTCCTTCACCGTCCAGAACAACAGGATAGCCATCACCGGGCACGAGATACATCACACCTTTGAGCCTGGCCTGATAGATCTTGTGTTCATGAGGCTCTATAAAACGCTTGTAGTTTTTCAAGCCTGGAAGCAAAGTGCCATAAACGAAAAGACTATTTAAATACATTAAGCGCCTCCTTTCTTTACTGGAAAACTTGGCAAACAATCATTTATATTTAATTTCTTTGCCGAAGTATTTTCCCCTTTTTTTATTTATATTTCTCATTATACTAAAATCGCTGATATTTTACAGCCGCAGTTTTTTTATGGCTCTGAAAAAGCTGGCTGACTTAGGCTCATACTTGTCAAAAAACAGGCAGCCATAAGTACCGTACTTTCTGAATAATTAATAAATATTTAAGAAAATTAAAGTAAAATGATAATAAGTTTATTGTTATAATAATATAAAAAACTGGAGGGGTAGTATTGAGCACTGATAAGAATCTGAAAGAAGCCATTGCCGGTGAGTCACAGGCAAACCGCAAGTACGCTGCTTTTGCCCAAAAAGCCGAAGCAGAGGGTTATCCCGCTGTGGCGAAAATGTTCAGGGCGGCTTCCGAAGCGGAAGCGATCCATGCCCTGGCAGAGATGAAAGCCCTGGGGATCGTAAAAACCACCGCTGAGAACCTGAAGGGCGCCATTGAAGGTGAGACCTTCGAATTTACCCACATGTACCCGGGATTTATCGAGGAAGCGGAAAAGGAATGCCACAACCAGGCCAAAAGAGCTTTCAACCACGCCAACGAGGCCGAGAAGGTCCACGCGGCATTATACCAAAAGCTGCTGGATTCCACAGAAAGCAAGCCCGAGGTGGAGTATTACCTCTGCACGGTTTGCGGCAATGTAGTGGAAAATGCCCCGCCTGACATATGTCCGATCTGCGGCGCTCCGGCAAAAGCATTTAAAAATGTAGGGTGATGATAATCTGCTGTAAAGACTGAAAAGACAGGACCATATAAACCTGTTAATAAAATACCTCAGATTTAAAATAATCCGAGGTATTTTTATGCACATTTTTTCAGCACATTACCAGTTGCGGCTTTCTTTCCACCAGTTGCAAAAGCTCGGCATAGAGGGGCAGTTCTTCTCTTTTCAGATATGCTGTGGAATGACCGCTGTATACGCATCCCTTGAGCAAACTATTACCCTGGCTGTTATAATGGCCGTAAACACGGCAAAAGTAAGGACGAACACGGTAGATGGCACAGAGATCGCCTGCCTGGAAAGGACAATGTCCCAGCGCCTCAATATCACCCCAAATTTTAATTATCCTGTTGTTTGAAAAATCTTCAAACTTCTTTAATAAATTATCATTATGTACATATCTCCTGATGTTCTGCAGCTCCAGCGGGTAAACCCGCAGCATGGATAAATTCCGGCAGCATTCGCCACAGCTGCCGCAGGCTCTGTTTGATGGCTGAAGCACAAGATCAAGCTTTTCGTAAAAACCCGCCAGTTCATGAAGTAAAGTTTCCGTAAAAAGCACCCCAATGTGGAAATATTCTTATTTAATAGTACCACATGGTGGGGTAATTTGAAACGATTTACATTGCAGAATTTTCAGAAATAATTAATAATTGAAAATTATTTAGCCAAAAGATCGTCGAAAAAGAGTCAAACGAGATTTAGTGGAGCATATCGTCCTTGTCACGGACGGATTTCAGCAGGTTTTTCTCTAGATCTTCCAGCATTTCTTCCACAATTTTTGTTGTAACCTGCTTGAATTCTCCAGGTTTGTATTCCGGCGGTTTTGTGCCGGTTTTTGAATTATCAGTATCCCTATCTGCTTTATCGCGGCCAGGCGCCGGCTCGATGATGACTATTGACTGTATGGTATCATCTCCGGAAAGGGATTTTGCCAGCAGCCCATTTAGTTTGGAAAAATTTTCTCCTGGTGAGTTCTGCGCAAGATCAAGGGCGGCAAAATCATTTCTTGAGGCCTTGCAGGTTATGATGCAGGACTTTGTATCCAAAGTTTCCTCGATTTTATCATTTTCAACCAGCCCGTTAAAGCCAACCCACTGCACATGCCTGGCTGGGATTGCTTTAAAAATGGTGTCTATTGCGATCAGGGCAATTTGCTGAATAATGTCCAGGCAAAAAACATCGAACTCCTGATCACTCATTTTGATGGGGGCAATTTCTCCCGCTTTTTTATTATATTGATAACTGACAGTGCGCGGCAGGTCATAATAGGATGGCAGCAAAGCATCAACAACCAGTAGTTTTTCTGACGGCTGGTAAACAGCGTCAAAGTAAACCGTGACTGGATCAGGCATAGTTATCTCTTTTAGGACTATTCTCGCATAACTTTGGATGGCTGCGGGGTGACCCTTTTCGTAATCCAGCTGCAGCTGTTCAACCGCGCTGTTATATTCCGACTGAGTGTTTAGATACACTGTTCTCTCTTTTTCATGGGCGGCGCGCTGGGCTTCTTTTTCCTCCTCATACTGCTTGAGCAACAGGGTGTAAGCATTTTTAGCATCGTTTTCTTTCTGCAGGCGTTCTTTTTTCACAGCAGGAGACAGCAGCTCAGAAAAAGTGCTCTTTGGCGGTACCCCTATCTCCCGGGCAATCTGGTTATATCTGGGGGTGGTACTTTTAAATACAAAAGGGGGATAAGGCATGTCATTATAGAGAGACGCCCAATCCGCCTTGGGGCCGGCGGCCAGGTTGTCTCTGAGGATGTTTTTACAGCCTTCAATAAAAAGTTCTGCTTGTGTTGATTCAAATTCAGCCAGCTGCTTGAGATCATCAAGCTTCTTTCTCTCTTGCTGGACCTTCTCCATTCTTTCCTGGCGGGACCGCTCTTTTTGTGCCCTGACATACGCTTCCGGGAGGGTTTCAAGCAGTATTTCCTCAAGATCTGCCTGGTCGGGTTGCTGTATCTTTTCTTTCATGGATTTTCCCACCTTTCTAGTCATCTTTCAGCTTAACATAAAAACCTTTTTATATAAATATCACATCTTGTATTGCTGGCAGGTCATTTTGACCTAAACCCGTTGCCATCGAACAGGTACCCGGCATATAATATATTTTAGCGCTAAGCTATATTTTTAATTACTACTATTAAAGAAAAGGACTGCTCTCATGAAAAATATTTGCAGGGTTAAGATATGCGGGATCACCAGTCTGGAAGATGCCTGCCTGGCGGCGGAGGCAGGCGCCGACTATGTCGGGGTTATCATAGAGGTCGCGTTTTCACCCCGTACCATGTCTATAAACGATGCTGTCCCGATTTTTACATCAGCACTGCTCCCCGTCGTGGCGCTGGTCCACCGGATGAAGCCTGAAAGGCTTCAGGAACTGCTGCTGATACTGAAGCCTCACGCGATCCAGTTCCTAAGCCAGGAGGGGCCGGAGATGGCCGGGTGGCTGAAAAAGCTGCAGCCAGGTTTACAGGTCTGGCAGTCGCTCTTTCTGCCTGCGGACGGTGAGTCTGCCGCTGGTTTTGACTTTGCGGCGCTGGCTGAAAAAACAGCACTGTGCCGGCAAGCCGGCGTGGATGCGGTTTTATTCGATACGGCTGCGATAGCCAGCGGTAAATTCGGGGGTACGGGGCTGACTGCTGACTGGCGCCTGGCAAAAGAGCTCGTGAGGGAAGCGAAACTGCCCGCATTTTTGGCCGGCGGGATTAATCCAGGCAATATCCGCAGGGCTGTGGAAACGGTAAAGCCTTATGGTATTGACCTGAGCTCCGGGGTAGAGGAATCACCCGGCAAGAAAAGCTCCGCCAGGCTCAGAGCCCTAATGGAGGAGTTAAGACAGGCTGAGACAACCAAAACATAACGAGATATTTCGATTATTTCGGGGACATATCCTGATTTAGGATGTGTCCCCGCTCCTCTGTCTGGTGTCATGAAACGATAGCAGTATCTTCAAGAAAGATGAATCCCCGTTCCGCAGTCTGCAGAGTGCCGTAGGGTCGGCTTTAGCCGACCATGTGCGGCTGAAGCCGCACCTACAATTCCTTACATCTCTTGCGATGTCGCCATGAAGTTATTGTCATCCTGAGCGGCAGCGAAGGATCTCACGCCAGATTCTTCACTGGCGTTCAGAATGACAAAGTATGATCGTTCTGTAGGGTCGGCTTTAGCCGACCAAGGAAGCAAGAGAACCGTCCCCCTGCTTCCCATGTGTCATGCAGCAAAAATGTTTTTATGTTAAAATACGGTTACTATATTAAGGCAAGAGGTTATGGTTTTGGAAAATGGAGCAGGGGTGGATATGAACCGCCGCTGGCTGATTGGCCTGGTCAATTTCTTTCTTAGCTTTGCCACCCAGGGATCAATAATTTTCATACCATTACTGGGAGCTGATCTCGGGGCATCTGACTTCCAGGTCGGCTTGGTGGGCGCTGTTTACGGAACCGCGTTTTTATCGTCATCTCTATATTCAGGCTGGAAGTCAGACCGCCTGGGCCGGCTTGTTTTTGTCAGGTGGGGGCTTTTAATCAGCAGCGCGGCATTTGCCACACAGCTATTTGCCAATAGCGTCCTGGTGTTGATGCTGGTGCGGGGGGCAGTGGGCTTTTCACTCGGCATAGCAACTGCTGCTATGATTGCCTATGCCTTTGAAGCGGACATCGACATGGGTAAATACAGTTCATACGGGTCACTGGGCTGGATTTTTGGCGCCCTGGCAGCGGCGTTTGTTGCAGATATCCAAATGCTGTTCTGGCTTAGCTTTATTTTCTGCCTGCTGGCATTTCTTTTATCCCTGGCATTTCATAAGAAACCTGTGTACAAATTTTCCGCACCTCCAAACCTGTGGCATGTTCTGCGGCGGGATTACAGGGTTTACCTGGCTGTTTTCCTGCGACACCTGGGCGCCGCTGCGGTTTGGATCATATTGCCTCTGTACCTGGCTTCGCTGGGTATGGATAAATTTTGGATCGGCCTTTTGTGGGGTATAAACTTCGCTGTGCAGTTCCTGGTGATGCGCTTTATGGAGAGGTTTTCCGAGGTCAAGATTTTTTTCTTTGGCCAGCTGATCTCTGTGCTGGTATTCACCGCGATGGCTTTTTTCACGGGCCGGACGCACCTGATAATTATCATGGCGCTTTTAGGGGTGGCCTGGTCCTGCTTGTATGTCGGCGCCCTGCTTATTGTCCTGCGCAGCGGTGAGGAAAAAGGGACCGCGGGTGGCTTGTTTCAGGCCACCCTGAATTTATGCAGCGCTGTCGGGCCGTTTCTTGGAGGGCTTATCGCCCAGGGATGGGGTTATCGCGGGGTGTTGTTTTTTGCTGCTGCCCTTGGTTTGGCGGGAATGCTGGCTGCTATGCCGGCAAAAAAGCAAGCGACCGTTAACCGGTAGTATTCCCCAGATCAAACCCCTCCAGCATTGCCTTAACATTTTTGCCCAGCACCCGGTGGTTATAGCCGCCTTCGAGAACGGCAAAAAACCTGCCCTGGCAGAACTTGCGGGCGTGGTTGGAGATCATGCCGCCCATTATGGCGAAGTCCTCAGTTGAGTAGATCAAACCCCAGTCGTCCTTGTGCTTGTCAAATCCGGCGGAGACCGCGATCAGGTCACAATCCCTGTTGATGCTCAGGCACTCTTCCAGTCCTTTGATGTTATAGACACTGTAATAATATACATCACTGTTGCCCTCGAAGAGGTTGTCGGTTCCATCACCAAAATGAAGGTCAGTGTCGACGATCAGGACTTTCTTTACTGATCCCAGCCGGCGCAGTTTCTCCACCGCTATGGCTATGTTGTTGAACCAGCAGAACCCCCAGCTCGAATCCCTGCTGGCATGATGGCCGGGCGGCCTGACCAGGGCGAAAGCCGGATCTCCCTGCACAGCCATCTCTCCTGCCTTGATTGCCCCGCCTGCGGAATACATGGCGACCTCATAGAGAGGACCACGTCTTTTTACCCATTCCAGGTGTTCCTGGCTGTGTACCAGCAGAATATCCTCTTCAGCAGCCGGCTGCGGCTCAACAAATTCGTATAATCCCGCAAGCTCATCAACAATGCTCTCCATCCTGCCCGCCGCCGCGGCGGGGTCGTAGTCATATACACTGCGGTATAAATCATGAAAAACTACTTTCATCACATCTCCTCCTGGATGACGAGATAATAACAGATACGGTTGTTAATTCAGTCTGATGAAAAATCTGCACGATTCTTTATCACATTATAAGATATATATTAAATAATGCTTTAAAATAATTTAAATTTTTATTAAAATATCTTAGTCGGGGCAATATCCCTGAGCATGCGGCAGGCAAAAGGATAAAAGTACTTTGAAGAACTAAGCGGTATATGTTAAAGTTATATGAAATACGTTTTAAAGCGGATGCCTGAGGTGGTAAAATGTATAAACACAAGGTAGTTGCAACTGTGGTGGAAATCCGGGGCGATGGTAAATGTTCATACGGCCATAGAATCGGGGACACATTTGAGTTTGCGCAATTTACACCGGGAGGGCTGTGCCACCTGACTTGACCGCTTTTTGTAA
>DHGV01000008.1:0-8032 GCA_002402945.1 Pelotomaculum sp. UBA4789
GGAGCAGCACCTGGATCCCGCCAAAGACAGCGCCCATCTGCTTGTCGTGTAAATACTCGCTGTTTTGGAGCGCCAGGCCGCGTTCCAGGTCTGAAATCAGCGCCGCGCCGTTTGTCCACGGCCCGAGGCAGAATGTGCCGAATAAGATCTGGGCAATGGTGGCCGTCCATTTAAATATGACCCAGTTGAACTTGAAAAATCCCCAGTTGGTGTAAAGTGACAGCAGGAGGCCTGTAATCAGTGAGCTGATTGCGGCCGGAATAATGATGTAATCATCGAGCAGTTTTATTGACGCATTGACAGCGTATATTTCATCCCCGCCCTGGATGTGTCCGTTTATGATCGACAGCAGCACCATCGAAATACCGGCGCCGACCCAGGCACAGGCGAAAAAGACATGGAACCCCTTTAACCAGGACTTGCCTTTAACCCCAAGCTTCTTCATTTGTTCCTCCATTAATTATTCAATTAATTATTCAATAAAAATTTTAGTAAAAGAAATCTGGTCTTTCAGCGCAAACAAAAAACACGGCATATTTAACAATAGTATATGTATGCCGTGTTTCAGTTGTCAAGTTTTTTAAAGTGCCTTGGGATCCCAGAATGAAGCGTTCCGTTTGCAACATCCAATCGAACGATTGGATCTGATTATACGCCTCAGGTACCGCCATGTCCGATTATCACTTTCCCGCCATCTACAATCACCGGGACTATCCGCGCGCCTTCTGATAGTTTGAGCATCTCCTGCAATTTAACGCTGTCAGCCTGGACGTCATAGTATTTCGCATTTTCCCCATAGGCCGCTTTTGCCTGATCCGTATATGGACAGCCCGCTCTGCCGTAAATGATAACTTCCTCCGCCATGACAAGCTCACCTCCTTTATTTTTATAGACTATTTTGGAATAGATAAGCGTATAAGTGCATATGCGCATTAATTGAGATAAAAAAATTTAATCATGAAAAAATAGATGAAAACGATATTAATCTCATTGATCAATGACAGCTGGTTTGACAAGCATATTTATTCAACCGGCTTTTTAGAGGCGGCGTTTTCATTAAAAAGGAAATCAATCAGTTCCCTGTTTTTCATGATTGTGGTTTCTTTGACCATTTCCCCAATGTCTACCGCTTCCCTGATTTCATCCTCGCTGGCGTTTGCCTCACGGGCTTTTACATAATGGTATTCCAGTCATACCTGGCAGTTAGCCGCTGTGCTCGCAGCGACAGCGATCAGCTGTCTGAGCTTTTTATCCAATATTTTCGGCATGTGGAACACCTCAATTCCAGTTTAGTAACGCCGTGCTGCAAATATCAAAACATCTCAGAATTAATTATTGTTTCGCTGCCAGCCACGCACTTTCCCTCAACCCTCTGGCCAAGTCTCTTTATGAATAATTCCATGTCTTTATCAAGAAGCTGATCGTTAATACCGGATCGTATTGCTTCCATTACCAGGGCGGTGAAGCCGGCAGGTTTTACAGTTAAATAATAGTATTTCCAAATCCCTTCTCTTCTTTCAGCTACTAATCCGGTATGCCTCAAAATTGAAAGGTGCCTGGAAATGCTATATTGAGGCAGATGCAGCGCGTCCATTAGTTCACTGACACAGGCATCGTTTCCATTCAGTAACAGTTTAATAATACGGAGCCTGGTCTGATCCGCCAGCGCCCTGAATATTTCTTCGCTTTTGTGAAGTGTTTCATATGTAATATGCTGCATATTACATATACTAACATGTTTTTATCAGGTAAGTCAATAAAATAAAATATGATATAATTTATTTTAGAGGCTGTCATAAAAATGGCTTTGAACCTGTTATATGGATGAAGCAGTCAATGGAGGTCCCGGGCAGTGCCATTAATTACCACCAGCTTAAATAAAAACATGACCGGTTTCAAAGAGCTTTTCGAAAGTCACTATCCATCTGTTTGCCGCAGGCTCACCGCCCTCCTGGGCAGCCGCTCCGCCGCGGAGGATGTTGCCCAGGAAGCCTTTATCAAGCTGTACGAAGCCCCGCCCAGGGAATTTACCAAACCCGGCGGATGGCTGACAAAGGTGGCCACCAATATGGCCTATAACCACCTGAGCAGCGAGAAAAGCCGGCGCCGCAGGGAAGCAGCCGTTGGTGGCTCCCTGGCAGTAATGGCGCCAGATCCGGCTGAAGAATTATTGCGGGACGAAAAAGTGGCCTTCACCCGGCGGGTATTAGCGCTTCTGCCTGAGAGAGACCGGGCCTGCCTGCTGTTGAAGTTTTCCGGCATGGATTACGCCGCTATCGCCCGGATCACCGGCGTTAAGGAGTCTTCTGTCGGTACGCTGCTGGCGCGGGCCCGCGCCAGGTTTAAGTCGGAATATTTAAAGCTCGGGGGAAGTGATCATGATGTGTTATAATACCGGTTCCCTGCAGGCATATCTGGACGGGGAAATAACAGGAAACGAAAAGAACGGGATGGAGGAGCACCTTCTGAACTGCAAGAGCTGCAGAGAGCAACTCGAGCTGCTGCGGGAAAACCAGGTTTTTGCCAGCGGCATGCTGGCCGGATACATGAGCTCCCTGGGGCGGGGAGAAATAGATACCGGCGCGGCCTGGAACCGGTTTAAGGGTGAATATAAAATAAGACAGGAAGCTAAAAAATATAATGGCGATAATAAGAAAGGGGTTTTAACAATGCTTTCAAGATACCGTGTTGCTGCCACTGCCGCGGCGCTGGTTCTGGCGCTGGCTTTCAGCTTTAGTTTTGGGGCGGTCCGTACTGCCGCCAGTGAGCTGCTTACCATCTTCAGGGTTGAAAAAGTGCAAACTGTAAGCATCACACCAGAAGATATGGCAAGCATAGAAAACGCCATGCGTGAGGGAACCGGGGCGGTTGATGTCGATAATTTCGGGAAATTTGAATTCGACGGAAACCAGGAGACAATAAAAACAACCATGGATGAGGCGAAAGGGGCGGTTGATTTTCCGGTTAAGCTGCCTGCGGGTATAACCGGTTACAGCGGCCCGGAAATATACCTGAATGCCGGCGGGACTATGAACCTCACACTCGATACTGTCAATATCAATAAAATGATACAGTCGTTCGGCAGCGACAAACTGCTCCCTGACGATCTCAACGGCAAAACTTTTACTGTGAATATACCGGCTCAAGTTACTGCCAAGTACAAGGGTCTTGAAAATGATACGATCATAGTCGGGCAGAGCAGGAGTCCCGAACTGATCGCTCCCGGCTCTGATGTACTGGCCATCCGTGACGCCCTGCTGGCATTGCCTATCCTGCCGGACAACCTGCGCAGCCAGCTGGCATCGATCGACGACTGGCAGCATACCATCATAGTGCCGAATGTGGACGGCTCGTCGCAGGAGGTTAAAGTGAACGGCGCGGAAGGCGTGTTTATCAGCCAGCCGGATGGTTCTGATACTGAAGATATTTCCTGCCTGGTCTGGCAAAAAGACGGCGTTGTTTACGCAGTCAGCGGCAGACTGACCATGGAACAAGCCTTGGATACAGCCAGCTTAATGAAATAGACAACAGACGAATATCTTTTGAGGCTGAAAATTACCTTAAAATCGGGGACATACCCTGGTCTCGGGTGTGTCCCCATTCCTCTGTCAGAGTACCTCCATTTAATAACCGTGTTTCTAATGAACCATTGTATCAGATATAATCATTACAATCCGAGGGGTAGAAAATGATCATCGAAACTGATAATCTGACCAAAATGTATGGCAATAAGGTTGGGTGTTCGGAGATCTGCCTCACAGTGGGTGAAGGGCAGATCTTCGGATTTCTCGGCCCCAACGGAGCGGGGAAAAGCACCCTGGTGAAGACACTGGTGGGACTGTTATTCCCTACCTCCGGCAGTGCCCGGATCCTGGGAAAACCCCTGGGTGACCGGAGCGTGAGGAGAAAAACAGGTTTTTTACCGGAAAATTTTCGCTACCAGGACTGGCTCACCGGTGCGGAACTGCTTTCCTTTCACGGCTCCCTGCACGGCATGAACCGGGCGGAAAAAACACGCCGCATACCGGAAGTTCTGGAACTGGTGGGACTGGGAGAGAAGGGGAGGCAGAGAGTAGGTTCCTACAGCAAGGGCATGCAGCAGCGGGTTGGTTTGGCCTGCGCCCTGCTGCCGGATCCGGAGCTGATCTTCCTGGACGAACCAACATCCGCCCTTGACCCCCTGGGGCGGCGCGAAGTGCGCGAAATAATGCTGGAACTCCGCAAGAGAGGTAAAACCATTTTCTTGAACAGCCACCTTTTAAGTGAGGTCGAGATGGTCTGTGACCGGGTGGCATTCATAAACAAAGGATGTATTGTTGCTGAAGGTTCCCTGGATAATTTGCTGGCAAACACTGTTGAGGTGGATATGCGGGTTGAAGGCATCTCACAAAAAATGCTCGGCGAGCTATCCATACTGAGCAGCTCTTTGAAAGCCGAAGGCAATTTAATCAGGCTTTGCCTCAGGGATATAGCTGATACTCCTGTCCTGGCCGAAGTAGTGGTGAATAACGGCGGTAAATTGTTCAGCCTCAATACAAGACAAAATTCCCTGGAAGACCTCTTTATTGAACTCGTCAAAGAAGGGGGGCATCAGGTATGTTGACAATAGCTGCCTTAACCTTCAAAGAGGTCGTGCGCCGTCGCATACTACTCGTCACTGTGGCCCTGGCCGTTATCTTTCTGTCCTTGTATGGCACAGCGGTTCATTACGGCTACCAGGATATGACCTCCAGCCACTATGCCGGGTCCATGAACGCATTGATTGCACCGATGTTCCTGTCCATCGGGCTGTATTTCGGAAGTTTCATCGTTGCTTTTTTAGCCGTAATGGCAGCGGTGGGAGCTATATCAGGCGAGATTGAAAACGGCATTATTAACGCTATCATACCAAGCCCGGTGAGGCGCCTGGATATTGTCCTGGGTAAATTTATTGGTTACGCTTTGATGCTTTCGGTGTTCGCATCCTTGTTTTACGTGGCCGTGCTGTTGATTGTCCAGTTGAATACAGGTCTGAGCGCGCCTGTCAGGGCCGGCGCGGTAGGACTTTTTTGCCTGCAGCCGGTCATCCTCCTGGCTTTAACCATGTTTGGCACTACTTTTCTGTCCACCCTGGCCAACGGTATCGGTTCATTCATGCTTTACGCGGTGGGGGTTGTCGGGGGCATGATGGAGCAGATCGGCTACCTGGCCAAAAGCCAGGTACTTGTCGATATCGGTGTCTTTTCCAGCCTGCTTATGCCTGCCGATTCGGTGTACAGAAAAATAGTCTATGGCCTCATGTCCACTCCGGACGTGTCCTTATCAAACATGATGCTGGGCCCTTTCGGCAGTTTCTCGGAACCAAGTGTCTGGATGCTGGTTTATACCGGTTTCTACATTGTGTTTTTCCTGGCTATGGCATCATTAATCTTTTCCCGGAAAGACATCTGACAGCAATATCAGTGGGACAGGGGGGACAGGTACCTGTCCCCCCTGTCCACACTTGCAATAATGGCTGATTCAGATATAATATAGTAGTAAGCCTGCCAGTTTAATAAAATGCGCCTGTAGCTCAGGGGATAGAGCGCCGGCCTCCGGAGCCGGAAGCGCAGGTTCGATTCCTGCCAGGCGCACCAGTAAACATATAAACAAAAAACCGGTGCTCTGATGCACCGGTTTGTGTTTCTTAACCGCAGCTTTAACACCCCTTGTTCTGCAGAGCATCTTGCCCGTCTCCGGCTACAACCGGGGTGGCATTTTCATCAAACGGGTTAATCCTCATGGCCAGCGAGAAAAGATATGGGTAGTTATTCTTCAGATACAGCATATACCCCAGCCATTGGGTTACCAGATTGCTGTAGACCCGGTTGACATCACCGGTCAGGTGGAGCTTGTCTGCTGCAGGTAAGTTTTCAAATTCCTTTCTGCGGCTCAGTTCGTCTGTCAGGTGTGAGATGGCACGCAGCAGTTCTGTGAAAGATTCATGCTCCATTAAAGCCGGGTTTTCTAATAGTCTGAGCAGAAAATTTCTGTTACTGCTCAGCCAGGTCTGCAGCATTTCAAAATCAATTTTTCCGCCGTCTGCTTTATAAGCATGGCTGTTGATGATTTCTTTAACAGAGTTGAATTTTTCATCTGTCCATATATCATCTACCAGGAGATGGCCTTTTAGATTGTCGATATCGGGATCATAATCAGAAAAATATGTCAGCATCTGCGTGCCGATCTCTGTGAAAAACATCCCGATCACCATGTTGATCTTTTCCAGCCTGTCGCGCTTTGCTCTGATTGAAAGCAGCTTGTTAATGACCATGGTTACTAATAAAACATTTATCGGCAGAAAGCCGAGCGCGTTAAAAACATACATATAGGTATTTAAAGCATCCCCCAGGATTAAATACTTAATTAGATAAATAAATACGGAAAGAAATACGAGGACAACACCGAACTTCATTTCCCAGCTTATTGCTCTCATTATCCCACCCCCCTTTATATTTTCAGATGAAAGGTATAATTAACGTTCCCGACAATTTAAATTTTCCACAGTTGATAATATTATCCTTTTATTTATAATAAACTTTAAATTGTTTTCACTGGCGCAAATATGAGCACGTTTCTGGATCAGAACAAAGTCAGGCCTGCATGTAAAAATGCAGGCCTATTGGATGAAAATATTCCGCAAGAATTACAGTGACATTTACCGTGACATTATCTCCCTGCAGCAGTTTAGAGCAGCGCCGGGATAAACTTTGCCAGCAGGTAAACATCCCCGTCATCAGCTACAATCCTGTGTTTCACATTTTCGGGAACCACCAGGGAAACGCCGAGTTCGCAGGCGAACTTCCTGCCTGCCAGTTCGCCTTTCCCCACTCCGCCGACGATATTGATAAATTCCCATTTGTTGTCATGGATATGCTCACCGATCTCAAAACCGTTTTTGACTCTGATCAAATGACAGCTGAATTTGCCGTCAGATGAATCTCCTTTAACCAAATGCTTTAAAAAAACACCAGCAAAACTGGGATGCGGATTCCATTCAAGATCTTTCACTTTTAATTCTTTATCCGTGTACACGATATTGCCTTCAATTAGTCTCCTGACAGTTTCGTTCATTGTTCTTACCTCCGTACATTTTATGTAATAATTTTAATAAATTATAACACAATTTTATTTTGAAGTATTCCAATAACATCATGTCATGCCAGATCATTGATATACGATCTTTTTAAAGTATGGGAAGGGAAAGCTGTCTTGCTGTCAAAGTAATAATAAAAATAATTTTAAAAATTTGAAGCGAAGTGAAAATTATGAACCGCTCCAGGTGGCGCCTGATTTTGTCGGTTACTTTAATTGTGATTTCCGCTTTCTTATATGCTCTATATTATTACATGTATAAAGACACACATGAGATACTCACGTGGTTTCTGATGTCCGCAGCTTTTCTGCCGCTCAATGTCTTAGTTGTGACATTTATCATTGAAGGCATCATCAGTGAAAGAGACAAACGTGTCTTGCTGAAAAAGCTGAACATGGTTATCGGTGTGTTTTACAGCGAAGTGGGGACCATCTTGTTGAGACTGCTGTCCAGCTTCAATGCCGATACCCGCCGGTTCAGCAGTGATCTGATTTTCAGCAGCAGGTGGACGCCGCAGGAGTTTGACACCGCTATTAACAAAGTGAAAAAATATGAATTAAAAATTGACAGCAGGGCCGGTAATTTAGATGACTTAAAGGCTTTCCTCGGCAGCAAAAGGGATTTTTTGCTGCGGCTGCTGGAAAACCCGAACCTGCTGGAACACGAAACATTTACCGAGCTCCTGTGGTCGGTGTTCCATGTCAACGATGAACTTATTAACAGGACTCAGCTGGCAGAGCTGCATAATGCCGACTTTAACCATATTTCCGGTGACATAAAGAGAGCCTACGCTCTGCTGCTGACTGAATGGCTTTCATATATGAATAATTTAAAGAGAGACTATCCGTATCTATATTCGCTGGCAGTCAGGACCAATCCCTTTGACCCGGATGCCTCTGCGGAAATTACAGAATAATG
>DHGV01000008.1:8136-13196 GCA_002402945.1 Pelotomaculum sp. UBA4789
CTGGGTTCTTCCACGCGGGATCACAAAGTGATTGCAGAACTTCTGGGTGAAAAAGTAGAGATTTCCCGCAGGGGCACAGATGGTGATTTTGACAGGGCACTGGAAATACTGCAGGAACTCGATGGCAAAGTTGACGCCATCGGACTGGGTGGCATTGACGTCTATATTTATGTCAAACAGAAACGCTATGCTATTCAAGACGGTTTAAGATTAATGGAAGCTGTTAAAGTAACCCCTGTGGTGGACGGCAGCGGCTTAAAAAACACCCTTGAGCGTGAAGTAGTCAAGATACTTGCCAGGGAGACAAACTTGCTCAAAGCAGGTACCCGAGTCATGATGGTAAGTTCGGTAGATCGCTTCGGCATGGCCGAGGCGCTTGCTGAAATAGGCTGTGACATGACTTTCGGCGACCTGATTTTTACAGCGGGCATACCATACGCGATAAAAACGATGGACGAGCTTGAGGAAATAGCCAGCAGGATCCTGCCGGAAATAACAAAAATGCCTTTTCACATGATTTATCCAACAGGCAAAAAGCAGGAAAGCCAGGATGAGCCAAAGGTCAAGCAATTCGCTCACTTTTATCACGAGGCGGAGGTTATCGCGGGAGACTTTCACCTGATCCGGCGCTTCATGCCCGCGGGTATGAAGGGGCAAACCATTTTAACTAATACCACCACCAGCGCTGACATGAAATTCCTGAAGGAAAAAGGAGTGGGCACCCTGGTGACCACTACCCCGGTATACGAGGGTAGATCTTTCGGCACCAACGTTATGGAGGCCGCCCTGGTGGCTATCCTGGATAAGCAGCTTGACCAGATCACCGCGCAGGACTACCTGGACCTACTGCACAAGTTGGATTTCCGCCCGCGAATTGTAAAGCTGGGTATGTAGGCAGTCTATGATGGACTTAACGGGAGGGTAAAAAATGGCTACACATTCTGAAATAAACGAAAGCCTGCAGGCTTTTACGGAGAACTTCAATAAAAATGATCGATTAAAGCTGATGAACAAGGACTGGAACCGGGTAGTGGTTGTCAAAGCTACCGATATCGAATCCGTGCACACCTGGATTTTAAAGAATGGTGTGCTTAAATTGAACGACGGGCTGACTGATGATCCGGATTTAACAGTGATTTCTGACAGTGAGACTTTAACCGATGTTTTTTATGGTGATCTCACGCCTATAGAACCCTACAATAATGGCACGCTGCGGATAATAGGCACGGAAGACGATATTACCAGACTTGATTTCATCTGTCTGATGATGTGGGGTGAATAGGGTTGCAGCTTAAAAGAGTCCTCACCCTGCGTACAATTGTCGCTACCAGTGCTGGCTTGACCCTGGCCAGTTCGTCTTTTGTAGCGGCTGTGATGGCAGCCAATTATGTGCTTGGTGATTCGGCCTGGATTGCCATCTTGATCGGCGGTGCGCTCTGTTTTATGGCGGCTGCCTGTTTTTCTGAATTAAACGGCCTGTTGCCGACTGCTGCCGGCATTCGTCTATATTTCAGCCGGGCTTTCAACGACCAGGTTTCCCTGGTTGTTTCCCTGTTATACATGCTTGTTGTGGTGATCGGAGTAGTGGGGGTGGAAAGCTATATCCTCTCCAAGGTGCTGAACGAGGCATTCCCAGCTATTCCGCCATATTTTTGGATCGTCGTGATGCTGCTGCTGGTAACTGCGCTGAACCTCAGGGGGGTTAAGATAGCTGGTGTTTTTCAGGATGTGGCTACTTATTCCCTGATCGCTGTCATCCTTTTTCTCGGTCTTTATGCCCTGTACAATGTAGATTTTAAGCTTAATGCGCCCATGTCACCGGGCAGCGCGGAGGGGATGATCAACGCTGTAGCCCTGGGTGTATTTCTATTCGTAGGTTTTGAGTGGGTCACACCTCTGGTTGAAGAGGTCACTCAGGTTAAACAGATATCCAGGGGCATGATGATCGCTCTTGGTATCCTAAGTGTTGTATATGCTGTTTTCACCGTGGCCATGACTGCCACTGTGCCTAAGGAGATACTTATCGCATCACCCGCCCCTCAGCTTGTATTTGCCCGTACTGTACTGGGTGATTTCGGCACTCCCCTGATGATAGTGATTATTCTGGCTACCTCTCTGAAAACTTTTAACGCGGGGATTATCAGTGTTTCCCGATTCATGTACGCCTCTGCCAGGGAACATGTCCTGCCGGCGGTTTTCAGCAAAATTAGCATGCGCTACTTCACACCCTGGGTATCAATCATAACCCTTTTCTTCATCGGCCTGCTTGCCTCAGGTCTGACTCTTCTGACAGACCGCTACCAGGTATTGGTAGGGCTTGCCGCTGCTATGGAGTCCATAGTTTACACCATGGCCGGGCTTTCTGTGATCAGCCTGCGTCGCAGGATGCCCCAGCAGGAGCGCCCCTATCTGATTAAAGGGGGTTACCTTATCCCTGGTGTAACCGCCCTGGTTTTCGCCCTGCTGGCGGTTGCCGTGCTGGCGTCTGATCCCTCCGCACTTTTGTACATGTCCGTTGCTTTTGTAGTAGTCCTGATTTATGTCAAAACAGCTGTGCCGCGTATTAAGAAGAAATACGAGGCCGGCAAGCCGGCTGCCAGGCGCCGTCCGGTTCGGTCCCAGGAAAATACGGAGGGTAAGTGATCAAAACCCGGGGAACCAAAAAACATAATCAGCCGTCTAATAAAGTAAGGATAAAAATAGAGGATTTGCGGGCAGTTTGTAGAAATTTAAACTTAAGATCATTAAGTATTATCCCGATATATAAAGGAGGGGGGGTTGAGAATGCTTTTCAGGTACCATTCAACAAAAGTCTTCTTAAAAATATTAACACTGGCCCTGTTCCTTGCAGTCTTACTTGCATTTACTAACTGTGCTTTCGCTGATACCGCAGTTGTATCTGATATTATTAATATCCGCACCGGTCCGGGTACTGATTACAGTATTATTAAACAGGCCGGAGCGGGTGACCGTTTTACGATTCTTGAAAAGTCCGGAGACTGGTACTGCATCAGCCTTGCCACAGGACAAAAAGGCTGGCTGGCCGGCTGGCTGGTAAAAGTTGAAAAAACACAGGCGCAGGTTCCCCAGAGCACTGGCACGGCTGCCAGGATTGACGGCAGCTATGTTAATATCAGGAGCGGACCCGGCACCGGTAATGCTATCATTGCACAGGGCTCCTCAGGCAGCGTCTACCCGATCCTTGGCAGCTCGGGTGAATGGTACAAGGTCAGCCTCAACTCCGGCGGGTCAGGTTGGATTGCCGGTTGGCTCGTCACGGTTGTTGCCTCCCCGGCTCAAACATCCAGCAGGTCGGCTGTTGACACCCCAACTGGCAGCAGGAATGCTGTTGTCACAGGCAGCAGTGTTAATGTCAGAGGCGGGCCCGGAACGACAAACAGCGTGATCAACCAGGTTGCCCAGGGAGATAGCCTGCCGGTCCTGGAACAATCCGGGGACTGGTTCCGGGTAAAACTGCAAAACGGCAGCACCGGCTGGGTGGCAGGTTGGCTGGTGAGTGTAAACACACCCGCAGCAGTCACTCCAACGGCCCAGAACACTGTTGCTGCAGCTGCCCCGGTAAAAAGTGCGGCTACAGACAACCAGGCTGCCAGGGGAATCTCTTTGAAAGTCACTGGAAAGGAAGATCAGACTACTACAGTCATAAAGGCAAACGCACCGTTTGAATATACGCAGTTGTTTTTAACTAACCCCGACCGGCTGGTGGTCGATTTGAAAGGGATCGCGGTTGGCGATTTGCCTCTTACCACTAAAGTCGATTCCGAAACGGTCAAACAGATCCGCACCGGTTATTTTCAAAAGGATCCTGATATCACCAGAGTAGTATTTGAGCTGTTAGGCGGAGCGCAGTATACAGCCTCAATTTCCGGCGACCGCAAAACCCTGACTGTGCAGACTTATATTCCTGATATCGACAATTCATACTCCGGAAAAATTATTGCTATCGATGCCGGCCACGGCGGATATGATCCGGGGGCAGTCGGGGATAATGGCACAAAGGAAAAAGAAGTCAACCTCGACATCGCCAAGAGAACGGCGAAACTCCTGGAGGCCAGGGGCGCGACTGTTGTTATGACCAGGACCGGCGACCAGGAAATTGGACTGGAACAGAGGACCAGCAAGGCCAATAGTAAAAAAGCCAATCTTTTCGTGAGTATTCACATTAACGCTGCCGAAAGCGCAGCCCTGAGCGGCACCATGACATTCGTCCATTCAGGCAGCAGTACAAACACCAGGATTAAGGAAAGCAACCGGCTGGCAAAAAACATCCAGAGCGAACTGGTCAGGGGCCTTGGCCTGAAGGATATGGGAGTGCGTTATGCGGATTTTGCGGTGCTGCGTACCTCAAGTATGCCTGCGGTATTGTGTGAATTAGCATTTATATCCAATGCGGCTGAAGAAAAGAAAATGAACACGGATAGTTTCCGGAACAAAGCCGCCGAGGCTATCGTTAAGGGTATCGGCCTTTATTTCTCCGAAAAGAGGAATGCTTAAAACAGACTGATCATATCTGTATTTCCTTGTAACCTGTCCCAGCCATTAAGGTGGCTGGGATTTATTTTTGCCTTGAAAAAAGAGGAACCGCTGTCAATCCGGGGAATATAAAAATTAAATATCAGATTATAATACAGACATCGGGAGATATGGAATTGGCAAAAGCAGGTATCACCACCACTGTGCCGGTGGAAGTCATTTACGCCGCCGGATGGGCGCCGGTGGATTTGAATAATATCTTTATCACAGACGAAAATCCACGGCTGCTGGTAGAGGAGGCTGAACTGGCCGGCTATCCCCGTAACCTTTGTTCCTGGATCAAGGGTTTATACAGCACCGTACTTAAACATAGCGACATCCGGCATATTATCGCGGTCACCCAGGGTGATTGCAGCAATACCATGGCTTTAATGGAGACTCTTCAGCACGCCGGGGTAAATGTTATTCCGTTTGCTTTTCCTTATGACCGCGATTATGATCTGCTGCGGCTGCAGGTGGAAAAGATGATGGCCTTCTTTGATGTATCATGGGACAAGGTGCTGGCA
>DHGV01000008.1:13218-17480 GCA_002402945.1 Pelotomaculum sp. UBA4789
GGGTTGCAGGTTGGGAAAATCATTATTATCAGATATGCTGCAGCGATTTTAACGGCGACCCGGATAAATTTGCTGCAGAGGTAGATACATACCTGGATGAGGCAAGGGCGGCGCAGCCCCGGACCGGTGAAATACGGCTGGGCTATATCGGTGTCCCGCCGATTATGGGAGATCTATATCAATATATTGAAGAGATGGGAGCGCGGGTAGTATTCAACGAGACCCAGAGGCAGTTTACCATGCCCTTCAAAACCGGCGATCTTGTGGAACAGTACCTCTCTTATACTTACCCGTACGGGATTTTTTTTCGCCTGGAAGACATCCAGAGGGAAATCGCCAGAAGGAAGCTGGACGGGATTATTCACTACGCCCAGAGCTTTTGCTACCGTCAGATTGAAGATCTGATTATCAGGGACAGGCTTAAACTACCGGTGCTGACCCTGGAAGGGGATATGCCCAGCAGGCTGGACGCCCGTACCCGGATGCGCCTGGATGTTTTCCTGGATATGTTGAGGTGACAAAAGTGTTTGTAGGGATTGACCTGGGAAGCCGCAGTTCAAAAATTGCTGTCATGAAAGAAGACAGATCCCTGGAGCTGCAGAAATTTGACACGATGAAATTTTACCGGGAATACAGTAAAATTGAAAATAACCGGTTTGTTATTGATCTGAATTCCCTGGAACTGCCTGCCGGGGCTGTGGTAACAGCGACCGGCTACGGGCGGCAGGCTGTGCCTGTAAAAGGGGCGAGGATCATTCCGGAAATCAGGGCGCATATGCTGGGAGCCATGTTCCTTACCGGGCTGACCAGTTTTACCCTGTTGGATCTGGGCGGCCAGGACAGCAAGGTTGCCCTGGTAAGAAAGGGCCGGGTAGTTGATTTTCTGACCAACGACAAGTGTGCGGCAAGTACCGGCCGCTACCTGGAAAACATGGCGGCCGCCTTGAATATAAGCCTGGAGGAGCTGGGCCGGCGCCATAGTAACCCGGTGGAGCTGATCTCTACCTGCGCTGTCTTTGGCGAAAGCGAGCTGATCAGCAAAATAGTGGAAGGTTATACTGTTCCTGAACTTGCCGCCGGTGTAAACAACAGTATTTTCAAGCGCATTCTGCCCATGCTGGTCAAGCTGCGGAGTGAAACGATCGTTTTCACCGGCGGTGTGGCTTATAACCTGGCCCTGAGGCAGATTATAAAGGATGGCACTGGCATGCCGGTTATTGTTCCTGAGAACCCGGACTTTGCCGGGGCCATAGGGTGCTGTGTTGACGCCGCAAATATCGGGTAACATGATCGATTGCATTGATCGGGGACATTCCTCCGACCTCAGAGGAATACCTGTTAGAGAGGAGTGTCCCCATCTCGCTGTTTAATCATTAACGATGGTGTAACTGCAATAGAGTGCCCAAAATCGGGTAACCTGATCGAGGAGGCAGACACATGAAACTTACTGTACTGGGCTGCTGGGCCCCTTATCCCAGGGCGGGCGGGGCGTGTTCAGGCTACCTTATCCAGGATGCCGGTCTGAATATTCTTTTGGAAGCCGGCAACGGGAGCCTGAGCAGGCTGATGAGCATCATAGACTTCCGCCTGCTGGACGCTGTAATTGTCACGCACCTGCACCATGACCACTATGCCGATCTTTTCGTCCTCCGTTATGCTATTGAGGGAGCCAGGCGGGACGGCAGCCGCAGCGGTCCTTTGAAACTATTTGTCCCCGGTGAACCGGCGGGTGAGTACAATATTCTGGCTGGGTATGATCAGGCTTTTACGACAACACCAATTGAAAACCTGCCCCGTGGGCCTCTGGAGAAGGGCATTGAGGTCTGCAGCCTTGATATCGAGGGTTTGAACTTTCGCTTTGCGCCGATCAAACATCCTATGCCGGGGTACTCGGTAGCTATCGGCGGGCCTGGTGGGCTGGTCTTTTCCAGCGATACCGCTCCCACGAAAAACATTGCTGCGCTGGCCCGGAACGCCGGCCTTTTCCTGTGTGAGGCCAGCGGGCAGGACAGTGATGCCGATGTCATGAAAGATATCCATCTGACTGCGGGCCAGGCCGGGGAATTAGCCAGAGAAGCAGGCGCCAGGAGGCTTTTGCTTACTCACTTCTGGCCGGAATACGATCCCGCCGGGTTGGGCAGGCAGGCGGAGAAGACCTTTAAAAAACCAGTTGAACTGGCCAGGGAAGGGGGCGCCTACCTGGTTTAGTATTGACATAAGAGAGGAGACAACGTATGCAGAGAGTTGACGGCAGACAGCCGGAGAACCTGCGGCCGGTCCGGATAACCAGGAATTATACCAAGCATGCCGAGGGTTCGGTTTTGATAGAAGTTGGAGATACAAAAGTGATCTGCACCGCTACGGTAGAAGAAAGGCCGCCCCTGTTTTTAAAAGGTGCAGGCAAAGGCTGGGTTACTGCGGAATATGGGATGCTGCCCCGGGCCACCGGCGTCAGGATGCAAAGAGAAGCCGCCAGGGGTAAGGTAGGAGGCCGCACTTTTGAGATCCAGCGTTTGATAGGCCGGTCGCTGCGGGCGGTGGTTGACCTGGCTGCCCTGGGAGAGCGCACGATCTGGCTCGACTGTGATGTGATCCAGGCCGATGGCGGCACCCGAACCGCTTCTATTACAGGCGCATTTGTAGCTATGGCCGACGCCATGAACAAACTGAGAGAGCAGGGTGCTATAAGCCGCATACCAATTACGGACTTTATCGCGGCAACCAGTGTGGGCCGGCTGGCCGGTGAGATCATCCTTGACCTCTGTTACGAGGAGGATTCCGCCGCGGCGGTCGACATGAACATAGTGATGACAGGCGCCGGGCGTTTTGTGGAAATACAGGGGACAGGTGAGGAAGCCACTTTTACCCGGCAGGAAATGAATTCCATGATTAATCTTGCCGCGCAGGGTATAAGTGACCTGATCACATACCAAAAAGAAGCATTGGGAGATATTGCAGCGGCTATTGGGAGGTAATAATTTTGAAAATGGTTTTGGCCACTAAAAACAAGAATAAACTTAAAGAAGTATCTGAATTTCTCGCCCCGCACGGGATCGAAGTTGTTTCGCTGCTTGAATTTCCCGATCTGCCGGAAATAGAAGAGTACGGGGAGACCTTCAAGGAAAACGCGATCATTAAAGCCACTGAAGCCTGTATGTTTACCGGGCTTATGGCCCTGGCCGATGACTCGGGCCTGGAGGTTGACTGCCTGGAAGGGCTGCCGGGGGTATATTCCTCCCGCTTTGCCGGTGAGGATAAGGATGACGCTGCAAACAACAAAAAGCTGCTGGAACTTCTGGAAGGAGTGCCGGCGGAGCAGCGCGCGGCGCGCTTTAAATGTGTTATGGCGTTAGCTACGACCGAATGCTTCGTTTATACTGCGGAAGGCGCCTGCGAGGGTGTTATCGCGGAGCAGCCGCGCGGAGAGGGCGGTTTTGGCTATGATCCGCTTTTTTACCTGCCGGAATATGGCAAGACCTTTGCTGAATTGGATCTGGAAATAAAGAACAAAATCAGCCACCGGGCCAGGGCACTGACCGGGGTGCTGGATCTTTTATCCGATCTTGAAAAAATGATGGAAGACGAGGAGTGATTTTCCTTGCGGGTCATTGTCTTTAGCGACAGCCACGGCCGGCTGGACAATGCTTTCAAGGCTCTCAAAGAAGCCGGCCGGCTGGATTATTTACTGCATGCCGGTGACTTATACCGTGATGCTTTCGCTTTGGCTGCCGCGTCATCGCTGCCGGTAAAAGCGGTGCTGGGCAACTGTGACAAGACTGTTGAGGGACCCGCAGAAGAGCTGTTTGAACTTGGCGGCCGCCGCTTCTTCATCACTCACGGCCATTTGGCGGGGATTAACCGGCTCGGCTACCTGATGAAAAAGGCGAGGGCATACGGAGCTGAAGCAGTGATCTTCGGCCATACGCATATTTCGCAGAGTATATTGATGGACGGTGTATTGCTGCTCAATCCAGGCAGCATTTCCAGACCGAGGGATCAGGAACGTCCAAGCTACGCTATCATCGAAATTGGAGCAGAGGGTATCAAACCCTCAATCCATCATTTATGACAGAGTACGGATTATAAGGGCAAAATATTTTGACGGCGGCCATATTTTTAGTTATAATATTAATTGCTTCTAAAAAGGTGATTACTTTAAGCGGGTGTAGCTCAATGGTAGAGCGTCGGCCTTCCAAGCCGATTACGAGGGTTCGATTCCCTTCACCCGCTCCATATCTGTCCCAGTAGCTCAGCTGGATAGA
>DHGV01000069.1 GCA_002402945.1 Pelotomaculum sp. UBA4789
TCCTATTTCATTATGCAATAAACAATTAACTGCAACAATACTGTCTTGATCAAATACCAGTTCGTATGGCTTTCCGCCCATGTACTCAAAGCAGTTATGCAGGCTTAAAATTAAATCCGTACTTGTAAAGGGCCGCTCTCTGAAGTATCCCCATTTGTACCTGGAATGGGATAAAACTAAACCCACGAAGTAAACTTTTAAATATTTACCATCCGGGGTTCGCATGTTCTTTACACCAAAATCAACCTGCATTTGATACCCCAGCGGGAGTTCATCCACCGCTTCATAGGATCTGGGCTGTGACTGCTTCTTAATCTTATGAGTATCTCTTAAAAGCTCCACATATCGCCTGGTTGTCCTCTCGGCAGACTTGATTTGATAATGCTCCAGTAACCAGTCGTGTAGCTGTGCCGAGCTCATGTCGGGAAATTGATAGAGCCAACTTAGGACGATCGGTTCATACTGACTTAATGCATGGCTTTTGTGAATGTTCTCAGCAGCTTTGATGTACTCGTCTGGTGACATGTCCCAGTATTTTCGAACTGTAACTCTGCTAATCTCCAGATACTTGGACACCATTCGCTTGCTAAATCCTTGTACTTTCAACTGTTGAATACTACTATACATCTCCATCTCCTTCATTCATGTGCCGCCTTTCTGCTGCAATAGCTTCCTGCTATTATCTCAAAAAGGTCAGCGTATTTGTTTCTCATGATGAAGGTGGGTCATTTTCTGGCCAAAACTTGACTACTTTGTGGCCAAAAGTTGATCAATTCTCGTGTCCATTTTTGGATCAGTTTATTTTACCATTCACAAACGTGCACGAATGCAAAGGGACGCCTATGAGAAAGTAGGTTATTTGCTGGAGAAATTGGGTTTTAAATAAACCGGAAGCATATATGCCAATATATCGGTAATTGGGGAAGGTTGTGCATATATGAGTCAAAGTTGATAAATTTTGAATTTTAGAAAAAGGACTTTTAACGCTAAGCTAGTAGTGTACCAGATGCTGGTTAAAAATTAGGCCACCTTAATCATAATCCACGAATGATAAATGTTGCTCAGACATTACATGCAGGAGGACAAGAGATGATTAAGATGGCACTATTACAATTTGCACTGTATAAAACATAAAAATTAAACCCCATATACCTCCAGCACGCTCCTGGCCATCCCGCAGATATCATTCCTGAGCCAACCCGGTTCCAGCACCTCCACGGTGTTGCCCCACTGCAAGATCCAAGTCTTCATCTCGTCGATGCCGCAGATCTCGAAGGACATGATTACCGAGCCGTCGGACGGTTCTCCCTCTATCGACTGTGAGGGGTGGTAGATCAGGCCCTGACCCTGTGGGCCACTTCCGGCCTGAACTTCAGCCTGACCTGGCAGAGCTCGTCATTGTTGATGGTGACGCCCCAGCTCTGGGCCATGTGCTCCCGGAGCGAGAAGTCGGCGGGATATTCAAACCGCTCTGAGGTATAGGGGAAGATATCCGTGATCTGGTCCACCCGGAAGATGCGGATGCTTTTCCGGCTCAGGCAGTAAGCGATCAGGTACCAGTTGTGCCGCTTGCAGATCAGCCCGTACGGCTCCACCACGCGCTCGGTATTCTGCCGTTTGTGGCCGGAGTAATACCAGAGCTTCACCCGGCAGCAGTCGCGCAGGGACAGCACCAGCTTGGTGAAGATGTCGCTGACCTTGACCGGGTCGGCCAGCTGATCCTCCACGATATGGATGCGCTCCTGCAGCTGCTCGATGGGCAGGGTCTGGGGGTTGTATTTGTATTTGAACAGCGTTCCGATCAGGGCGTCCTTGAGCTCGTTGTTGTGGCCGGCCAGGGCGGAGCCCTTCTGCTGCATCAGGCTGAGCAGGATCACCAGCGCTTTTTCCGGACTGATGGAGGGGAGGTAGCCTGCATCCAGGCGGTACAGGCCTTCTTTTTTGGCGGTGTTTTTTTCCGGCCTGACGATGGCGATGTTCATGTCGTTTTCAATCTGCTCCAGATAGCGGAGTATGCTCCTGGTGGAGACCTCGCAGGCTTCGGCCAGCTCTTTTAAAGTCGCACCCCCATGCGGGCTTTTTTTATTGAGCAGTTCAATGACTTTGGCGATCCGCAGAGCTTTCGTGGTGTCGTGGTCGGCCAAATCGCATCCTCCTTGCTTGGCTCGGAAATAATTGCCTATTGAAGGTGGATACGACCCGGCCCTTACAATTCCCTCCTTTTTCGACGGCTATTTACAAAACACGTACCTGCCTAAGCTTTTCACCCAGCCGGACCAGTGATCATCCTGGTTTTCACGGCTGTCAATAGCGGAGCTGAACATGTCCACTTCGGCGTCGATCATATCCAGGTGATGCAGGATGGACGCCTCCAGGAATTTGGGCCTTTTAGGCGACTGCCACTCGTACTGCCCGTGGTGGCTCACGACCATGTGGAGCAGCTTGAGCTTCAGTTCCTCCGGGAAATCGGGCAGCCGGCTGATATATCTATCCAGGATCCGGACGCCGAGGACAATATGTCCCAGCAGGCGTCCTTCGTCGGTGAAATCTATATCAGCGCCGATACTGTATTCCTCCACTTTGCCGATGTCGTGGAGCAGCGCTCCGGCTACCAGCAAATCCCGGTCAATCCCGGTGTAGACAGTTGCTAACTGCCCGGCCGCGCTGACCATGCCCAGGCTGTGCTCCAGCAGCCCGCCGATTGTGGCCTGGTGATTGCGCTTGGCGGCGGGGGACATGAGCAGGCTTCCAAGAAAATCATCATCTGATAATAGCAGGGAAAGCAGGTTTTTTAGGTGTGTACTATGCAGGGAGCCGGTAACTGCAAAAAGTTTTTCCCTGGCTGCATCCAAATCAAGCTTGCTCGCAGGTATGAACCTGAGGGGATCTGTTTCAGCGTCATGGCTTGTTGACATTGCTGAGATATTAATTTGCACTGTGCCGTTGTATTCTTCAACCTGGCCTTGTACTTTAACAATATCACCAACCTGGTAGTTGTAATAAATCTCATACACCGATTCCCAGATCCGGCCTTCCATTTGCCCGGTCTTATCTCCCAGTAAAACAGCAAGGTAGTGCCCGTTTCCACTGCGCAGCGGCAGGAGCTTCTTTGTCTTTAAAACGAACATGCTGTTTACTTCCTGGCCCGGTTTAAGCTGATCAATAAAAATTTCCACAATCTAAATCCTCCTTGATTAATTACTTTATGTTAATTTTAGCCTGTGCCCCGGACATAAGCCTGTCACTGTAATCTGCCTAAAAATGCAGAGAAAATATTCTTTGCACCCGATATTATTGTCTTGACAATAAAATGCCTGGCACTTTAAAATGAATTCAGATGATAGTGAAAAGATACCTTGCGGAGGCTCAGTTAAAGCCTTGCTAAAGCTAAACCCGACAGGCATCAAATAGTTAAAAGGCGTACACATCTTCATGGTCAGGGTACCGCGCTTTCTGTGGTGCTGCTCGGGTTTATGAAAGGCCGCACGCTTGAAGGTGATGAACTGTATGCTTTTATCACAGCCATCGAGCTGATCGATTTATATATCATTGTTCCCACCGGGGCGGGCGCTCTTTTGACCGGTTTGTTGCTTTGTTCGATTGGCCAGACCTTGTTTGGCGCCTTTTTCCTGGGTGAATGGATCAAACAGGCCAGAGCCATCGCAGATGCACAGCGTGGCCTGGCTCTGCAAAACCAGGAGTACCTGCATTTTATGGATATATACAATTATGGCGGCAGTATCCAAGCTTTACTGCTCATCGTCACGATTTTTATTTTGGTATTCAGGCCCTGGGGAGTGAAAAAATGAAAACAGGCTGGTTGACTGTTCACCCCTGACCAACTGGCCAACTAAAAAATCAGCCAATATAAAAACGGAGGTGCTTTATAATATGGATAGCCAACTTGTTAATGCTTTAAGATTTAAATTGCAGCCGGTAGCGGTAATCCTGACCAATGAAAAACCGGCCGAAGGACTGCACTTTAAAGAGGGGAGTACCAACGGATGTGTGGGTGCCATGTTGGTGGCCGTTACTAAGAAAGGCCGGCTGGCCTATTTTGACCGGAACAGCTTCGGCTGCCCCGGCGGCGGCACAGGCTTGGGGTTTGGCGATCGTTATGGCAGGTTTCCCATTGAATGCCTGCTTTCCACGGGCAACAAGGAAATGGCGGCCATGATGGGCAGTGCGGGTGACATAATGGCCGAGGGTGAGAGGTTCTACAGAAGCCCTGAGCAGGCCGCAAACTGGCGAAACAACTTGCCCTTTACTGACGTGCCCACGGAATATGTCGTGCTGAAGCCCTGGTCACTGCTTACGGAACAGGACGAACCCAGGTTAATTATCTTTTTTGCCAACGCCGACCAATTATCGGCCTTAATCGTCCTGACGAACTACAACCGGGGCAGCAATCAAAGCGTGGCCGCTCCTTTTGGGGCTGCCTGCCAGTCGATCATGTTTGGTTATGCAGAAGCTGAGCAGGAAAATCCCAAAGGGATCATCGGCTTTTTTGATATTGCCCAGCGCCGGGTCTTGGATAGGGAGACGTTGACTTTTACCGTACCTTATAAGCTGTATCAGGAGATGGAATCCTGCGTCCCGGGCAGTTTCCTGGAAACGCATGCCTGGCTGGAACTGCAGAAGCGCCAGTAGGTTTAAATGGTTGGTTAACCTTATCCTTACAGGTTTTTATAGATTTGATTGAGCACAGACTTGGCTGTTTCCAGCTGGTCCGGATCAATACCCCGGGTTGCCTTATCCAGCGCTTCCAAAGCTAACTGAGTCAGGGCATCCCGGATGTTTTTGCTTTTGGGGGTGAGGTAAATTAAAAAGGACCTGCTGTCCTGCGGGTTGACTTTCCTGGCTATGTAGCCTTTGTTTTCTAATTTTGTCAGTATTCTAACGGTGGTGGGCTGGTCCTTATAGGTTAGCTCAGCCAGTTCTTTAGGCGAAACAGCATCGCACACCCATAAACGGTTTAAGACCGCCCACTGTTCTGGGGTGATATCATAATCCTTGAATTTATGCAGCAAGGTGTTTTTCATTTTAATATTAGTGCGGTTAAGTATGAAACCAAGACTATTATCCAGAGCAAATTTAGGCATTTTAGCTCTCCTTTAAAATATCATTGTCAGGACAATTGTATAATCAAAAAACTTTAAAAGCAAGCTCTGCAGCGGCTGTTTTTTTGAGTATATGTGAGTATAAGGGGTCAGGCTTGACTTATATAAAAATTGACTTGTAAGGAAGCAGGAGAACCGTCCCCCCGCTTCTTTTTTTTGTCACTGGATGACAGACTGCTGCCGGCGTGGTCGGCTACACTTTAAATATATGACCAGGTTCGATCAACAAAACATTTGAGCTGGGCGCTAATATCCCCATAAAACACTGGGGTTGAAATAATAAGTACTTCAGTTGTTTTTACTCGTTCAAGTATTTCCGCGAGATCATCTTTAATACCGCATGTATCTGTTTGGTTATTTCTGCAATAGAAACATTCTTGACAGCCACGGATATTCAGACTGTTTAAGTGATACTTTTTTATTTCATTCCCTTGATTTTCAAATTTATTAATTAGGTTTAATGCAACTTTTGAACTTGTACCATTTTCTCTTGGACTAGCATTGATCAATAATATTTCCATTTTTATTACGCCCCCCTTAATTAACCAGCTTTTCTTTAAATATCTTATTACCTCCCTTAGAACGATTCAAAAACAATTGCACCGGCCTATCCTGTTAGTTATGATTTAAATAATATTACCACGAAATTGAAATCGTGTCTTTTCTATCAATCTTTGAATGACAGATTATTAAAATGGAGATTTTAAAATGGTTCTTTGCAGATCCCTGCCGCCCATATTAAGCAAAAAAGCCAGGATCCTGGTACTCGGCTCGATGCCCAGTGTCATGTCATTGCGGCAGCAGCAATATTACGCAAATCCCCAGAACCAGTTCTGGCGGATAATCTTTGCTGTATTCGGGGAGCCGCTGCCGGCAACATATGAGGAGCGGGTGAACTATCTGCGCCGGTGGGGGATTTCTCTCTGGGACCTGCTGGCATTGTGTGAGCGGGAAGGCAGCCTTGACAGCGCTATCAAGGCGGAGGCGCCCAACAATTTCTCGGATTTCTTTAAGCAAAATCCGCATATTAGACATGTGTTTTTTAACGGCACTAAAGCAAGTTTAGGATAAGGCAATTTGTCGCCTGCCATGCGACCGCTTTGCAAATGCAAAATGTTATCCTTAAATCACAATAAATGATTGGAGGATAACATTATGAAAAAAGATTTGACGGAACTGGTATTTATTCTCGACAGAAGCGGTTCAATGAGCGGTCTTGAAAGCGACACTATCGGCGGCTATAACGCCCTGCTGGAAAAACAGAAAAAAGAAACCGGCGAGGCTGTAATAACTACCGTACTGTTTGATGACCGGTATGAACTGCTGCATGACCGCATTAACCTTCGAGGCATAGCCCCGATAACAGACAAAGAGTATTTTGTGCGGGGCAATACCGCGCTATTGGACGCAGTGGGCAGAACCATCAACAAGATCGGGAATGTTCAAAAGCACACCGCCGAAGGCGAGCGCGCCGAACATGTTATGTTCGTAATCACCACCGATGGCATGGAAAATGCCAGCCGTGAATTCAGCTATGAAAAAGTGCGCCGATTGATAGAACGCCAGAAAAGCAAATATGGCTGGGAGTTTGTTTTTCTTGGCGCAAATATTGATGCCATTGCCACCGCAGAGCGTTTTGGTATCGGCAAAGACAGGGCAACAAATTATAACGCGGACAGCGAGGGCACACTGCTTAACTATGAAGTGCTCAGCGAGACTGTCAGCTGCCTTCGTGCCAGCCGCCCCATATCAGAAAAATGGAAAGACCGCATTGATGAGGACTATAAGAAGCGCGGCGACAAGAAATAAATATGATTGGCGCTGTCATCGGGGACATGAGAGGCTAGGTATACGAAAGGGAGAAAAAACATGAAGGGTAAAAAAAAAGTATTTTTCAAGTTTCCAAGCAATCAAACGGATGAAGAGCTGGATCAGTTTGCGGAAGCAATTATGGACAATATAAAAGAAATGATCAGGGATGAAGATATAGATAAAATGGCCGGCGGCATACTCGGCGCCGCTGTGGGTGACGCCCTGGGAGTGCCTGTGGAATTCATGTCACGCGAAGAGATCAGCCGCAATCCCATCACCGGCATGACGGGCGGCGGCAACCACGGCAGACCGCCCGGCACCTGGTCCGACGACACCAGCATGCTGCTATGTCATATGCAGTCATTGCTTGAAAAAGGGTATGACCGCGCCGACGCCATGAATAAATTTGTGGCGTGGTGGTACAAGGGGCTGTGGAAGCCTGCTCCGTCAAGACAGTTCGGCATCGGCAATATTGTGGATAAAGCGATGCGTAATTATATGCGGGATGGCGATATTGACAGCTGCGGTCTGCAGGGGGTAATGGATAACGGCAACGGCTCGCTGATGAGAATACTGCCGGTGTCGCTTTATTTCCGTGCTGCTGCCGACAGCGAGATGATGGCCGGGATTGCAGGCATGTCCAATATCACGCATGCCCATCCCAGGAGCATTCTGGCCTGTGTGATCTTTACGGTTATGGTTCAGGAATTGTTAAAAGGTCACGAGGCCGTAACGGTTTATGATAACATGAGGGGACGCGTTCCCGGCATAATTAAAGGCACTGACTATGGTGCAGAACTTGGTACCTTTGATTCCATTCTGAACGGTACGCTGCCAGGCTTAAAGGAAGAACAGGTTAAATCATCCGGTTATGTGGTCGACACGCTGGAGGCTTCGCTCTGGTGCCTGCTGAACAGCGGCAGCTTTGCAGAAGCCGTGCTGAAAGCGGTAAACCTGGGCGGCGACTCCGACACCAGCGGCGCGGTTGCCGGCGGATTGGCCGGTGTCTGTTACGGTTTTGATGTCATACCGGGAGAGTGGCTGGATAAGTTGGCGCGGCTGGAAGATATCTTGTCGTTGACTGAAGAATTTATTTTGAGCTCAGATTAAAGGAAGCAGGGGGACGGTTCTCCTGCTTTTTTAAATGTCCGGCATTGAGAACCCATCTCCATAATTCATAAGCACTTCAAATCTCTCCCCGTTTGCATCTTGCACAAGATACACAAATCTGTCTATCTCATGGTTGTAATCAAAATTTACAAGCTCTGTTTTGCTGAGATCATATTGACGGTAATGCTCGATGAGAAGGTTGGCTTCATCTAAAAAATAATCACTTTCGCCGTCGATGGATAGCCATTGTGATAGTTTCGCCGCATCTCCTGCCGCCAGGTAATCCAAGTAAGTTTCAACCGATCTGCGGCTTTGCATCCCGTAGCGGGGCAGCGGGCAGAAAAACCGCGGGTCGTTTTCCTGGAATATAATAAATAAAGGCACGGTCCGCTCCCCGTTTGGCCCGCTTCCCACAAGGTCACACTGGTAGCTCTCCGGCATGTATTCTGCCGGGCGCAGATTGGCAGCAGCCAGCATTTGCCTGTTAAATAAAAGGTCAAACATCTCTACGGCTTCTTCATCATTTGCCAGATCGAGCCCGTTCCGGATGGCATCGATATACAGCTGCGCCATGCTCTGGGCAGTGTCGTGCTGATTTTGCCGGTAAGAAACCATGACGGCTTCTTTGTCAAGCGCGCCGTTTGTAATGAACTCGTGATCCGGCTGCGGGAGCGGTATTTCAGGGGCGGGGGCAGGCGGGTTTTGTGCGTTATTCCCTGACGGGGGCGCTGCCTGGTTGAAGACGGTACCGCACCCCGCTAATAGCAACATAATAATGATCACAGGCAAAGCATACTTAAGTTTCATTTTCATCTGTCCTCTTCTGAAAATATAAGTTAATTGTACTATAGAAGAGGATAAAACAACAATATGGTAGAATTATGTATTGATGACAATAAATATTGTAATTTGTATATATTAGAATTTACAATTTAGTTGTATTAAATAACTTATAGGTAATATTTATATGATTTATGTATTGAAAATATAACTTATAGGTTATATAATGTATGTGAGGCTGCGATATGGGTAGAAAAGGAAATGTTATTTATCCTTCAAAATTCAATAGCAAATACATTGTAACCCATCCAGATTATGAGGCTGGCTTAAAAGACATACTGGAAAGAAGTGGACGGGAGTCTGATTTTAGTAGTAAATATAAAAACAGGTTGCGTTTTTTAGAGGAACGAAAGAAAAATTGTATTCTGAGGAGTAAATGGTTTGAGAATTTAAAACAAACTGACCAGATCTATGCAATGATATTTGACAAGAGTGAAAAAAATATCCGCATACTTTTTTCTTTCATAGAATACAAAGAAAGACAATATGTTGTATTGCTTTATGCATTTGAAGAAAAAGACAGGAAGGGTAAGAGCAAAACCAGTTATAATACGGGAATACCAATAGCAGAAAAACGGCTTAAGGAGGTTATGGAAGATGAGGGATATTAGAAATCTGCCGGACGCATGGGATATGATTGACCGTTTGGCAGGCAAAGAAGCCAATAAAAAAGATGGTTTATACGATTTATACTATAAGATATCGACCGCCTTGTTTGACTACCGTCTTAAATATAAATTATCACAAAAGAAACTGGCAGAAAAGCTAGGAATAACCCAGCCTATGGTAGCTAAATTAGAGAGTGGCGATTACAATTATACCATTGAACAGCTTTGGAAGATTGCAACAAAACTGAATTTCGAACTCAAGATAGATTTTAAAGAAATAGAGTTGGATTATTCAAAAAAACCGGTTTTGACAGAGAAATTAATAAAGGATTAAGTATAAAGCCCACCGGCCAGTGCTGCCAAGATCGCTATGTACCGACCTATGATAAACTGCTTTCACCAACCTGGCTTAATATAAAGAAGCCAGGTCTTTTTTAAATAAGTCAAGCCTGGCCGAAAAATCAAGCCTGGCCCCTTCGGTCCCGCATGGAAGCAGAAGAACCGTCCCCCTGCTTCTACCTCGCGAGCAATTCTTCCAGGATTTCCGCGGCGTCCCGAACTATTTTCGGGCATATAGCAGCGCCCGGCATTTTATTTTACTCACCGGCTATGTTCTTATTATGTATTCATTTCCTGAAAACTGCCTGAAGCTGCGCTGAGAGTTCTCTGAATTTCTTAATAATAATAGTAATAAAAAAAGCACCTTCCTGTGCTTTTTACTTTTACTATTTTGATTGTTTTAGGAAGAGGATGATCCACTGATATCAGGGTGCAGGTATGCCTGTTTAACCCCCGGGGGTTTATTCCTGCCAGAAAGTTGGTATAAATAAGACCAGGAGGGGGTATATCTCCAGCCTGCCGATCAGCATCAATATGCTGAGGACGTATTTTCCGCTGTCGGAGATGAAAGAATAATTCTGGACAGGGCCGACGAGGCCCAGGCCCGGCCCGATGTTGCCCAGGCAGGAGGCGGCGGCTGACAAACCGCTGACGAAATCCAAACCCTGCGAAGTCAGGTACAGCATTCCCAGGGCCGCAATTATGATGTAGAGGAAGAAAAACTGCAGGGCGTTGAGGAGCAGGTCTGTATTGATAATCCTGTCGCCAAACCGCAGAGCATAAACAGCTCTCGGGTGGACCATCTTTTTGAATTCGATGGTACTCCGCTTCAGGATGATCAGATACCGCCCTGGCTTGATGCCGCCCCCCGTCGAACCCGAACAGCCGCCGACAAACATCATCATCAGGATCAGCGCCGTAGCCATGTGCGGCCAGAAGTTATGATCTGTCGTCACAAAACCGGTGGTGGTGACAATTGATGTGACATGAAATACAGCCGTCCTGAGGTTATCACTCCAACCAGCGCTGTGCCAGGGATTACCCAGGTTCAGGAACACCAAAAGGCTGGTAACCAGGATGATGCCAGTATAAAGTTTAAACTCTGAGTTCTTCCAATATACCCGGGGGCTGCGGTTCTTATAGGAAAAAAAGTGGAGGGCAAAGTTGGTGCCGGCAATAAACATAAAGATGATGATGGCCCACTCGATCTGCGGGCTGGCATAGAAAGCGATGCTGGCGTTTTTGGTGGAAAAGCCGCCGGAAGACAGCGCCGCAAAAGTGTGACACAGGGAATCAAAAAAGTCCATCCCAAAGAGATAGAGGACTGCAGCGCAGCAGGCGCTGAGGATAACGTAAGCTATCCAGAGCTTGCGCGCAGTTTCGCGAATCCTGGGACTGATATTGTCAGAGACCGGCCCGGGCACCTCGGATTTAAACAGTTGCTTGGCGCGTGTGCCCAGGTTGGCCATGATGGCGACAAAGAGGGAGATAATGCCCATGCCGCCCAGCCACTGGGTGAGGCTGCGCCAGAACAGTAAACCATGCGGCCAGGCTTCCACATCGGTGATTACGCTCGCGCCCGTGGTGGTGAACCCGGATACGGTTTCAAAAAATGCGTCGGCAAACGAGGGCAGGTAGCCGGAGAACAAATAGGGTAGGGCGCCGAATAACGAGACCACAATCCAGCCCAGGCTTACCAGGATAAATCCTTCCTTAAAGTTAATCGGGTCATTGGGGGAGTAAAAAGAACTCAGGAGCAGGCCGCAGGCGATCGTGAGCGCTGCTGCCTGCAGTATAGGGATGGTGACGCTTTCCCGGTAGGCAATGGACCAGGTCAGACAGCTGAGCATGGCAATGCCAACAATCAGAATAAGCCGGCCGAGGTTGCCGAGGATAACTCTAATCCTGATCAAATCTGCCGGCCCCCGTTCTTGAAGAGGCCTTCTATTTTATGGATGCTTTTCAGCAGGGAGAAAATGATCAGGCGATCGTTTGGCTTGATCACGAAACTGCCGTCCGGGATGATAGCCTGGTTGTCACGCAGCACCGCGCCAACCGTTGCCCCGCTGGGGAATTTGACCCGTTGGAGCTCCTTGTTGATAACGGGGGCGTCCGGCTGGGCGATCAGCTCCAGCATTTCCGCCCTTTCTTCGCCGAACAGGGTGACCGAGATAATGTTGCCGACCCGCATGTATTTTAACAAAGCGCCGGCTGTGAGCAGGCGGGGGCTTAAGATCGTGTCAATGCCGATTTGTTCTGCCAGCGGCAACGCCTCGGTGCGCTTCATCTGGCAGACAGTTTTCTTCACCCCGAGGTTACGGGCGATCAGCGTGCAGAGCAGGTTGATCTTATCGTCGTTGGTTACAGCGATGAAGATGTCGGAGGCGGCTACGTTCTCTTCTTCCAGCAGCTGGTAGTCGCTGCCGTCCCCGTTGATCACCAGGGTATGGTTCAAGTTTTCTGATAGCTGCCTGGCCTGCTCCACGTCCTTCTCAATCAGCTTAATATTGAGAGGTAAGCGGCTCTTTTCCAGGATTTGGGCTAGGAAATACCCGGTGCGTCCGCCGCCGAGGATTGTCACGTGCTCGATGCGGCGGGGTTTAAAATGCAGCATTTTCATTACGGCTTTCATGTCGGCAGTGCGGGCCATCAGGTAGATGCGGTCCCCGAGTTTTAGCACATCGCTGCCGCTGGGTACCAGGATTTTGCGGTTGCGCACAATAGAAACAATGTTGTAAGGAATGGAAGCATCCAGGCCCTTGAGATCTTTTCCCAGCAGGGGAGAGTCCGCTGTCAGTTCCAGCTCCAGCTGCTGGATTTTGCCGTTGGCGTAGTAGTCGACGCTCAATGCTTCCGGGTTTTTAACAATCTCGGCTATTTCTTGCGCCGTGACCTGTTCAGGGTTAATGATCAGGTCAATGCCCATCAGGTCGTTCAGGGAGAAATCTTTATCTTCTATGTATTCGGGGTTGCGCACCCTGGCCACGGTGGTTTTGGCGCCGTATCTATTGGCGATCATGCAGGCCACCATGTTCAGCTCATCGAACTGGGTCACCGCCAGGAACATGTCGGCACTGTGCACGCCGGCGGCTTCCAGCAGTGACTTGGAAGAGCCGCTCCCTTTGATCACCTGTACGTCGAGCTTGTCTTCCAGCACCTGCAGGCGCTGGGGGGACTGTTCGATAATTGTCACGTCATGGTTTTCCGCAGAAAGCATCTGGGCCATGCTGAAGCCGACTTTACCGGCCCCGACGATAATCACTTTCACTTCAATAAACGCCGCCTTTTAGTCAAAGTCATAAGATAAAGATATGCAAGCTGCTCCGTAATATCAAGGGAAATAATATAATACGAACCAACCCCGATGGAGATCAGGTTGGTTCGCCATATAATCGATTATTGTGGCTCTTTAGGTGATTTCAATCTTCTTCTTTTCTTCAGCGCCGGGCTCAACCTTAGGCATGGTGACTGTCAGCACACCATCTTTATATTCAGCGCTGATCGCGTTGGATTTTATGCCTTCTACCATAAAGCTGCGGGATGTTTCGCCATAATATCTTTCCCGCTTAATAAAGTTTTCCTTCTCTTCTTTGGTTTCCTCTTCTTTTTTAGCCTCGATTATGAGGGTGCTGTTTTTGTATTCCACGGAAATATTCTCTTTCTTGAACCCTGGCATTTCAGCCTCGACAATAAAGGCAGTGTCTGTTTCCTTGAGGTCGGACCGCATGGAACCGACCTTAGCGAGCCAATCTTTTTCAAACCAGTCTTCAACTGATTTGGGGAACCAGCCCTTGATATCTGATGGAGTTAATGGAAAAAACTTTCTCGAAGGACGTTGAATATCGTTCATCTCCTATTCTCCTTTTTGTGCGAATTTGGTTTACTTGATTACAGTCACAGGTTTTTTTACGCTGCTCAGTACTTTATAGGTCACGCTGCCCAGCCCTTTGAAACCACCCATGCCTTTGCTGCCCATAATGATCTGGTCGACTTTAAATTTATCCGCATAGGCGATGATACAGCCGGCTGGGTCGCCCTGCATAAAATCTGCCTTAACTTTAACTCCGGCATCGTCAAACATTTTCTTAGCCTCTTCCAGCCTGGTGGTAAAAAGGTTATTGCATTCTTCATTAGTCGGTTCATTAATCCCGGATGCTTCAAATTTAGCATCTGTATGCAGGCAGGCTACCGCGAGAATTGTAATTTCCACCGAGGGATCGCTTTTGGCCATATCCATTGCATATTTCGCTGCGCGCTTGGCGATAGAGGAGCCATCAACCGGTACGAGTATTTTCACAAGACAGTCCTCCTTTCTTTTTATATTTAATCAAGTTATTACCTTTTTATTATTAGATCTTAATTATTAAGTATCCATTAAAAAAATATAACAATATTATTAAAATGAAATTCAGTTTTTAAGGGAGGCAAAATTTCCTGAATTATCTTCCGATTAATGATATAATGTTATATTGGTAATTTATTTACTCTTAAGGTGTAAATTTAGGGAGATGTGAGTGTGGAGTTAAAAGGTGAAACGGTCATACATAAAGCATTCGGCAGGGGAATAATAATCGCATGTGACAAATCTTATTTAACAGTCCGGTTTGAACAAGCAGAAAAATTATTTCAATATCCCGATGCATTTAAGTCGTTTCTTGTTTTGGAAGACATAATAATTATGGATGAAATGAAAACATTATTAAAAATAAGAGAAAAAGATGCTTTTGTCAGTAAGCCTAAGAAGACCACTAAACCAGCAGTCATGCCGCAGGTAGAGATTGAAAAACCGCCGATATTTACACAGCTCAAGAAGAAAAAATTATCACTGCATAATATTGCGTTTAAGTGCAATTATTGCGATGGCGGTGCTTCAGATAAAAGCATCGGCTGCCACGGTGTTTGCAGTGACGAGATGATCCATAACAACGTTAAAACTGAAAAGCGGGCCTGGTGCAGTGCAGAGGATAGTGCCTGCCGGCGTTATCTGGAAGGAGAAATTAAGCGGGCAGAACTGGATGCCATGTACGACACTAATGATCCCGGTTTTGCCTGTTACGAAAGCCAGCTGCTGCGTGACTGGAAAGCTTTTACCGGCATTACCCTGACCGGCGAAAACAAGGGCAAGCCGATGAAACTTAAGGAAGTAAAGACAAACAGCCTGGCTGTATTAACCACCCGAAAACCGGGTGCAAGCGAAGAAGAACGATTCATATTTGCTGTTTTCCTGGTTGATCAAACCAATGGGGGAGACTTAAGAGAAGAAGGGTATATTACGGCAAACTCCAATTTTAGAATGGCGCTTTCCCCACAAGAAGCGTCTAAAATGCTTTTTTGGAAGTACTACTCCAACATCGGAAAACCCGATAATATTCTTTTTGGCACCGGTCTGCATAAGTATCTGTCCGATGAACAAGCGGCCCAAATACTAAAAGATATTATTGATGTAAAAACAAATATCAACGAAAAGAACCTGGCCATCAGTTTTTTGGATCATTTTTGTTATATCAAGGGCATTGACAAAGACAACATTGCCCCCCCTTCAGGAGCACTGGCGAAATAGCGGGGACAAGAGGGACAGGTACCTTGTCCCAGCAACAGGTTCGGGGACAAGGTACCTGTCCCTCTGTCCCCCACTTGTGATATTCTATAGGTAATTACAGCAAATTAATGATCCATTCCCGTTAAATAATCTGCTGCACCAGACAGCACAGTGGGGGGTGAGCTCAAAATCGTTGAAGAAAAACTGCCTGGCATTTATGTAATAAAAGTGCCCCTTCCGGGCAATCCCCTCAAGACTTTAAACAGCTACTACATCAGAGGCGGGGACCGCAGCCTGCTTGTTGACACCGGCTTTAACCGGGAAGAATGCAGGACAGCGCTGTTTAAAGGATTGGAGTCTCTGGGCGTTTCTCTGGTCAAAACTGACATTATTATCACTCACTTGCATGCCGACCACTGCGGCCTGGTTACAGCGGTGGCCAGTGACAAAAACACTGTGTACTGCAGCGAGGTTGACTCGAAAAGGATCAACTGGTCGCTTTCACAAAACTTCTGGGAGGAATACTTTGCCTTTTTTGGTTCATATGGCTTCCCGGTGCGGGATTTCAGCACGGCCCTATTTAAACACCCGGCTCAGAAATACAACCTGGACAGGGAGCATGATTTCAGCATTGTCAGGGAAGGGGATGTCCTGGAGGCCGGCGATTACCGCTTGGTCATCGTGGAAACTCCCGGGCACACGCCGGGGCATATCTGTCTTTACGAACCAGATAAAAAAATCCTGTTTTCCGGTGATCATATCCTGGGCAACATCACCCCCAATATCACCATGTTTTATAAGGGGCCGCCGGATCCCCTCGACCAGTACCTGCAGAGCCTGGACAAGGTAGACCGGTTGGACATCGATCTGGTACTGCCGGGCCACAGGCAGGTAATAAAAGATGTTCATCAAAGGATCGCCGAGCTGAAGCGCCACTATGAAAACAGGTTGATTGAAGTTTTGGTTATTCTTGGCGATAGGGTGATGAGCACCTTCCAGGTTGCCAGCGGTATAAAGTGGGACCTGACCTATACCTCCTGGGATCAGTTTCCAATGGAGCAGATGTTGTTTGCCACCGGAGAGGCCATTTCTTACCTGGAGCACCTGCGGCATCAGCAAAAAGTGCGCCGGTTTGAGCATGATGGGCACCTGCTGTTTGAGCGGATCTGAAACAGGGGAAATGGGATTTGTTTATTATTGCCCTGAAAGGCGGTACCTGTATAAAGCAGGCGCCGCTTGTGTTTTTTAGCAGGCGGACACAAATAAATAGAATTTATTTAATATTTAGATATTTTTATATAGTGAGAATCTTAAAAATAATATATAATATGATAGGTTTTGAGTTTTATGAAGGCCTTTTTTAACCAAAGGAGTGATTCCGTGAAAGACATTATCCAGATCAGGTGGCATGGACGCGGCGGGCAGGGAGCCAAAACAGCCGCTTTATTGTTTGCGGATGTTGTTTTCAGTACGGGAAAATACGTGCAGGGCTTTCCGGAGTACGGTCCGGAAAGGATGGGCGCGCCGGTCACAGCGTATAACCGGATCAGTGACAACGTGATCAGGGTCCATTCCAACATTTATGAGCCGGATTACGTGATTGTGGTGGACGAAACCTTGTTTGATTCTGTCGATGTGACCAAAGGCCTGAGCAAAGAGGGCGCGATCATCGTGAATACGGCCAGGGATAAAGCAGAAATTATTAAACTGCTGAAAGGCTACGAGGGGCGGGTCTATACCATCGACGCCAGGAAAATTTCCCTGGAATCTTTAGGCCGGTATCACCCCAATACTCCGATGCTGGCGGCCATTGTCAAAGTGAGCGGCGTGATGTCCGAGGAAACATTTTTAAAGGAAATGCAGCATTCCTTCGAACATAAATTTGCGGCCAAGCCGGCAGTGATCAAAGGGAATATGAAGGCCTTGAGACTGACACTGCAGGAGGTGAAATAGTTTTGGCGATAGATGTGAATAAAATAACAGAGACTATTTACTGGACAGATATTACCGAGGGCTGCAAGATTGAGGCCTCAGGCAACTCCAAACTATTCAATACCGGGGACTGGCGGGTCGATACCCCTGTGTTTATCGCAGAAAAATGCACCCAATGCCTGCTTTGTGTGCCTGTTTGTCCGGACAGCTCGATTCCGGTAAATAATTATAAAAGGGCGGATTTTGACTTTGCGCACTGCAAAGGCTGCGGCATTTGTGCCAAAGTTTGCCCGTCCGGCGCGATCGAAATGAAAATGGGGGAAAGATAAATGTCAATCAGAGAGAGATTATCAGGCAACGAAGCCGTGGCCAACGCCATGAGGCAGATCAATCCTGACGTCATGTCTGCCTTCCCGATTACGCCGTCAACAGAAATTCCTTTCATTTTCTCTTCTTTTGCAGCCAATGGCGAGGTGGATACGGAATTTATTCCCGTGGAAAGCGAGCACAGTGCCCTGTCGGCGGCGATCGGCGCGCAGGCTGCGGGGGCCAGGTCTCTGACCGCCACTTCTTCCTGTGGGCTGGCTTTAATGTGGGAAATGCTTTATGTGGCTGCTTCCAACAGGTTGCCCATCGCTTTGGCTTTGGTCAACAGGACTTTGTCCGGGCCGATTAACATCAACTGCGACCATTCGGATTCGATGGGCGCCCGGGACTCAGGCTGGATCCAGATTTACTCTGAAAACAACCAGGAGGTCTACGACAACTTTGTCCAGGCCTACAGGATAGCGGAACACCCCAGCGTCAGGCTGCCGATCATGATCTGCCAGGACGGCTTTATCACCAGCGCTGCCGTGGAAAATATAGAATTACTGGAAGACAAGGAAGTAAAGGAATTTGTCGGCGAATACTGCCCGGAAAACTACCTGCTCAACAGCAGGCAGTCCCAGTCCATCGGGCCATATGCTGTTTCTGCCTATTGTATGGAAGCCAAGCGGGCGCAGCTGGAAGCGCTGAAAAATGCCAAGCAGGTCGTCCTGGAGGTAGCAGAGGAATTTGCCGGGATAAGCGGCCGGAGCTATGGCTTGTTCGAAGAATACAGGCTGGCAGACGCTGACTACGCGATGGTCATTATCGGTTCTGCCGCCGGCACGGCCAAAGATGCCATCGACCAGCTGAGGGCAGATGGACAGAAGGTCGGTATGCTGAAAATCAGGCTGTTTCGGCCTTTTCCGGGGGAAGAAATTGCAGCGGCCTTGAAAAATGCCCGGGTGATCGCCTGCATGGACAGGACGGAAAGCTTCAATTCCCAGTGCGGGCCGCTGGGGGCGGAAGTAAAAAATGCCCTGTACAATGCCGGGCAGGCGCCTGTGGTCATCAACTATGTCTACGGCCTGGGCGGCAGGGATGTGGCCGTGGAAAATATCGCTTCGGTCTATGCAGATCTGATCGGGATTGACAAGACAAAAGACGCCGGTGAAAAATACCGGTACCTGTCATTAAGGGATTAAGGGGTGAGTGCAAATGGCCTATAATTTCAAGGAAGTAATGAATAAAACAGAACGCCTTGCTCCCGGACACAGGATGTGCGCCGGCTGCGGCGGCACGATCGCTGTCAGAAACGTATTGCGCGGACTGCGTGATGAGGATAAAGCCGTGATCACCTGCGCCACCTCCTGTTTAGAGGTGTCCACCTTCATGTACCCGCATACAGCCTGGACCGATTCTTTCATCCACAATGCTTTTGAAAACGCGGCGGCCACCTGCAGCGGCGTGCAGACGGCCTATTCAATATTGAAGAAAAAAGGCAGGATTGACGATACCTATAAATTTATTGCTTTTGGCGGCGACGGCGGCACCTATGACATCGGCTTTCAGTCTCTTTCCGCGGCTATGGAAAGAAACCATGACATGGTCTACGTCTGCTATGACAACGGCGCCTATATGAATACCGGCATCCAGCGCTCTTCCGCCACGCCGATGTATGCCGACACCACAACAACACCGGTGGGCACAGTGTCAAACGGCAAACCCCAGTACCGGAAGGACCTGGCGGCGATTATCGCGGACCATAATGTCCCTTATGTGGCCCAGACCACATTGCTTAAAAATATGCGGGACCTGCACGAAAAGGCGGAAAAGGCGATTTATACGCCCGGCGCAGCTTTCCTGAATGTCATGGCGCCCTGTCCCCGCGGCTGGATCTACGAAACGGCGGAGATCATGGAGATCTGCCGGCTGGCTGTCGATACCTGCTACTGGCCCATATTTGAAGTGATCGAGGGCAAATGGGTGCTGAACTACAGGCCCAAAAACAAGCTGCCGATCGAGAGATTCTTGAAGAAGCAGGGCCGGTTCAGGCATTTATTCAAAAAAGGCCATGAACACCTGATCGCCCACTTCCAGGCGGAGGTGGACAAAAGGTGGGAGGCCCTGCTGGTTAAATGCGGGGGGGTAGGTGGGACAGGAGGGATAGGTACCTTGTCCCATTCCACGAGTCAGGAAATATAGCAGGGGGAGGAAATTTACTTTTGTAAAGGATAAGTCGCTTGCTGTAACGAAATTATGTATAAACAAAAATCAAAATAAAGGAGCTGATTAGTCAAAAAAAGTTACAGGAAAGGAAAAAAGGGTGGGGTAAATATGAAGAAAACCAAGTCTGTCCTGATTACATTGTTAATAACTTTACTGCTGATTGTTACTGCCACTTCAGCATCAGCCGTGGAGCTGATTTTTAATCCGAATATCATTGTTCCCGGTAAAATCTTGCCTGAAAGATTTATCAGCAGGCACGAGGTCATCAAGGCTGTGCCTGTTTACCGTGTTCTCGTAGCTGATAAAATACATTGGTATACGACAAATGCTGATCAATTTAACTTTTGGGCATCCTTACCTAAAATTAACAATGATGGTATTGCCGCGTATATATCACCGGCGCCTCTGCCCTATACCGTTCCCATGTGGAATATGGTGAAAAATGGGGTTGAGCAGTATTTCGTGACCAGCGAAGCTAACCGTGATTATGTGATCGGAAATTATGGCTACCAGGACTGCGGGATTATGGGCTATGTGGCAGTGTTGGAGGATACCGCCAACGGCAATGCTCAAATGTTCCAGTGGTACAGGGGCAATAGCGATAACTTAACCTCCGAATTAGGAGATATTTTGGGTGTTGATACTGGATGGGATGCCGACCATTATTACAACTGGGTTACGGGATATATAAGTTCTTATGAATATCAAGGGCCGCAGTTCAGGATTTGGTCCGATGCAGCAGTGCTGCAGGAAATCGATGTATTGTCGCCCAACGGGGGGGAAACCCTTACCGGTGGGACCGATGCGGAGATTAGGTGGGAGACATTAATACCCGGCGGCAGCGTCAGTTTGTATTATACCCTTAATCCTGAAGAAGGCTGGTCAGTGATCGCCGAAGGGATTGACAATACCGGCAGCTTTTCATGGAGTGTGCCCAACAGCCCCACCGGCACGGCTATTGTGGAAGCAAGGTGGACATACGAGGGCATTGATGCCAACTGTTTTGACCAGAGCGATAAATACTTTTCCATCAAAGCCGGCAGCGGTGCACAGATCAATTGGGGGCTGGTATTCAAGCCCGTTGATCTTACTGACTTGCTGGCTCCGGCAGCCCCAACCAACCTAACCGCCGGCGCTAATATTTTACAGAAGAAACCGTCACTGTACTGGAAAGACAATGCAGCGAATGAAACGGCCTATGTAATCGAGAGAAAGGCAGCGGGCGGATCATACGCAAAATTGGCTCAAGTTGCCGCCAATCAAACTAAGTATAACGATAGTGCAGTGGAGGCCGGAGTAACCTATTTTTACAGGGTAAAGGCTGTTAACGGAAGTTTTTCCTCCGGATATTCCAATGAAGCCGCGGCGACAGTATTTGCCATGCCGGATCTGCAGCTGCAAAAACCGCCCGCAGAGGATGAGGAGCAGGTAAAACCGCCGGCAGGCGGACAGGTCAGCATGCTGTTTACGCTTGACCAGAATGCTTATACCATCAACGGCGTGACCAAGACAATGGACGCCAGCCCTGTCTCCATCGAGGGACGCACCTTGCTGCCCATTCGTTTTGCGGCTGAACCGCTGGGGGCAGCTACGGCCTGGGATGGCACTGAAAAGAAAGTTACGGTGGCCCTGGGAGAAACCAAACTCGAGCTCTGGATCGGTTCCAATATTGCTTTGATTAATGGCTCGGCTACCCTGATCGATCCCAGTAATACCGAGGTCAAGCCCTTGATTATGAACAGCCGCACTATGCTGCCGATGCGTTTTGTGACCGAAAAGCTGGGCTGCGCTGTTGAATGGCTGCCGGCCAGCAGACAGATAAAAATAGATTGTCCTATGGAGTGAGATTAAGTGCCAAAAAAATTGATGGTAGCGACACTGGCAATTTTGATCAGCATCTTTATGGCTATTCCAGCCGCCGCTGCTCCACCGGTCACAGTCTACTGGAACGATCGGGAAGTTCACTTTGATGCCGCTCCGGTTATGGAAGACGGCCGGTGCCTGGCGCCTTTAAGGCCGCTTGCGGAAGCAATGGGGGCTGAGCTGTTTTGGGATCAGCAGGCCGGCGCGGCAACTGCGCACCTGGCAGGAGTTACCCTGACTGTAACGCCCGGTTCTCCCATCGCAGTTGTTAACGGAAGGGAGATTTCGCTGCCTGTTGCTCCTGCCGTCAGAGGCGGGGAGGTCTTTATTCCCCTGCGGGCGGCAGCCGGCATCTTTAATATCAGCGTTGACTGGGATGAAACGAGTTCGTCTGCTTTCCTTTATCCCAACAGTAATGACCTTATTCACGGGTCGGACCGGGAGACGGTTCACCAGATCTCGATCCTGAGCGCGCTGTTAGAGGGGCAGTACGACGGGCTAACCTCTTTTGCGGAACTCAAAAAATACGGTGACACCGGGATTGGCACGTTTGAAGGGCTGGACGGTGAAATGATTGAGCTGGATGGGGAGTTTTACCAGGTTAAGGCGGACGGAGCCGTCTACCCGGTAGCCGGTACCATGAAAACCCCATTTGCCAGCGTTACCTTTTTCCAGGCGGATAAAGCCCAGGCGATAAACGAAGAAACAAACTTTCAGCAGCTGCAGGAGCTCATAGACAGTATGATCGACAACGAGAACATTTTCTATGCTGTGAAAGTGACCGGCAACTTCAATTATGTAAAAACCAGAAGTGTGCCCGGACAGCAGAAGCCATACCCGCCGCTGGCAGAGGTCACCAAAAACCAGCCGACTTTTGAATTAAATAATGAGGAGGGGACCCTGGCCGGTTTCCTTTGCCCGGCTTATGTCGAAGGCCTGAATGTGCCGGGTTATCACCTGCATTTTTTGAATGCCGCTAAAAATGCCGGCGGGCATTTGCTGGATTTTATCATGACCAGCGGCCGGGTCGAAATTGACGCCACCCATAATTTTTATATGCGCCTGCCGGAAAACGGGGACTTCGGGAAAATTGATATGACGGAAGACAGAAGCCAGGAAACAAACATAGTGGAAAAATAATCGTTTTACATGGTGATAGCAGCTGCAAAGTTTTTTGATTAGGAGCTTAAGGATCTTGGGTAGCGGGGAAGCAAAAGAACCGTCCCCTTGCTTCACTTGCTTCACCATTTAACTTTTCGTATATGGGCTGTTTCCATTTGTAAGGTTTCAATTTTATTCTCGATTCTTTCTAGGGTATTGATAATAGTTTCATTCTTTTCGTTTTGTACTTCACGCGCATCATATAATGCTTTGATTTTATAACCTAAATCGTTTTCAACTTTCATTTCTATCTTTTGGACTTGAGAGGTTAATTCTTTAAGTTGAGAATTAGTTTCGGTTTGATTTTCAAGGATTTTTGAGAGAAGATCCATTGCCTTATCATCCAACATTATCGCCTCCTATTAAATAGCTTATCGCCTTTGAAAGATTAGTCAAGGATAATTTTAAATGGCGGCGGTGATTTTAGCAACCAACTTCTGGTATCTTTCATGCTTAGCTAAAGCTGCAAAAACAGGGTCTTTGGTGACTGCTGCCAGGCAGCTTTCTACTATTGTCTTGTCCGAACGGTGGGCGCCGCTGCCGAGGTCCAGTTTCGCATACAGGCCGTCAATGCAGTCAAACATGTCCGAGGTTTTAAAGGTAACCGGGTAGTTGGCTGGATTGGCGGCTACATCGGCAAAATATTCCAGCTGCGCTAAGGCTTCATGGTAGTGTCAATAATTTTTCGCAAA
>DHGV01000048.1 GCA_002402945.1 Pelotomaculum sp. UBA4789
GCGGTTACCGTCACAAGGCCCTTTTTCAGTACAGCGTCCACCACGTTTGAGGAAACACCGGCGGCGAGCGACAGCTCGCGCCGGGTCAGTCCAGGGTGCTCCAGTGCTTTTTTGAGCACATCCTTCTGTTTGGGAGAGCGGCAGCCCTGCAGCACCTCTTCCAGTCCCTCCCCGTCAAAAGCCGGGTAAAAGCGGCGCTCTTCCCGGCCCCCCTTCACCTTCAGGCGCGGGGTAACGAGCAGGTTCAGTGCCTCCGCCGTTGCGCACAGGTAACAACCGGCCATCCAGCGGGCCAACTCCAAAAGGTCCGGTGTGAAAACCGGGCCTTCATCCAGCACGCCGGAAATCTCCTTGATTTTTACATCCACCTCCGGGGAGCTGAAGCCCACCACGTAGCCCGGGAGATTTTTGCCCCGAAAGGGCACCAGCACCCTCGCCCCCACCCTGACCCGCTCCGCAAGGCCGGGCGGCACGGCGTAATGAAAGATCCGGTCCGCTTTCCGGGCCGAAAGCTCTACGATGACTTCGGCGCAAAGGCCGCTTTTGTCCATTATATCCTCCGCAGGAAATGATTCAAGTACCGGATTCTTTCCAGAGAAAAATGTCACGCGCCCTGTTGATATTATACCCTAAGCCTCCGCCATGTTCCAGCAGTTTCACGATCGTTCCTAATAAGGAATAGTGACTGGAAGGGAAAACCCCCAGTCACTATAGTATTAATCCGTTAATTTCTTGTTTCCATAAGGGTCTTCTGCAATCTGACTTTGATAGATTGCGCCCTGTCGGTATTCTAATTGTACCACATGCGGGGACCCCCCTATTTCGGAAATTACAGCAACCAAACGTAATCTTGTCGGCAATCCATAACAGCTGTCACATAGACAGTGTTTTCCTGTATCTGATAAAGAGCCATATAATGCTTGCCAAACAGCAGCTTGCGGTATTTTTGAAAGGGGATCGCGTCATGTTCCAGCCAAAGGTTGCGCTCCGGCAACGCAGCAAGGCTGTCGGTCATTTCAACAAAGGTATCTATCAGCCTGTTAGCGGCCGGTACGCTGACATTCGCAAGGAAACGCGCCTGAGAGATGAGCATTTCCCAGGCGGTTCCCGTAATTTTTACCGTATAAGGCTTATTCTTTTCCGGCATTGGAAACCTCCGCGACAGCTTTGCGCATGGCTGAGGCTGTTTCCTCTACGGAATAGGTACGCCCTTTTTGGATGTCGATTTCTGATTGCATCAGCTTTTCCTTGAGCTTCAGCATACTTTCGCGCCGGGTAAACGCCTCTACATCCATCACCACAAGGTCGCCGCTACCGTTTTTGGTCAGATAAACCGGTTCGCCTGTGCGTTTGCATAGTTCGGAGATTTCATTGTAGTTCTTGCGTATTGCTGCGGAAGGCCGTATATTCATCATTGCTCACTCTCCTATAAAAGCAGTAATATTGTAGTATTATTGCATGCTAATTATACTACTTTATGCAGAGAATGTAAAGACTAAAAGTGCCTTCTACCCGGTTCGATGGACACGCAGAACTGAAGTAAAATATAATTCAGCAGGAGGTGTCCATCATGGCAATAACAAGAAAACGGTACGTAAAGCAGCATCTCAAAGTTAAAAAATTCTACGGCCAAAGCGCCAACGCGATATACAGCCAGATTTGGCTTGCACTTATCACCTATTGCCTGTTGAGGAATACCAAGTCAGAACATTCTGTCAAGTTACTAACTTAAACATGTGTTCTAAATTCTGTTTATGCAACGCTACTGAGCCCATTTACACGTTCAGGGCCGCGCCGTTCTCTTTCAGCCAGACCCGAAGCGCGCGGTAGTTCGGGCACACACCTTCCACCAGACTCCAGAACCGCTTGGAGTGGTTCGGTTCCACGAGGTGCAGCAGTTCATGGACGACAACGTAGTCGATCACCGGCAGGGGCGCCATCACCAGCCGCCAGTTGAAGTTCAGATTCCGCTTCCGTGAGCAGCTTCCCCAGCGCGTCTTCTGGTCTTTAATGCTGACCCGGTTGTAGGGAAGCTTTAATTGTTCGTTCAAAACCTCAATCCGCTCCAAGATCACCCGCCGGGCTGTCCGGCGGAGCCAGTGCTCCAGGACAGGCCCGACTTCTTCCTCCCTCCCCGCCGGCACGGTCACAGTGAACCTCTCTTCATCCACCTGAACTCTATAGGACACCTCCGGAAGCACGATGACAGTAACGAGATATTCCCGGCCGCAGAACAGCACCTGCCGGTCGTTCTGATGCTGAGATGAACACCTCTCCTCCGCCAGGCGAGCGAAATGGGCAAGCTTGTCCAGAATCCAGTTCTCTTTGCTTTTCAGGATGGGCTCCAGGTTTTTAAGGTTATACTTGACGGGGGCAACGACCTCCAGGCCGCTGCCGGGGCCAACCGTCAGCCTGACGTTTTTGGCTCTGGCGCTTTGCCGTACGGTATAGGTGATATTCTGCCCGTTTAAACAGACCGATTTTTCAAGCCCCTGTTTGATGTCGTTATTTTTCTTCTTTGCCAGCATCTTTTACTACAATAACCCCTTTACAGCTTGTAACTGATAGTACTTAGCGCCCGTAAATAAATAACATAGTCGTTTATCTATTTTGAGATTCCATCACAATATCGGTTTTCTCGAACAGACAAATTACCCATGATAATATTGTTGGATGATGTCGGAGCAATAGTCTTTCAACTTTGGAATGTCGATGGTTATGGTTTCCCATAAGCTTTCCACGTCAATTTTACCATAGCTGTGAGCGNNGGCATTCCTATATACGGAATCTTGCGCGAATACCGTATAATCTTTTCCAAACCGCCGAATGGCTTCTTCTATCTCATGGCAATAGGAAATGATACGGCGGAGTACATCAGCGTTCCGGTTATCCGCCATATAGAAGCACCTCTTCTTTCCGTATCTTATGGAGAAAGTCATCTTCCAGGCTTCCTGTTGTCAGAACGTCCACTTTCGTCTGCAGAGCTTCTTCAATTTCCGTATATAACCCGCACAGAGCAAACATCCCTTTAAGGGACCCTTTATCCACGCGTAAATCTATATCGCTGTTTTCAGTAACATCTCCACGGGCATAAGAGCCAAACAGATACACGCGTTCCACCCCATATTTTCGGGCGATTGGTTCTACAACAGCTTTGATTTCTTCTATCGTATACTTTTTCGCTGCCATGCTCTCGCCTCCTTGAAATATGTTAAAAAAACTTTGCTTTATTATATCACAGCAGTTTTTATAATCTACTTAAATCTGGAAATGGGTACATCGCCAGATTACCAAAAGACTTTTGGGCTGTCAAATCCACCAATTTTTATGGGAATTTTTTTAAATAATCGGATTTTGCAACCTCTCAGGCCAGTAATATCACAGAATTATTGAAATCGCTGAAATTATGGTAGAAATTTTTCTGGATGACAGAGCGCACCGTTTCCTCAGATGGGACATTGGATCTCCTGGTTCAAAGCCAACCGGAATATTCGCTCCAATGCATTAGCTGGTTTTCCTTCTCCTGATCTCCCGCTTAC
>DHGV01000014.1 GCA_002402945.1 Pelotomaculum sp. UBA4789
TTTGGTTCTTTCCTCCTTAAATTCTAGATTGGTGAGTATTTTGCTTTATTAAAAGAACTGTTAGGTTTCTAACATCCTATTTTTTACCCGTGTCTTCTGGCTATAATGCCTTCGGCTATATTATCCGGTATCTGGGCATAATTTCCGAGCTGCATGGTGTACGTACCCCGCCCTTGTGTGCGGGAGCGCAGGTCAGTGGCATAGCCAAACATCTCTGAAAGCGGAACACTGGCATTGATAACCTGAGCTCCGAAACGCGGGCCCATTTCCTCAATCCTGCCGCGCCGGGCATTGAGATCCCCGATCACATCACCCATATATTCTTCATTTACAACGACTTCTACTTTCATTACCGGCTCAAGCAATACTGGCCCAGCCTTCGCGGCAGCGTTCTTAAATCCCATCGAACCGGCAATTTTAAAGGCCATCTCAGATGAGTCAACCTCATGGTAGGAACCATCTAAAAGAGTTACAGTCACATCAATAACGGGAAATCCCGCCAGGACCCCGTTCTCCATGGCCTCTTTAACTCCTGCCTCAACAGCGGGTATATATTCTCTGGGAACCGTGCCGCCGATAATTTTATTAATAAACTGGAAGCCGGTACCCGGCTGACCGGGTTCAATCTCCAGCACCACATGGCCGTATTGGCCTCGTCCGCCTGACTGCCTGATAAACTTACCCTCGGCCTTGGCCTTTTTCCGGATGGTTTCTTTATAAGCCACCTGGGGCCGGCCAACATTAGCTTCGACCTTGAATTCACGCAGCATCCTGTCAACAATGATTTCCAGGTGCAGTTCACCCATGCCCGAGATCAGCGTCTGGCCGGTTTCGGCGTCCGTATTAATCCTGAAAGTCGGGTCCTCTTCGGCTAACTTCTGCAGGGCTACCCCCATTTTTTCCTGGTCAACCTTGGTCCTGGGTTCGATAGCTACCTGGATTACCGGTTCCGGGAATACCATTATTTCCAGTATGATCGGCGCCTTTTCATCACAAAGTGTATCTCCGGTAGCAGTCGTTTTCAAACCGACAGCTGCCACGATATCGCCAGCACCAACTTCCTGAATGTCCTCCCGGTGATTGGCGTGCATGCGAAGAATTCGTCCGATCCTTTCCTTGCGCTTTTTAGCAGGGTTGTATACGTAGGAACCTGCTTTCAGCTGACCTGAATAGACCCTGAAAAAAGTCAGCTTGCCCACATAAGGATCAGCCATAATCTTAAAAGCCAGTGCTGAAAACGGTTCCTCATCACTGGGCAGGCGGATTTCCTCCTCGCCGGTATCAGGATTTATTCCCTTGACTCCGGGCAGGTCTGTGGGCGCCGGCAGGTAATCCACAATGGCGTCAAGCAGCGGCTGAACCCCTTTGTTCCTGAAAGAAGACCCACAAAGTACCGGCACTATCTTCACCGCAAGGGTGGCTTTGCGCAGTCCTGCTTTGAGGTCCTCCTCAGTCAGGTTCTCGTTTTCGAGATATTTCAGCATCGAGTCTTCGTTTACCTCAGCAACCGCTTCAATCAAGCGGTTCCGCATTTTTTTTGCCTCATCTGCTAATTCAGCAGGGATGGCTGTTTCCACACAGCTTTCGCCCAGGTCATCAGTGTATATTATTGCCGTTTGCCGCACCAGGTCAATAATCCCGGTAAAGCTGTCTTCCATCCCAATGGGCATTTGAATGGCAACAGGGTTTGATCCAAGCCGTTTTCTGATCATCTTTACGCCTTCATAAAAATCAGCGCCGACCCGGTCCATCTTATTTATATATGCTATCCGAGGCACACCATACTTATCGGCCTGCCGCCATACTGTTTCCGATTGGGGCTCAACACCGCCAACAGAACAAAATACCGCGACCGCTCCGTCCAGTACGCGCAGGGAGCGTTCTACTTCTACTGTGAAGTCCACGTGGCCTGGCGTGTCGATGATATTAATCTGGCTGTCGCGCCACAGACAGCTGGTAGCGGCAGAGGTAATCGTTATCCCCCGCTCCTGCTCCTGGGCCATCCAGTCCATAGTGGCCGTCCCGTCATGAACTTCCCCGATTTTATGAACCCTGCCGGTGTAATACAGGATTCGTTCAGTGGTAGTTGTCTTGCCGGCGTCAATGTGGGCCATTATTCCGATGTTTCGAGTCTTATCCAACGATAGCTGACGCGCCATTCAAGATCACCCCTTTACCACCTGTAATGCGCAAATGCTTTGTTAGCCTCCGCCATCTTATGCGTATCTTCCCTTTTCTTAGCGGAAGCGCCTGTGCCTGCTGCAGCGTCCATAATTTCGCCGGCCAGTTTCTCTTCCATAGTCCGCCCTGCGCGATCCCTGGAATACTTTGTCAGCCAGCGGATTGCCAAGGTCTGCTTACGATCGTGCCGTACTTCTATCGGCACCTGGTAATTGGCGCCGCCTACCCTGCGAGCTTTAACTTCGAGGACCGGCATAATATTTTTCATCGCTGCCTCAAATACCTCCAGGGGATTCTTACCGGTTTTTTCTTTAATAATATCCAGCGCACCATATACTACAGTCTCAGACAGACTCTTTTTGCCGTCCAGCATAACCTGGTTGATCAGTTTGGTTAAAACCTTACTCCGGTAAACGGGGTCCGGTAAAACTTCACGTTTAGGAATTGCCCCTCTTCTCGGCATACATTTCCCTCCTTTGCTGTGAATCTTGTAAACCCTTGAAAAAATTTATTTTTTCGGCCGCTTAGATCCGTATTTTGAGCGTGCCTTGTTCCTGTTTTGCACACCAGCGGAGTCGAGAGCACCACGCACTATATGATATCTGACACCCGGCAGATCTTTCACCCTGCCGCCGCGGACCAGGACAACCGAGTGCTCCTGTAAATTATGTCCAACACCTGGGATATAGGAGGTTACCTCAATGCCGTTGGTAAGCCTTACCCGGGCCACTTTGCGTAAAGCTGAGTTAGGCTTCTTGGGGGTTGTAGTATATACCCTTGTGCAGACACCTCGCTTTTGCGGGCATTCTTTCAAGGCCGGGGCAGTTGATTTCTGGATAATTTGTTCCCTGCCTTTGCGAACAAGTTGGCTGATAGTTGGCATGTCTTTAGAATACACCTCCTTCCGGTAAATAAAAGTTATATATAATCATTCTTCAACAATAGCAGCAACAGCGCAGCCTACCTCGATATGACAGGCTTTACCTAAAGACTGCATGGTATCAACCTGAATTATGGGGATGCCTTTTAAAGCGCTTAACTGGATAATCGGCTCTGTAACAAACCGATCGGCATTTTGGGCCACATAAACAGCCTTAGCCTGGCCGCGCTCTATGGCTTTCATGGTTTGCTTGGCGCCCACAGTTTTTTTCCTTGATGAAAGCAGACGCTCATTAGCCATGATAAAACCTCCCAAAAATCAGACACTTAAATATCGTATCATTACTGAAGTTCGTTGTCAATTACCTGGCTGTCCATTTCCTCATCAATTATTTCATCTTCCATCATATCATCATCTTCAGCACTGATCACTATGTTGCGGTAGCGTGACATACCCGTGCCTGCCGGAACAAGCTTGCCGATAATCACATTTTCCTTCAAGCCTAAGAGCGGGTCCATCTTGCCTTTAATAGCGGCATCTGTAAGCACCCTGGTGGTTTCCTGGAAAGATGCTGCCGACAGGAAAGAATCGGTTGCCAGTGAGGCCTTGGTAATCCCCATCAAAAGTGCCTTGGCAGTGGCCGGTTCGCCGCCTCTCATAATTGCCCGGTTATTTTCATCCTCAAACTCAAATATATCGATCAGACCGCCGGGCAGAAGCTCGGTATCACCAGGCTCTTCTAATTTAACCCTGCGCAGCATTTGACGGATCATCACTTCTATGTGCTTGTCGCTGATATCCACGCCCTGAAGCCTGTACACCCTTTGCACCTCTTGTAAAAGGTATACCTGCACACCCTGAATTCCTTTAATCTTCAGCAGATCATGCGGATTTACCGAGCCTTCGGTCAATTCATCCCCGGCATAAATCCGATCGCCGTCCCTGACTTTTAGGCGGGCGCCATAAGGGACCTGGTAAATAGTTTTTTCACCATTGTCAGTCGTAGCTTCAATCTCCCTGCGCCCCTTTATTTCCCGCACCTCAACGGAGCCGTCAGCTTCAGCAACAATAGCCTGGCCTTTGGGCCTCCTGGCCTCGAAAAGCTCTTCAACCCGCGGCAGGCCCTGGGTAATATCATCCCCCGCCACGCCGCCGGTGTGGAAAGTACGCATTGTGAGCTGGGTACCCGGCTCACCAATACTTTGAGCGGCAATGATGCCTACCGCCTCGCCGATATCCACCTTGTGGCCGGTTGCCAGGTTTCGTCCGTAGCACTTGACGCAGACTCCATAACGGGTCCTGCAGGTTAATACTGAACGAATTTTCACCTTGGTAATACCAGCCGCTATGATCGCCTCGGCCTGTTCTTCACTAATTTCCTTGTCTGCTGTTGCCAGCACTTCACCTGTTTTCGGATGTATTACATCCTCCAGCGCGACACGACCATTAATGCGGTCTTCCAGTATTTCAATAACTTCATTACCGTCTTTTATTTCGATTACTTCGATCCCCTGGGTGGTGCCGCAATCTACTTCCCGGACAATTACGTCCTGGGCGACATCTACCAGCCGGCGTGTGAGATAGCCTGAATCAGCCGTCCTCAGTGCGGTGTCAGCAAGGCCTTTCCTGGCGCCGTGAGTTGATATAAAGTATTCCAGAACTGTCAGCCCTTCCCGGAAATTAGCCTTGATCGGCAGGTCTATAATCCGGCCGGAGGGGTCTGCCATCAGCCCGCGCATCCCCGCCAGCTGGCGGATTTGCTGAATATTACCCCGGGCGCCTGAGTTAGCCATCATAAATACCGGGTTGAAACGATCGAGATCTGCGATTAACGCTTCTGTCACCATCTTGGTGGCATCATTCCAGATTCCGATCACAGTCTGGTAACGCTCCTCTTCCGTGATCAGACCGCGGCGGAACTGAAGCTCCACCTTTTCTACCTGCATCTCGGCCTCTTTAAGAATTTCTGCTTTCTCCGGGGGAATAGTGATATCCTTAATCCCGATTGTTAAGCCCGCCCTGGTAGCGTAAGTAAAACCAAGTTTTTTAACCCCGTCCAGCAGCTTCGTCGTGGCTGAAAAGCCGAGCTTGCGGTAACACTTATCCACAATCGTGCTCATTGCTTTCTTATCCGCAACTTTATTATAAAATCCGTCCCACTCCATTTTTTTCAGTTCTTCTGGTATTATGTCATTGAACAATACCCTGCCAACTGTGGTTTCGACCAGGCCCAACCCGGGAATACGGACCTTTACCTTGGCGTGCAGGCTGACTGCTCCGTTATCATAAGCCATAACAGCCTCTTCCGGATCTTTAAATGCTTTGCCGCAGCCTAACGCATCCTTCTTTTCCGTGGTCAGGTAATAGCAGCCCAGAACCATGTCCTGGGTAGGGATGGCAACCGGCCGGCCGTCCTTGGGATTTAATATGTTGTTTGACGACATCATTAACAGTCTGGCCTCAGCCTGTGCCTCCGCAGAGAGAGGAACGTGCACAGCCATTTGGTCTCCGTCAAAGTCAGCGTTATAAGCAGTACATACCATCGGGTGAATCTGGATGGCCTTGCCGCTTACCAGCACCGGCTCAAACGCCTGGATCCCCAAACGATGCAGAGTGGGGGCGCGGTTCAACATGACCGGGTGATCTCTGATCACTTCTTCAAGGACGTCCCAAACTTCCGGGCGCACCCGCTCAACCATCCGTTTTGCGCTTTTGATGTTATGCGCGTGGCCATCGTTAACCAATCGTTTCATCACGAAAGGTTTGAATAATTCCAGCGCCATTTCCTTGGGCAGACCACACTGATGAATGTGCAGATCCGGTCCCACGACAATAACCGATCGGCCTGAATAGTCAACCCTTTTCCCCAGCAGGTTCTGGCGGAAACGGCCCTGCTTCCCTTTCAGCATGTCCGAAAGGGACTTTAGCGGCCGGTTGCCGGGGCCTGTAACCGGGCGCCCGCGGCGTCCGTTATCAATCAAGGCGTCAACCGCTTCCTGGAGCATTCTCTTTTCATTCCGGACGATAATGTCCGGAGCTCCCAGGTCCAGCAGTCTTTTGAGCCGGTTATTCCGGTTGATCACCCGGCGGTAGAGGTCATTCAAATCTGAGGTGGCGAAACGTCCGCCATCCAGCTGTACCATCGGCCGCAGCTCGGGAGGAATTACCGGAACAACTTCCAGGACCATGCAATAGGGCTTGTTCCCGGACTTGCGGAAAGCCTCCACCACTTCCAGGCGGCGGATAGCCCTGATCTTGCGCTGACCGGTAACTTCCTTAAGTTCCTGGCGAAGATCCTTGGTAAGCTCTTCAAGATCGATCTCTTCCAGGAGCTTTTTAATCGCCTCTGCTCCCATGCTGGCCTTAAAAGATCCTTCGTATTTTTCCCGGCATTCGCGGTACTCCGTCTCACTCAGGAGCTGTTTTTTAACCAGGCTGGTATCACCGGGGTCAGTTACTATATAGGAAACAAAATACAAGACTTTTTCCAATGACCTGGGAGACATGTCGAGCAGCAGTCCCATCCGGCTTGGAATACCTTTAAAGTACCATATATGTGAAACCGGCGCGGCCAGCTCGATATGGCCAAGTCTTTCACGGCGCACCTTGGAACGGGTGACTTCAACGCCGCACCTGTCACAAATAACTCCCTTATAGCGCACGCGCTTGTATTTACCGCAATGACACTCCCAATCACGGGTAGGCCCAAAAATGCGCTCACAAAACAGGCCGTCCCTTTCGGGTTTTAAAGTGCGGTAATTTATAGTTTCAGGCTTCTTCACTTCACCGCTGGACCAGTCACGAATCTGCGCTGGTGTCGCCAAACCGATCCGGATACGATCAAAATTATTTAAATCCAGCAAAAGAACGCCTCCTTATTAATCATGGGTCAGGGGTCGTGATCCTTATTCCTTAAAACTTTGAGTTATTCCTCATCCAGTTCAAAATCCTCGATCAGGAATTCCTCGGCTAAAACATCCTCTTCCTCAGTTTCATCATCAACATCAATTAATTCTTCACCCTCAGGAACGGGTTTTTCCTCTTCCTGGATGTCGATACCAAGTTCTTTGGCTGTCTCGGTTATGTCATCTTCAGCTTCTTTGATTTCAATTTCCCGTTCATCCTCAGACAGCACTTTTACATCCAAACCGAGGCTCTGTAATTCCTTGATCAATACCTTGAATGATTCGGGGACACCGGGTTCAGGTACGTTTTCTCCTTTGACGATGGCCTCATATGTTTTTACCCTGCCTACCACATCATCGGATTTGACAGTCAGTATTTCCTGCAGGGTATATGCGGCGCCATAAGCCTCCAGGGCCCAGACCTCCATTTCTCCAAAGCGCTGGCCGCCGAACTGGGCTTTGCCACCCAGGGGCTGCTGGGTCACTAAAGAGTACGGGCCGGTGGAACGGGCATGTATCTTGTCATCAACCAGGTGGGCCAGTTTAAGCATATAAACATAACCCACCGTGATTTTATTGTCGAACGGCTGACCGGTGCGTCCGTCATATAAGGTTATCTTTCCGCTATCGGGGAGGCCCGCTTCTTTAAGTTTATCAAGGACATCACTTTCCCGCGCGCCGTTGAAAACCGGTGTGGCAACACAGTATCCGAGTGTTTTGGCCGCCCAACCAAGGTGGGCTTCCAGCACCTGCCCCAAATTCATCCGCGAAGGAACCCCCAGGGGGTTCAGTACAATTTCAATAGGAGTGCCGTCAGGCAGGAATGGCATATCCTCCTCGGGCAGTATCCGGGCTATTACACCCTTGTTGCCGTGGCGGCCGGCCATCTTGTCCCCTTCGGAAATTTTGCGCTTCTGGGCAATGTAGACCCGTACCAATTGGTTTACACCAGGTGGCAGTTCGTCGCCGGCCTCCCTGGAAAAAACCTTGACATCTACGATTTTACCTGATTCGCCATGAGGTACGCGCAGGGAAGTATCCCTGACCTCCCTGGCTTTTTCACCAAAAATGGCCCTCAGCAGACGCTCTTCCGCCGTTAACTCGGTCTCACCTTTAGGTGTTACTTTCCCCACCAGGATGTCTGCCGGACGCACCTCGGCCCCCACCCGGATGATGCCCCTGTCATCAAGATCTTTAAGGATCTCCTCGCCTACATTGGGAATATCCCTGGTGATTTCTTCCGGACCAAGTTTGGTGTCCCGCGCATCGCATTCATATTCTTCTATATGAATTGAAGTGAAAAATTCTTCCTTTACAGCTTTCTCACTGATCAGGATGGCATCTTCATAGTTATAGCCCTCCCAGGGCATAAAGGCCACAAGGATGTTCCGTCCCAGCGCCAGTTCACCCTTGTCAGTTGACGGGCCGTCGGCTATGACTTGGCCTGCTTCAATCCGATCACCCTTGCTGACCACGGGTTTCTGGTTGATGCAGGTGCCCTGGTTCGATCGCGTAAATTTTAAAAGCTTGCGTTTTTCCAGTTCTCCGTTGTCACTTCTGATTTCAATATCGTTTGCCGTTACTCGCTCTACCACTCCTGCATTCTTCGCCAGGACAACTACGCCGGAGTCGCGTGCTGCTTTATATTCGACACCGGTCCCTACCAGTGGTGCCTGCGCTTTTAACAGGGGCACGGCCTGACGCTGCATGTTCGCACCCATGAGTGCCCGGTTGGCGTCATCATGCTCCAGGAATGGGATTAACGCCGTAGCTATACTGAAAACCTGCTTGGGAGATACGTCCATGTAATCAACTTTTTCCGCCGGTACCACAACGATGTCAGGGGAACGGGCGTTAATCCTGTTTTCTATAAAGCGCCCCTCCTCATCCAGGGGAGCGTTGGCCTGTGCGATAACAAAGTCCTCTTCCTCGTCCGCAGTAAGATAAACAATCTCCTCGGTTACCCGTTTGTTCTCCTTGTCAACTTTGCGGTAAGGGGTTTCTATAAAACCAAATTCATTTATCCTGGCAAATGTGCTCAACGATCCAATCAGTCCGATGTTGGGCCCTTCGGGAGTCTCAATAGGGCACATTCTGCCGTAGTGGGAATGGTGCACATCACGGACCTCAAAACCGGCTCTTTCCCTGGAAAGGCCGCCCGGACCAAGCGCCGAAAGCCGTCTTTTGTGTGTTAGTTCAGCCAGGGGATTTGTCTGATCCATAAACTGCGAAAGCTGGCTTGAACCAAAGAACTCTTTGATGGACGCCACTACCGGCCTGATGTTGATTAAAACCTGGGGCGTGATTACATCCACGTCCTGAATGGTCATTCTTTCCCGTACCACCCGCTCCATTCTGGACAGACCAATCCGGAACTGGTTTTGCAGCAGTTCACCTACAGAACGCAGCCTGCGATTGCCCAAATGGTCGATGTCATCTACCTGTCCCTCTCCATTCATCAGCTTGAGCAGGTAACGGACCGTTTCAAATATATCCTCACTTGTCAGTTCCCTTATAAAATCATGCTG
>DHGV01000099.1 GCA_002402945.1 Pelotomaculum sp. UBA4789
CCTTGACATAGGGTACACATTATTATGTGCAAGGGAAAATGATATTTTACCTAAAAAACCGTGCACATGGAGGGCAAAAGATGTACCGAAAACCCAGTCCTCAATTAACTATTGATGATTTCATACTTCCTTTCTCCGGCAGACTCAGCGCAGAAAATCGCTGGGTTCAATTGGCTAAGATTATCCCCTGGGATGAGATTGAAAAAGATTATGCTTTCATGTTTCCAAGCGATCGTGGCAATGTGGCCAAACCTGTCCGTATGGCATTAGGTTCATTGATTATCCAGGCACGGTGCGGCTATACAGATCGTGAAACTATCCGGCAAATCACAGAAAATCCCTACCTTCAATACTTTATCGGCTTCAAGGAATATCAATTGACGAACGAGTCCAACGGCAGTGGCGAAAAAGAAGTCAAAGAGAGCACAGCGGATCCGGAAAGCGGAATGTTTCACAAGGGAGAAAAAGAACGCTGTTTTGCCTATACAGTTTCAGTAGCCTGCCTGTGACCAAAACAATTTCATCCTTGGAGCCAGGGCAGCTCCGGGAAACGTGCATGACAGCCAGGTGTTCTCCGATATATATAAAGAAACCAGCGAGAGATTCCCCGAAATAGAAGCCGTTGTGATTGACGCAGGGTACAAAACGCCTGGGATATGCAGAGAAATAATTAAAGCAGAAAAGCTGCCCGTTATGCCCTACAAGAGGCCAATGACTAAAAAGGTTACTTTAGAAAACACGAATTTGTTTACGACGAGTATTATGATTGCTATCTTTGCCCCGAAGGCCAGGTCTTGAAATACTCTACCACCAATAGGGAAGGATACCGGGAATACAAAAGCAATCCAAAAATATGCTGTGAATGTCCTTCGCGAATGCAATGTACTCAAAGCAAGAACTTCACCAAAGTAGTAATACGTCATATATGGGAGCCTTACCTTGAAACCGCCGAGGGTATCCGGCATACCACCTGGGGTAAGGAATTATACAGGAAACGAGGAGAAACGATAGAAAGGGTTTTTGCTGACGCAAAGGAAAAACACGGGATGCGGTATACCCGCTACCGGGGCTTGAGGAAAGTACAACATTACCTCACGATTCTTTTCGCATGTATGAATCTGAAAAAACTGGCCATGTGGAAGCGGAAACGGGGGGTTGCTACCCCCAATTACTCCCGTTTTTCATCGGTTTCTCTCTAAATTTATTGGATTAGTTGTTCCAAAAGAAAACCCGCTTCCATGCATTGTTGCATAAAAGCGGGTTTGTCTACAGTCTGAGATGCAGGTAGATACCTGCATCTTTTTTTGAATCAATATCGCAGATAAAAAAATTCAGTGGTCCAAAGTATATAAAATGTTGGGACTTTTGGTGAATGTTTTTAGGACCTTTACATAATAAAGATTCAGCAAAGCCTTGACGATAATTGTGATAGGAAGCAAAGGCAGGTGTTCCAGGTGAGATTAAACGGATCATTTGAAATAAGGTCTTTAAAAGCCTACATACCATTGATAAAGAAAGACAGGACAATGCAAAAAGAAAAAAACGACTTACAAAGTCTGAGGGACAGAGCTGATGTTTTGCAGGAAGCAATAAAAATTCTGTCATGCAGGAGTAATTACGATAAAAAATCAACAGTCCGGGAAGAACTGGTAGCAGGTTTGAAAAAAAGAATACAAGATGGTTTATATAAGCCGGACAGTGAAAAAATTGCTGCCGGTATAATATCCAATATATTGTTAGCTCAAACCAATGTCTGAAATATCTGAATAACTTATCGTGATCCCTAATAGATATAAAAGGAAAGTGACTATCTTGTCGCTTTTTTACGTAAAATGCAAAAAGCATCACTGACAGAAAAGAGTGGCCTGAAGGCAAAAAAAGATAAATTAAGCTAAATTTAAAACGAATTAAGACGATATAGAAAGTAGAATAATATTTTACGGGGCGGCCGACCCGTAAAAAAACCAAAAAGAAGCGTTATGAAAAATTCATGGAAGAATGAGAGATGATTATTTAACACTGTCACCGGTAGTGCTCCTCCTACTGTTGACGATACAGGGATGATTGTCTTTAGCGGCCTCTGTATCGAGACAAACAGAAAAAGTTAACGACTAACACACTATCATTACTTTAAACGCAATAATATTTAAAAACTTAATGATTAATGCTTCAGACAGGCGTCAACAATAACCAAAGTATTTCTACTATAATTGCTAACATAAGAAATAGTGACGGAACCACTGAAGCGATATCAGGCCTATCTGTCGTTGAGATTTAAAAAAGACCTGTGCTGATGCCGAGAGTAACATTATTGATGAAACCATTGTACAGGGATCTATAACCCGCTGAAATTAGTGTATATCCTGAAAGATGGAACGTTTGACCAACAATGTGTAATCTTTAGAAAAAATTATTCGCCAATTTTCTCACCTGCGACGTGGACACTCGCATAAATTTAATGAGATAGAGCATCATTAGCAGAATCTTTGATATCGTGATGTCCATGCTGGCCCGGGCGAACTAGCAGATAGTTCTGTAAAGATATGAAGAAAAAGCAATAGCCGGCTAAGAACTGGCTCCCTGCAGCAAGAGAAACAAACGCCAGTCTTTAAAAGGGCCTATGTCAGGTTAATATTTTATAATAAGTCGTCTTGCCTATGAAGCAAAAAGAAACTATACAAAACCTTTAACATGCTGTTGATGTATCCAATATACTTTAATAATTAATAAATGCAAAAGAATTTATTGCAGCATATGGCAATTAAAATATTCAGGATGACAAAAACAGGATAGTAATCCAAAAACTCAGTATGTCATTAAAATAAACAACCAAGCTTTAAATCAGCTTGGTTTTTTACTGTTTAATTGACTTTTCTACAGTAGTAGTCTTAAAATAAAATAAGCAGTGAAAAATTTTCACAAAAATCTGTTTTTATTGCAGGAATACGTTATTTGTTGTAGAATGAATTTACATAAAATAAGGAAAAATGTACCTTTAAAATATAATATTTCTGTCGGAAAGGGCAAACTTCCCGAAAGGGAGGGGCGCAAAACTTCGGGCCTAAAGCCAAATAATTATACAGCGGACAGGTTTAGGATTTTATTTGTGTTAATTTATATAATTTCCAAGGACTGTTTTGCTTTTGATTTTTTAGCCAGGGTGGCTGAGTTGCCGGGATTGCGTATCAAACCAAGCCCTTTCAATAGGGCTTGGTTTTAATATTTATTTGATTTTATATAATAAAGCCATATGTTTTTAAAGTTTGAGGTGGTTTATATTGGCCTCGGGTAACTTCTTTGCCAGGTTAGAAAAGAGATGGCTGGCTCTTAATCCAACCAGAAAAATTTTTGTAGCCCTGGTGACAGCCGGGGTCGTTGTTTCATTGTTTTTCCTCGGCCAGATGGTGTTCAAAGCTTCCTATGCGCCTCTGTTGACCGGGCTTGATCCAAAAGACGCCGGTGTTATTGCAGAAGAGCTTAAAGCCATGAATATTCCTTACCAGTTAACCGATCAGGGAAAAACCATCAGGGTACCGAAAGCCCGGGTTTACGAGACGAGAGTCCAGTTGGCAAGCAGTGGAGCGCTCGGCGGCAGTATGGGTTTTGAACTCTTTAACCAGGACAAGACCGGTCGAACAGACTTTGAGTTGCAGGTGGATTATCAAAGGGCGCTCCAGGAGGAATTTAGAAGGACTTTAATCCAGATGGAAGGTGTTGAGCAGGCCAGGGTACACCTGGTAATACCGCAAAAAAACATTATTGTAAATGATAATCAGGGTACAACATCAGCCTCCATAGCTCTGAAGCTTGAACCGGCATCTGAATTGAAACCTGAACAACTCCAGGGCATCTGTGATCTTCTTGTCGGCAGTCTGGAGGGACTGAAACCGGAAAACATACATATGATAGACACTGAAGGCAATATTTTAAGTGACAGCCTGAATATCAGTGATCCACAAAACATTGCTATCACAAGGACTGCTCTCGATCAGCAAAAAGCCCGCAGATTATATGAAAAAGAGCTTGAAAAAAGGGTACAGCAGATGCTTGTTTCGATCCTGGGCCAAAATAAAGCTGTCGCGATGGTCACCGCGGATATTGACTTTAATCAAAAACAGATAACCAGTACTACTTCTGCCAATCCTCAAAACCTTAAAGCCAGTGAGCGCTTAGTTAAGGAAAGCGGGTCGGGGAGTGAAACCTGGGAAGCAGCAGGCACAGATCCCAAAATTGCGGCTGATCCACCTCCCATTGGCAGCGGCACATCAAGTTATTACATGGAAGATAGTGAAATCAAATATCAGGTGGACACCAAGGAGGAAACCCTGATCAATGCGCCCGGAAGTATCATCCGGCTGTCTGCTTCTGTGGTAGTCAACGAATCTGATGGTGTTGTGGATACCCAGAAAGTGAAAAACGTTGTTGCCGCAGCCATTGGATTCAACCAGAACCGTGGAGATCAGATTAATGTCTCCAGCATGGTTTTTGACGATACCTACCAGAAAAAAGTCGAGGACGAGATGGCGCAGCTTGAAACACAAGCCTCAGCTAAAGAACGACTCAATACTTATATCCGGATTGGCAGTCTGGCGTCAGCTGCATTCCTGGTTTTAATCCTGTCTACAATATTCTGGCGGCGCAGCGCGCTGCGTGTTGATGCCATTGACAGGAATGGTTTTATCCCAGTAAAAGATATTGAAGCTGGAGAATTTACTGTATACAGGGATGATAAACAGCAGAGGATCAGAGATATGGCCAAAGAAAAACCAGAGGATATTGCCGAACTTTTAAAAGTATGGATCAAAGAATAGGGAGGTCTGGCATTGCAGCTTACAAAGCTTACAGGCGTTCAGAAAGCAGCAATCCTGTTAATAGCATTGGGGTCCGACCTGTCTTCCCGGGTGTTGAAACTGGACTTTCATCAGGATGATATTGAGTTGCTCACCAACGAGATATCCCATCTGGCTGAAATTCCGTCAGAAGTCAGAAACGCGGTTATTGACGAGTTTATGGAACTGCAGGGAACAAGGGATTATCTTTCTCATGGTGGTTTAAGCTACGCGAAAGAGGTTCTGGAAAAAGCTGTTGGACATCAGAAAACTGCAGAAATACTGAACAAGCTTAATATTGATGTGAAAGATAAGCCATTCAGTTCGCTTCGCAAAATTGACGCCAAACAAATATATAACTTTATATATGAAGAGCACCCGCAGACAATCGCTTTAATACTCGCCCACCTAACACCTGAGCAGGCAGCAATCATACTTGGGATGATGCCGCCAGAACAGCAGAGTGAAATTTCCAGGAGGATAGCAATCTTAGATCGCTTCACCCCTGACATTGTTAGGGATGTCGAAAGTTTGCTGGAAAGGAAACTATCAGCAGTGGTGCATCAGGATCAGACTGTGGTGGGTGGTGTACAGTTTTTGGTTGATGTCCTGAATAAGATTGGCAGAAGCACTGAGAAGGTTATTATGGATGGACTTGAGAGAGAGGACATAGAACTGGCGGAAGAAGTGTATGGACGTTTGTTTGTATTTGAAGACCTTGTTAAATTGCCGGATAACTTTATCCAGATGATGCTGAAAGAGGTTGATTCAAATGATCTGATGCTGGCAATGCGGGGCGCCGATCAGGAAGCGAACGCCAGGATTTACAAAAACATGTCCAAGCGGGCTGCTGAAATGATTAAGGAGGAAATTGAATTTATAGGCCCGGTACGACTAAAAGAGGTAGAAAAAGCGCAGCGTAAAATTGCAGCTATCATCCGAAGGCTGGGTGATAGTGGTGAAATCGCGAAATTTCATGGTGGCGGGGATGCCATCACGGCTTGAAAATGATGGTATAAAAAGTATCGCAGCTCTATAATAACTTTCCGTAATTATAATCAACTGTGGCAATAAAGGACTAAAATTTAGAGAGGGGTAAAGGCTTTGTTGAATGAAGATGAAATTAGATCCTTCCTGTCCGGGGGAAATACCGGCGCAGCTGCTATAAAAAAAGCAAAGTTTCCCTCTCTGGAACAGGTAAAAGCGATCAATACAGCCTCAGCTGACATGTCCCATCTTGAAGATGTCCAGATCGAAATTAGTATGGAACTCGGTCAGGCCAGCATTAAGATTAAGGATGTGCTTGGTCTTGCCAGGGGTTCCGTGGTTAAGCTGAATAAAACTGCAGGTGATGAAATGGATGTGATTATGAACGGTCAGCATTTTGCAAAAGGTGAGGTCGTTGTGATCAAAGATTCTTTCGGTGTAAGGATCATCTCAATCAACCGCGCACATCATTTAAGACTGACCGATGGACTAACTTAAGCAGTTCAGGTCCCTGCCCTGGATTCGGAGGCTTAAATTTTGGCGGGATTACTAGTTTGGTCTGAATTAACAGGAATAATTAATCTTTTTTAGAATTAGTATAGTAATATTAATAAGTTGGCAGGTGATCCCTGCCGATCCAGGTAATTTCTCGGCCATAGGGACGGTGTTGCTTGATTGAAAATAAAACGTTATTTAGTGAGAGAAATGCAGGAAGCTATCCGGCTTATCAAACAGGACCTTGGTTCCGATGCGGTAATTGTAAGCAGTTATAAGGTCTCTGCTAAGGGCTTGATTGGTCTTTTTTCACCGCGTCTTCTCGAGGTTACCGCTGTCCTGGATGACAACCCTGAAATTCAATTAAGTGTCGGCTGCCCGCCTGCACAAATGGCTGTAACAGAAGGCGACAGCCGCGGAAGAGAAATTGGCCCTGCGAATGAAATGGCCGGGTTGCTTTCAGCAAACAAACAGTTTAAGCATACCAGGCCCAGGAATGTATATGTAAACGCCAAAAGTAATGCTGACCAAAACGATACCAGCCATTTGTCCAATGAATTAAAGAAGAAACTGACCACAGATAAAGCTGCTAACTGGTCAGTTATTGAAGACATGGACGAGCCTGAAAGAGATGAGAAGCATCTTTTTGAAACATCAACAAAAAGTAAAATTAAAGTCGGGTCAAATGGCGATCCAGGCCCCAAGTGGAGAAAGACGCTTCTGGATATGGATATCTGTGAAGATATTGTTGAACACCTGTTGTCATCTGCAGAAAGTATTCAGGATCAACCCGAATCAAAAGCGCAATTTGCTTATTTTTCCCTGTTAAAACAAATAACAAATCTTCTTGAGCCAGCTTACCAATTAAAGGATCGTCCCAGGATATTAACTTTTATGGGCCCTCCTGGCGGGGGTAAAACAACATCACTGATCAAGCTTGCTACCCGTTTTAAAGTATTCGAAAATAAAAAGATCGCCCTGGTGGGAGTAAGCAACTACCGGATCGGTGGTGATGACCAGCTGCATGCCTACGGCAAGTTCCTGGATGTGTCGGTTGATGTGGTGATGACACCTGCCGAACTTGTCAAGGCGCTGGATGATCATGCAGATAAAGATTTAATATTAATTGATACCTATGGCCGTTCACCCTGGAATACAGGGAAAGTCTTGGAATTAAAGAGTTTTTTGAATGTGCTGGATGAACCTCATGAGGATTTTTTAGTGCTCAACGCCTCTTCAAAGAACAGGGATCTGGTGAAAACAGCCGGTGAATTTGACAGAGTCGGCTTTACCAAAATAATTTTCACCCGGATCGACGAGACTGAAACGCACGGTTCAATTTTGAACCTGGTTTACAATACCGGCATACCAGTGGCTTATCTGGCGGGGGGCCAGAAAATACCTGATGACATCAATGAAGCGAGCCCGAAGATAATTGCAAAATTATTATTTAAAGGGGTTGACCCGGATGAAATTATGGCAACCTAGGACGGGTCAAGGTTATTATCATAACAGCATTTTAAAAAATGAAAGCTGCCTATGGGGTCCTAAAGCCATAGCAGTGGCAAGCGGCAAGGGTGGAGTCGGCAAAACATCAATTACAGTCAATCTGGCCCTTTGCCTGGCCCAGAAGGGCAACCAGGTAACCATCTTTGACGCGGATCTCGGTTTGGCCAATGCCGAGGTGCTGCTTGGGATCATACCTCCTTACAGTCTTTTTGAAGTGCTTTACGGGGGTATGACACTGGAAGATATCGCAGTTCAGGGGCCCTGCGGCATTAGGGTGATTTCCGGGGGATCCGGTTTCCTGGAAATGGCTAACCTGGATCGGACCCGTCGGCAACAACTCCTCAGAATGTTTAACCAGTTTGTGAGTAAGGATGAAATTGTACTCATTGATACCAGCGCTGGAATAAACAAAAATGTGCTTGGTTTTGTCGCTGCCGCCGAGGAGGTTATTGTTGTTGTCACACCGGAGCCAACATCGCTTACCGATGCCTATGCTTTGATCAAAATATTAGCCAACTTCAAACTTCATTCGGAGGTCAATGTAATAGTCAACCGTGCTGTTGACAGGCAAGAGGCCATGCGTACACTCAGCAGGATTTCTACAGCAGCCGACCGTTTTCTTGACATAAAAATTAATTTCCTGGGCTGGATTCCGGAAGACAAATCAGTATCACAGGCAGTAAAGAACCAGCAGCCTTATTTTTTAACAAACAAAAATTCTCCGGCTTCCCGCAGTATTGCCGGGATTGCTGAATACCTTGTTGGAGATACCCGCATAGTCCCAAGAGAAGGATTTTGGACCAAGCTGATGGGTTTATTCAGCTAGGGTTGTATGTTTTGGCGAAGTCAACCAGAGGACAGGGATAATTGGCATCTGTCCAGAGTTCAAAGTATCATGGATGATAAGTGCAACTTAATTTATACAAGGGATGTGAATGAATGGCTGTCACCGATGAGATTTGGCGGAGTTATCGCCAGTCCAGGGACGCAGAGCTTAAAAATGAAATTGTTTTAGCTCACCTGCCCCTTGTAAAATATCTCGCCGGTCGGCTGGCGGTGAAGCTGCCTTCATTTATTGGCCAGGAGGACCTGGAAAGTTATGGTGTTTTTGGCCTCATGGAAGCTGTGGATAAATTTGATCCCGATCTGGGTGTGAGTTTTAAGGCTTATGCCTACAACAGGATACGCGGGGCAATGATTGACGAGATACGAAAGCTTAACTGGATTCCCCGCACATTGTGGCAAAAAATCCAGCTTCTGAATGCAACCAAGGAAAAACTGCAAAAAGAGCTCGGTGAGCAGATCAGCTACGAAGCACTGGCTGGTGCTATGGGGATAACAGTATCAGAGCTGTACAAACTGGAAGGACAGGTAAACCTTCTTTCCCTGTCATCTCTGGATGAAACAATATCTCTGGCAGATGGTGAAAGAGTGAGGTGGGGGGATATGGTTAGAGATCCCGACAGCCCTGATCCTCTGGATATTGTTGAGAGTGATGAAAGCAAGCGTCTTTTGATAAAGGCTATAGAGGAGCTTCCCGATAAAGACAGAACTGTCCTTGCTCTTTACTACCAGGAAGAACTGACATTAAAGGAAATTGGCAAGGTCCTTAACGTTTCCGAGTCGAGGGTTTGTCAATTACATACAAGGGCTTTAAACAGGTTGAGGGGCAAACTGGAACAGGCAGCTTATTGAGATTCAGCTGGGGTTAAACGTTAAAATAGAATTAGGGCTGATTGAGTTATGGATAAAATATCTCCAAAAGAAATAAATACCTTGCTGGATGCCATGTCAACCGGTGAGATCAAAAAGAATGAGCTGCAGAAATCAATTCAACCTGCAGACTGCGAGCTCTATGACTTCCGGCGCCCTGATAAGTTCACAAAGGAGCAAATTCGTGCGCTGGAGGTCTTACAAAGCGCATTTGCACGCCTTCTTTCTAGTTTTTTATCTGGCTACCTGCGCTGTAATATTCAAATTGAGGTTGCTTCCATTGTTCAATTGACATATGAAGACTTCATGCACTCTGTTCCCAATCCTGCGGTGCTGACAGTATTTTCTTTAAACCCTTTAAAAGGAACGGCGATAGCTCAGCTAGATCCGGAGTTTCTATTTCCGGTGATAGATCTCTTTTTTGGCGGGAGCGGTGGAACCCCCAAAAGCATTCGCGATTTGACTGATATCGAACTCTCAGTTACCAGAAAATTAATGACAAAAATTTTGGATAACCTTGCCCTGGCCTGGAAAGACATCATCCAGTCTGAACCAGTTATTGATTCTGTAGAGACCAATCCTGACCTGCTCCAGGTGTTTTCTTTTAATGAAACTGTTGCCTTGATTTCCTTAACTGCTGAAGTTGGGGAATCGGCAAAAGGATTTATAAACCTATGTCTGCCGTATACCATGCTTGATCCGGTGGTGTCTCAGCTTTTTAATCAAAGACAATGCAGGCCGTCCCAAACATCAGAGATTAATGAGGCGGAAAAAAAGAAGCTGCAGCAGTGGCTCGAAATGCCGCCTGTGGAGCTTACAGTCCTGGCAGGTCAAACATGGATGTTGGTTAACGACTTTCTTCAATTGCAGGAAGGGGACGTATTGCTGCTGGACAGAAGGGTGGATCAGGATATGGACTTGTATGTTGAGGAACAAATGAAATGCAAGGTTAAGGCTGGTTATATTGGCAGCCGGCTTGCTGTTCAAATTACTGCGCTTGCGGAGGGCGAAAAAGATGGCTAAGCTGTTAAAACAAGAAGAGATAGACGCTCTCCTGCACACGCAAAACCATGAACTGGTCCTGCCGGAAGATGCGGAGGCAGGTACCTTAGGGGAGCAGGCCCAAAAGAAAAAGGCGGCCAAAAAAGCTCGTGCAGAGCAGATAATTGAACCAAGTACAAAAATAGATGAGGTGCAGCCTGGCTTCGCCGGAGATTTTTTAACCGAAGATGAAATGGATTCTCTGGGCGAAGTCGGCAATATGTACATGGGTTCGGCGGCAGCTGCACTTTCCTCGCTTTTCAACCAAAATGTGAAATTCACAGACCCGAGATTAAACATATCAACTTTGGAAGACCTGTTAAACGGTTTTCTAACGCCGCATATGGTCGTTTTTATGCGTTTCACCGAAGGGCTTTCAGGTTTCAACATGCTGATTATGAAAATAAAAGACGCTAATGTATTAGCCGATTTGATGATGGGCGGAAAAGGTATAAATGTACCGGTAGAAGCAAATGAGATTAGTACAATTGCGGCGGTCAAGGCTTTAAAGAAGATGATTGGCACCGCATCCACCTCGATGGCTGCGATGTTTAACCGGATGGTTAAAATTTCCTTGCCTGAGATAAAAGTTTGTAACAGTGTTGATGATATTAAATTTACATCATTTAACCCGGGAGATCCTGTGGTTGTTGTCCGATATAAAATGACAATAGGTGATATACTGGAAACACAGGTTATGAGGGTCATGGGTTTTGATACGGCGAAAGAAGAGGCAGGACTTTTCCTCAGCAGATTAATGGTTCAGGGTAAAGAACTGCCCGCGCCGCCTGCAGAAGAAACACCTGGTGAAGATCCGCCCTCTGCTGCAGCTGAACAAGCCGCCTTGATTAATCTTGATGATCTCAGCAGGGAAGACAAAACGGAGCCTGCGGTATCAGTCGGTCAGGTTAGGCAGCATGAAGCATCAGCTGTGGTGAAGCCGGAGCAAGCCCCTGCCGCTTTGCTTAAAGTACCTTCAAGAGCAGAACCGGCTGATTTCGGGTTTGACCAACAGCGACTGGAGCTGATACTTGACATTCCTCTAAAGGTTACAGTGCTATTGGGGCGAACCAGGTGGCCGATTAAAGATATATTGGGCTTGTCCCCGGGTTCTGTAATAGAGATGCAGAGTCTGGTTGATGAACCGGTGGAAATCCTGGTTAACGGGACACTGGTGGCTACCGGTGAGATTGTTGTAGTGCATGAGAATTACGGTGTCAGAATATCCAATATCATTACACCCAGGGAAAGGATACAAAACCTGGGAAATTGAATTACTCCTAAAAAGCCCTGCAAGGGCTTTTTTTAAACCTTATATACCTTCAGCATGGTTGGATCAAGGGCTTAGAGGGGGAGAAAATTGAAGATCTACGCCATCGGGGATGTCCACCTGTCTTTTCGCAAGCAGGCTAACCCTTTTTGCTGGGACAGCGCGGAAATTAATAAGCCAATGGAACTGTTCGGAGAGAAATGGCGGGAGCATTACCGCAAGATATATAAGAACTGGATGGGCACAGTAGAAACCGGTGATTTAGTCCTGATGCCTGGCGATATTTCATGGGCTTTAAAACTTCATGAGGCAAAGTTTGACCTTGAATTTCTCGGCTTGCTGCCGGGGACAATATTATGTGTTGCCGGTAATCATGATTACTGGTGGCAGAGCCTTACACAGGTCAGGGCTGTCCTTCCCCAAAACATTAAGGTTATTCAGAACGACCACATACAATGCGGCAATCTCGCTGTATGCGGATCCAGGGGGTGGTGGTGCCCCGGCTCCGGGCGCTTTAAAACAGAAGATTTAAAGATATACCGCAGGGAATTATTGCGGATGGAGAATTCGCTGCAGGGGGTTGTATCAAAAAAAATAGAAGATATAATTGTATTAATTCATTTTATGCCAACAAATGAGTTTCATCAAAAAAATGAATTCATTGAGCTGTTTCAAAGGTACGGGGTAAATACCGTCATTTACAGCCACCTTCATGGGGAAGCGGCGCGCCTGCGCCTTCCTGACAGCGCCTGGGGCATTAATTTTTATCTTGTAAGCGCTGATTACGTTGACTTTACCCCATTTGCTATCGAGACATTAAAAGGCAGCTATTAGTAAATTGCTGCTGAATAAAACCGGCAAAGGATGATCATTAAATGACAACGGAAGCAGTTTTATTTGATCTGGACGGTACTTTGGTTGATTCATTGCCGTTGATATTCAGGACATACCGGCAGGTGTTTGCTGATATGGGGATACCGTGGAATGAAAGCGATGTAGAGAAAATGATCGGGCTGCCTTTGAAGGACATCGGGAAGCATTTTACCGGGAGAGATGAGTCCAGGTTTGAGCAACTCTACCAGTCATATTATCAGCGGGATCATGATATTTTTACCAGGCTTTATCCCGGCACACTGCAAATGCTGCAAAATCTCGAGAAGCACAAAATCAAACTGGGAATTGTGACTTCCAAGGGAAGGGCTGGAACTGCGAAAACTGTTGCTTTTACCGGGCTTGATCATTTTATGAATATAATTGTCACCGCGCAGGATGTTTTAAAACATAAGCCTAACCCGGAACCCCTGTTGAACGCAGTAGAATTCCTGGGGGTACAGGTTGCCAGGACCATATTTGTTGGTGACAGCAGATTTGACATTTTGACCGGACGGAATGCCGGCGCCCGTACCCTTGGCGTAACCTGGGGTTTAGGGAGCCGTGAAGAATTAGAATGCCTGCAGCCGGATGGCATGATAGACCGGTGGGAAGAATTGATTGAGTATATCAGNNCATTGATTATTGGAGTTATGACGGTGGAATTGCACCTGGGGGATGCAAATTCCCTTAAGGAAAAGAGAAGGATTTTAAAAAGTTTAATTGAACGGATAAAAAACCGTTTTAATGTTTCTGTGGCTGAGGTAGCACAACAGGATCTATGGCAGCGATCAACTATCGGTATATCTATTGTCAGCTGTGAACAGACCTTCGTGCACAAGGTATTTGCCGCTGTAATTAAATTTATCGAAGCACAGGGCACAGTATTGATCACAAACTATCAAACAGAAATTTTATAGGTTTGGTTGATATAATTATGAGCAAAACAGATGAGCTTTTGTTATAATTATTTTATTAAAAGCTGATCCTTCATTGTACATAAAATTAAGGAGGTATGAAAAAAATGAGTGAAGATCTGGTGCAAAAGGCAAAAGACAACGCCAAACAGAACTTTAAAGACGGACTCAACTGCTCGGAATCTGTGTATAAAGCTGTTATTGACACCGGGGTTGCTGATATCAGCCCGGAAACCGTATCCCTTGCCACCGGGTTCGGTGGTGGTATGGGGCTGGCCGGAAACAACTGCGGTGCCTTGATCGGGGCCATTATGGCAGTTGGTGCTGTGCATGGGCGGCGCAACCCGCTGGAAGGTGAATATCAAGAGAGGATCGACCGTCTGTACGGCAATCCCGGTCTGTACCGCCTGTTCAACGGGATGGCCCACGAATTTAAAGAAAAATTTGGGGCGCTGGACTGCATGAAGCTTAATGAAGCATACCCGGAATGGTTCGACAAAGACAGGGCCAGGGGATGTATGAAGATGGTGATCTACGCGGCGGGCATGGCTATGGAATATATACTTAAAGGGGAAAAAGAGGGTTATACACAGGCCTTTGGTGTAAACGTGGCAGGGAAGGTATAGCAGTCAGATATTAACAAAACATCTTATGGTTTTCAAAGGGAGACCTGTTGCTATAGCCGGAGAATAATTTATTGGCTTATATTAAGCTGTCGTTATGACTAAAAGCAGCTTTTTAAAGGAGGATAATTTTTTTTTGAGGAGAGTCCTTTGGATCGGATGTATTCTTGCTTTACTTGGCTTGATTGTTTTTTTAGCCCTGCGCCAGACACGCACCACAGCGTTCCCCATTTACCAGAATGACGCGTCATGGGAGGCAAAAAACAAAATGGCGGTCATCCGGCTGGAAGATGTCAGCCCCGGTACGTACAACACCAGGGAAAGCTTGGACAAGCTTGAAGTCATAGCAAACTATCTCCATGATGAAGGTGTCCCGTTTCAAGTTTCACTCATACCGGTTTATATAGATCCTGGTAATAACTTTGAAGTAAGCATCGGTGAGACAGACAATCCCCAGGTCCGGGATTTTATCAAGACAATCAAGTATATGCGGGATAAGGGCGGTAAAATCGGCCTGCATGGCTACACCCACCAGTATCTTAAAGAGGTTACCGGCTCCGGTTACGAATTCAAGGAAAGCGGGACACTCGTATATGCCCAGCCAGCTTATGCCGAAGAAAGGACCAGGCAGGCGCTGGAGTTGATGGACAGGGCAGGTATTCCCGTTGATTACTGGGAAACTCCCCATTACACTGCCACGCAGGAGCAGTACCGGGTTTTCAGCAAATACTTTGGTTTGATCTATGATCCCAACCCGCTGGACAAGAAATTCAAAAACATGAGCTCCTGGGACAGCAACGGGACTGACAATGAGTGTGCTATTTTTGTACCTGCCCCGCTGCTGAATATAAAGGACGAGAAAGATGTAAAAAGGATTTTCAGCCAGCTGGATAATAATGATCCGGTAATGCTGGCCAGTTTCTTTTTCCATCCTTACCAGGAATTCAAGTCCATGTATAAAGTTAAAGCAAAAGAGGGGTATGAATTTTACGCGCATGAACCTGACTCTTATCTGCACAGGCTGATCAACGGTTTCAAGGAGAGGGGTTACAGGTTTGTTTCAGTTTATGACCTGATTGATTTTTTGCCGGCCCAGAGGATTGACAGCCTGTCGCCAGTTAACGGCAGAACTCTGCTGACCGGCGATGTGGACGGGGACGGGCGTTTTGACTTTATTGCAGGCGATCCGGTTTCAGGCCGCTGGACAGTGATCAGGAGCCAGGTTGAGCGGGTGATACCAAGAAACAATCCGCAGTCATTCCAGAAGCCTGAGGAGTGGCTCAACAACTGGGGCCAGAATGGCGCAAAAGATTTTGCCGCCGGTGATTGTAACGGTGATAGGAAAATGGATTTGCTTTACTGGGACAGCGCTACCGGAGAGATTCAGGTCGCCTTGAGCGATGGCAGCAAATTTATACCCCAGGAGCAGCCCTGGGGAAGTTTTGATGTTTCCTATGGAGCAGTGAGGATGTTCACAGGGTATTTCAATAAAGATAACAAGGAAGACCTGTTGTTTTGGATTCAAAGTGAAGGTACGGCCTATGTTGCTCTCAGCAGCGGCAGCGGTTTTTCTCCGGCCAAAGTGTGGCTGGAGAACGGGCAGGATGTTGCCGGCTCACTGATCCTCACCGGTGATTTCAGTGGAGATGGGAAAACAGACCTGGCAGCCTTTGATAAAAACAGCGGTGCCGTGAAGCTGGCTTTAAATGATAATTCAGGCTTTGATACAGCTGCGGGTGAAGACAGCCAGCCATTGAATTTTGTCACCGGCGACAGGTGGCAGGTATTGTCCGGCGATTTTACCGGGGACGGTGTTGATGATATTTTGGCTTATGATCGCAATGAAGGCAGGTGGGAGTTTATCCTATCAAAAGAGAGGTATTTTTACAGGGAAAGCTGGCCTTTTGTATATGGCAAAGACGCGGCAGGAGAAGCCATTGTAGGTGATTTTAACGGCGACAAGAAATATGACCTGGCAGTTGCGCGCCATTTCACAGACAACCTGACCCCTATTGACATTGCTGTTTCAGTAATAAACAGCAATAATGCTCCTTAAAGATAATTATCATTCATTATATAGAAAAGGTGATGGAAATTTGAAAAAGTTGGTATTTGATGTTTTCAGAGAACATTTTTTAGAGTGCCTGTCCCGTGAGATCAAGTTTGAGCAAAGTGTTTGCAGCGAGAAAAAGTGGACTGACACAGGGGATCTGGAAATCAGGAGGAAGGTTTTGGAAGCGTTAAACAAAGAATTAAAAAAGAAGTATGACATGGAATTTGAAATCAACCAAAGGCTCTTATCAGTTGCGGGGCCTGTGGAGAGCGCCATAATCCAGGCTTACCACGAGTTAAGCACAATACATATAATGAATAGAATAAACGCCAAAATAATAGCCAGACGGGGCAACTGATAAAAAGCAGAAGTTATTTGATAATTGAAAATATTTTTTTAAAATATTGTAAAATTTTTAAAGCAATTTTTAAAAGAGTGTTGTATAATAGTTTTTAAGAGGTTTGGTGAAGGCCTATTTGCCGGGTCTGCATTAAAGTAACCGCCTCTAGTAAATGGTTTTTGGGGGTATAGTTAAACCAGCCAGGCCGGTGCTCCTCACTGAAACAGCTGTTTCAGCGGGTGTGTACCGTGCAAAAATGCTGATTTATCTGTAGATCCTGAAAACTATTTTTGTTTTTAGGCAAGGAGGAGGTGATGAGCGCAAAATAAAATTCGGAATAATTCTTATATTTAATGTTTTTGTATCTGCAAGTTCAATTATTAGCATAACTATTAAAAAACGAAAGGACGTGAACTTATGCCTAGATGGGTTCCTCTATTAGGCGGAGTGTTGGGCAGTACCACCTGTGGTTTGTTGCTTTACGCCTTCAGTGTATTTATCAAGCCCCTGCGGACAGAATTCGGCTGGACAGCTACCCAGGTAGGTCTGGCCTACGCCATTGTTGTTCTGGTGTTCGGCCTGATGACCTTCCCGGCCGGTAAACTAAGTGACAAGTATGGCCCGAGACCGGTAGTGGTTATCGGGGGCGCTATCCTTGGTATCGGTTTCTACATGGTTTCCACATTAAAAGGACCGGAAGATTTAAGCAAATTATATCTGTACTACGGCCTTATCGCTGGTTTTGGAGGCGGGATGGTTTACCTGCCGCCAATTTCCACCGCGCCCAAGTGGTGGCCCGACCGGAGGTCGCTGGCCACCGGCCTTACGGTGGTTGGACTCGGTTTGGGCTCGTTCATCATGGGCCCGCTGGCGACTTCCATGATTAATAACCCGGCTATCGGTAACGGCAGCGCGCTGCCGGTGTTCAAGTATGTTGGTATAGTGATGTTTGTTATGGCTATTGTCGCCGGCCTGTGTCTGTCTAACCCGCCAGCCGGCTACAAGCCGGCCGGCTGGAACCCGCCCGCGCCGAAGGCAGGCGCGCCCAAAGTGGGCAGGGACTTTACCTTCGGGGAGACGGTCAAGTCTATCCAGTTCTGGCTGCTTTACGCCGCATACTTCTGCGGCTCTTTTGCCGGCCTGATGGTTATCGGAGTTATGGCGGCCCACGGCATCAACGAGATGAACAAGGAGGCGGCTGCCCTTGCGGGTGTCGCTGTTAAGGAACTTCCGGCGGATGTAACGAAAGCCATTGCTATGCAGGCCGCTATCGCGACCAGCGCCCTGAACGCAACAAACGCTATAGTCAGGGTGCTGATCGGCGCCATTGCCGACAAGACAGGAACCAGGATATGCTTCCTGGTAACCTTCATACTGCAAGTTGTGGCCATGCTGGTGCTGTTCCCGGTAGGGAAAAGTCTTTTCCTGCTCTGCATCGTGGCCATTATCATCGGCTGGAACTACGGCGCCATGTTCACCCTGTTCCCGGCCACCTGCCTGCAGTACTTCGGCCCGACAAACCAGGGTGTCAACTACGGCCTGCTGTTTACCTCCTGGGGTATAGCCGGCTTTATATCGAACCTGCTGGCTGGCAGAATGTTCGACATGTTCGGCACATACTCCATGTCGTTTATTATCGCTGCTATTTTTGTCGCGATTGGTGTTTTCTGCCTGGTAATCAGCAAAAAACCGGCAATTATGGAGTAATAACGTTCACAGAAATATCAGTTGCTTTACAAAAAGAGCGCCCTGCAGTGCAGGGCGCTCTTTTTTATAGACTAATATATTCGGACAAGGGATTAAAAAGGGTTTGCTAAAAACACATATAAATCCAGTAATCACAAGGGATTGAGGTCACTTTTGTCGAATATTATGTGCAAGGGAAAATGATATTTTACCTAAAAAACCGTGCACATGGAGGGCAAAAGATGTACCGAAAACCCAGTCCTCAATTAACTATTGATGATTTCATACTTCCTTTCTCCGGCAGACTCAGCGCAGAAAATCGCTGGGTTCAATTGGCTAAGATTATCCCTTGGGATGAGATTGAAAAAGATTATGCTTTCATGTTTCCAAGCGATCGTGGCAATGTGGCCAAACCTGTCCGTATGGCATTAGGTTCATTGATTATCCAGACACGGTGCGGCTATACAGATCGTGAAACTATCCGGCAAATCACAGAAAATCCCTACCTTCAATACTTTATCGGCTTCAAGGAATATCAATTGACGAAACCTTTTACGCCGGTAGCGCTGGTGAAGTTCCGCAAACGCTTTAATGCCAAACGCCTGGCCAAAATCAACGAACGCATCTTATTAGCAGAAACAGAACAAAAAGCCGGACACAAAGAGCTGGAGAAAGAACGCGATGATGACCACCACGACGATGATCAGAATGGTTCCGAAAAGATGGAAGTCAGCGAATCGGAAGAAAAGAAAATAGAGCCAACTGCTGCTTCAGAAGAAAAGCTTAACCAAGGAACCTTGATCCCGGATGCGACCTGTACTCCTGCAGATCTGCGCTATCCTACAGCCTTGGGGTTGCTCAATGAAGCCAGAGAAAAGCCGGATGAAATAATTGACACCCTGCATACCGGCAACGGCAAGGAAGAAAGAAGACCTCGGACCTATCGCCGGAAAGCCCGGAAAGATTACCTGAATGTATCCAAACAACGCTCTCCCAGAAAGAATCAGCTGCGACAGGCTATAAAGAAACAACTGCAATACTGCAGACGGAATCTGAGAATAGTTGAACGAATGCTCGGCCAGCCGGCAGCAGAGCAGGCGGTATTAAGCCGGAGACAAGAAAAACTACTAACAGTCATCCAAAAATCAATTCAGCAGCAGACAACCATGTACAAAACAAAAAGCCACCGGATTCCTGA
>DHGV01000100.1:0-4602 GCA_002402945.1 Pelotomaculum sp. UBA4789
TAAAAAGTATGGGCGGTCCTGTCCCCTGCGCTGTCGCCGGCCACAGCCTGGGTGAATATACGGCACTGGTAGCCGCGGGTTCACTTTCTTTTGAGGACGCCGTCACCCTGGTGCGCAAGCGGGGCCAGTACATGCAGGAAGCAGTTCCTGTGGGCGCCGGCGGAATGGCCGCTGTTATGGGCCTCAGCACCGGGCTTGTTGTGGAGGCATGCTCTAAAGCCTCTGCGTCAGGTGTGGTTGAAGCAGTTAACCTGAACTGCCCGGGCCAGGTGGTTATTGCCGGAGATGATGCTGGTCTGAAAGCAGCCGAACCGCTGCTCAAAGCTGCCGGCGCCAGGCGGGTTGTGCCCATTCCGGTCAGCGCCCCATTTCACTCCAGCCTGATGATTCCCGCTGGAAAAAGGCTGGCCGAAGATCTGGACAAGGTTTCCGTAGCAGCCCCAAAGATACCCGTGGTGGCAAATGTGAGCGCTGATTTGGTCTGTTCCGGACCGGAAATAAAAGAGTCGTTAATCAGGCAGGTATACAGCCCTGTACGCTGGGAAGAGTGTGTCTTAAAACTGATTTCCTTCGAGGCTGATACTTTTGTAGAAGTAGGCCCGGGCAGGGTGCTCAGCGGGCTGATTAAAAAAATCAGCCGTGAAGTAACAATACTAAATGTGGAAGACAGAGTATCCTTGGAAAAATTTCTTGCTTTAACCAGGGAGGTTAGCTAAAATGGTTCTGAACGGCAGAATTGCTATNNAAGAGGCGCTGCTGTTGTAGTCAACTATACCTCCAATGCCGGGGCAGCGGCATTGGTATCAAATGAAATAAAAGAAATCGGCGGGAGGACGCTGACCTTTCAGGCCGATGTATCGGCGCCTGCTGAGGCAGATGCTCTGATAAAAGCTGCAATCGCCGAGTTCGGCAGGGTAGACATCCTTGTAAATAATGCCGGTATCACCAGGGACAATCTTATTCTTAGGATGAAAGACGAGGACTGGGACCGGGTGCTTGGTGTAAACCTGAAGGGCGCCTTTAACTGCACGAGAGCTGCGGCCAGGGGTATGCTGAAGAATCGTTTCGGGCGAATTATCAACATCAGTTCCGTAGTGGCCTTAATTGGGAATTCCGGCCAGGCAAATTACTGTGCGGCAAAAGCGGGTTTGATAGGCTTAACCAAAGCCATGGCCAAGGAATTAGGTTCCCGCAATATCACAGTCAATGCCGTAGCGCCAGGATTTATCACCACGGAAATGACAGCTGGACTGCCTGAAGCGGTTAAGGAGACGATGCTTGCCCAGATTCCCCTGAAAAAGTTTGGTGAACCTGAGGAAGTTGCTGAATTGGTGGCCTTTCTGGCCTCGGATGCTGCTGGCTATATCACTGGACAGGTGATTGCGGTGGATGGCGGCATGTCCTGCGCTTAGAAATATTTTAAATTAAAATTTCCGGAAGGGGGTGATTGTTGATTATGGAGATTGTTAACAAGGTTAAAGCAATTATTGTTGAGCAGTTGGGTGCTGAAGAAGAAGATGTAAAAGTGGATTCATCCTTCGTGGATGACCTGGGGGCTGATTCATTAGATATTGTTGAACTGGTAATGGCCCTGGAAGAGGAGTTTGAGCTGGAGATTCCGGATGAAGACGCTGAAAAAATCCGGACGGTGGGTGAAGCAGTCAAGTATATCAAGGAACATCAATAAACAATTTTATTCATTTTAAGTCCCGGCGGGAAACCACGGGACTTTTTTGAAGAGGGGGTATAATATTTGCTGAAACGGGTTGTTATTACCGGTTTGGGAATAATATCTCCGGTAGGAACAGGCCTGGAAAAGTTTTGGACTTCTATGACTACCGGGGTTTCAGGGATCAGACGGATTACGAGGTTTGATCCGGCAAATTATAACACCAAAATTGCGGGTGAAGTGACGGATTTTGAGCCCACCCGTTATATGGATAAAAAAGAAGCGCGGCGTATGGATCGCTTCACCCAGTTTGCAGTGGCTGCCAGCGGGATGGCTGTTGAGGATGCCTCACTGAATCTTGAGCATGAAGACAGGGACAGGATTGGGGTAATCCTCGGCTCCGGCATTGGAGGCATAGAAACACTTGAGGAACAGGCTAAGGTGCTGTTTGAGAAAGGCCCAGGGCGTGTAAGCCCGGTGTTTGTGCCGATGATGATTGGCAACATGGGCGCGGGTCAGGTAGCCATCAAATACTGCCTGAGAGGTCCGAATACAACCACTGTTTCGGCTTGCGCTTCAAGCAGCAATGCCATCGGTGATGCATTTAAGATGCTTCAATACGGCCGGGCTGATGTGATGATCACCGGCGGCGCAGAAGCGACTGTTACCCCGCTGGCAATGGCTGGTTTCATTCAAATGAAGTCGATGTCAACCAGAAACGAGGAGCCGGAAAAGGCGAGCAGGCCTTTTGACCTGGGCCGTGACGGCTTTGTTATAGGTGAAGGATCTGCCATATTGGTTTTGGAAACCCTGGAACACGCCCAGAAAAGGGGCGCCAGAATATACGCTGAGATAGTTGGCTATGGCAGCACCTGCGACGCATATCATATGACAGCCCCTGATCCGGAAGGTCACGGAGCTGCCAACTCGATGAAAGAGGCTTTGGAAGACGCCGGCATTGACCCATCCGAAGTGGATTATATTAACGCCCATGCTACTGCGACCCCGCTGGGAGATAAGGCTGAAACCCTGGCCATAAAAAATGTTTTTGGGGCGCATGCTGCAAATGTTGCCATCAGTTCGACCAAGTCGATGACCGGACACCTGCTGGGAGCTTCGGGAGGCCTGGAAGCGATGGTCTGTATTCTGGCCATCTACTACGGTATCATACCTCCAACAATTAATTACGAACAGCCCGATCCGGATTGCGACCTGGACTACGTGCCAAATGTCGCCAGGAAGGCTGTAGTTGATGTGGCCCTATCAAATTCATTTGGTTTTGGCGGGCATAACGCCACGTTAGTATTTAAAAAGTACCAAAAATAATGGTGTAGAAAACCGTAAACCAGGTGATCTCTGGTGTTTAAAAATCTGGAATGCCTGTCCTATCTTAAAAACAGGTTTCAATTGGAATGTCTGGATGAGGATCTCCTTTTACAGGCCCTCACACACAGCTCATATATTTATGAAAACCGGCAAAATGGGATTGAAAACAATCAGAGGCTGGAGTTTCTGGGTGATGCGGTCCTGGACTTGGCAGTCAGCGATTTTCTGTTCCGCAAATACCCGGAATGTGATGAGGGGGAGCTGACTAAGCTGCGTGCGGCTTTGGTATGTGAGCCATCCCTGGCCAGAACAGCTAAAAGCCTGAAGCTTGGATATTGTCTCAGAATGGGGAAAGGCGAGGAGCGTTCCGGCGGCAGGGAGCGGCCTTCAATTTTGGCTGACGCTTTTGAGGCGTTGCTGGGGGCAATATACCTGGACCAAGGCCTCATGAAGGCCAGCGAGATGGCCTTGAAATTTCTGGGTCCCTTAATAAAAGATGTCCTGGAGGGACGGCTGGACAGTGATTACAAGACAGAACTGCAGGAGATTGTCCAGCAGCTCGGCAGCGAACAGGTTCAGTACACTATCCTCCGGGAAGAAGGGCCCGATCACAATAAAATATTCACCGCCGGTGTTATTTATAAAGGTGAGCTGGCCGGTACCGGATCAGGGCGTTCCAAAAAAGAAGCGGAACAGCAGGCAGCCAAGTCAGCTCTGAGGAAACAATTTTAGAGGGGTTAAAATAACATGGGCATTTTCAGCCGTTTCAAAGAAAGCATAACCGGTGGGCCACAGCAGGCTGCTGGCACTGAAGCGCTGCAGCAGGACTCTCCCGAAAAGCCTGGTATATTTGGGCGTCTTAAAGAGAGCCTGACCAGAACGCGGCAGGGTTTTGTGGACAAGATTGACAACCTGATCCACCAGGGCAGGGCTATTGATGAAGATTTGTACGAGGAACTCGAAGAAATCCTGGTGCAGGCGGATCTAGGTGTCAATACTGCGATGGAATTAGTAGAAAAAACGCGGCGCACCGTTAAAGAAAGACGCACCAGTGATGCCGGTGATCTAAAGGCCATCCTCAAGGAACACATCATGGAAATGCTGGGCAGCGAAACCATACCTCTGAATACTGGCAGCGAGGCTCCTGCGGTTTTCATGGTGGTCGGCGTTAACGGAGTAGGGAAAACCACCACTATAGGTAAAATGGCAAATCTTTTTAAATTGGAAGGCTTGAAGGTAATTATCGGCGCTGCTGACACCTTCCGAGCAGCGGCTATTGACCAGCTGGAAGTATGGTCTGAACGTGTGGGAGTGGACTTAGTCAAACACCGTGAGGGCGCGGATCCGGCAGCAGTTGCATTTGACTCACTGCAGGCGGCAAAGGCCCGCCATGCTGATATTCTGATCATTGATACCGCAGGTAGGCTTCATACAAAAACAAACCTTATGGAAGAACTAAAAAAGATCAGCCGGGTGTTAGGCCGTGAAGTGCAGGGCGCGCCTCACGAGGTGCTGCTGATCCTGGACGCTACGACAGGCCAAAATGCTGTTAACCAGGCCAAGCTTTTCGGTGAAGCTGTTGGTGTTACAGGTATTGTTTTAACAAA
>DHGV01000100.1:4647-7456 GCA_002402945.1 Pelotomaculum sp. UBA4789
GGGAGGGGTTGGAAGACCTCAGACCTTTTTCACCGGCGGAATTTGTTGACGCTCTTTTTGATTAAAAAATCAGTGCAGAATTAGCACTTTTACCTGGATTAATATGTTGTTCTAAATTGGCCTGGTCAACCGGTCTTTTTTTTATCGGATTTTGAAGAGGAATGCGATCAATAAGATAGAATAAAGGTTTATCAGGTTTAATAACCAGTTTCCTGGACAGGGGGCAAAGGGATGGACATCAATGTAGCTATTATAGGAGGTACCGGAGTTTATGATCCTGATATCCTGAACAATATCAGGGAAGAGAGGGTATCGACACCTTACGGGGATGCCGAACTGAAAACCGGAGAATACGGTGGTAAAATTGTAGCTTTTATGAATCGCCATGGCGCAGGTCACTCGATTCCTCCCAACATGGTAAACTATCGCGCCAATATAAGCGCGCTGAAGAAGCTCGGGATCAGGAATATTTTAGCCACTGCGGCGGTTGGGTCACTGAATCCGCTGATGAAGCCCGGCCATTTTGTTTTTGCCGACCAGTTTCTGGACTTCACGAAGTGCCGCCAGCAGACTTTTTTTGACGGCGGCAGCGCCGGTGTGGCGCACACTGATATGACCAATCCGTATTGTTCTGAGCTCGGGGAGATACTTAAGAGCGCCGCTTTAAGACTGGATTTAACAGCTCACGGCAGCGGAGTTTATGTATGCTGTGAAGGTCCGCGTTTTGAAACAGCCGCAGAAATAAAGATGTTCCGTATGCTGGGCGGTGACCTGGTCGGCATGACAGGCGTACCGGAGGTTTGCCTGGCCAGGGAAGCAGGCATCTGCTACGCTGCGATCGCGATGGTCACCAATTTTGCCGCCGGCATTTCCCCAACCAGACTGGCGCACCAGGAGGTTGTCGATACCATGATGCATAACAGTGAGAATATCAGGGAGCTCCTGATGCAGACCATCACCTGGATTGAGCAGGATCGCGCCTGCACCTGCCATAGTGATTAAGCTGAAAACAAATATATATGATTAACATGATTAACATGATTTAACGAGGAATAAAATTATAGTTTAAAATTTCTAAATCTCATTAATTTTTATCCATGTGCTTATTTTTATATAATCCTGTAAATCCTTAAAATCCAGTAAATCATGTCAAATTGTTTTTAATAAAACAGGAGAAGAAATTGCATGTTGGAAGCAATGCGCTGGCTGCCCAATGAGGAGTGCCTGGAACTGCTTGATCAGACCAGGCTGCCCGCAGAAATAACCTATGTTAAGTGCTGTGAGTATCGTGATATTGTATCAGCTATTAAAAGGCTTGCTGTGCGCGGCGCGCCTGCCATTGGCACTGCCGCGGCTTATGGGCTTGTTATGGCAGCCAGGAATATAAGCGCAAAGTCAAAAAAAGAATATTCATACCAGCTGCGAGGCGCAGCCCGTGAGTTGGCGGCCACCAGGCCGACAGCGGTGAATCTAAGCTGGGCTCTGGATCGTCTGCTCCAGAAATTTGATGACGCTGATACTGATAATCACGGTGAACTTTACGGCCTGCTGCTTGAGGAAGCGCATGCCATATACCGTGAGGACATCTCGGGCAATCGCAGGATGGGAAATTACGGACAGGGCTTTATCCCGCAGGGGGGGAGCGTCCTGACTCACTGTAACGCGGGCGCGCTGGCCACGGCAGGTTATGGCACCGCCCTGGGAGTGATCCGGGCAGCCCGGGAGGCCGGTAAAAATGTTTCCGTGTATGCTTGTGAAACCAGGCCGCTTTTACAGGGAGCAAGGCTGACTGCGCTGGAAATGATGCAGGAAAACATACCTGTGACACTGATAACCGATAATATGGCCGGTTTCTTAATGGCGAAAGGGAAAGTTGACCTGGTCATTGTAGGCGCTGACCGTATATCAGCTAATGGTGACGTGGCCAACAAGATTGGGACATATGGCTTGGCGGTAATGGCGAAAGCCCACAATATCCCCTTTTATGTCGCCGCCCCAGTATCAACGGTTGACTTAAAGCTGGCATCAGGAGATGAAATACCCATCGAAGAGCGGGATCACACTGAGGTAACCCACCACGGCGGGCGCCTGCTGGCGCCGGCGGGGGTAAACGTGTGGAATCCGGCCTTTGATGTTACCCCCCATAATTTGATTACCGCCATCATCACTGACAAGGGTGTTGTCTGGCCGCCATACAAGGAAAACCTCAAGAAAATAATCTGACAGGATTTATAGGATTATTAAGATTTACATGATTTTAGATAAACCTTTTTTAAGTATTAAATGAAGAATTTAATTATTAATAAATATTTATTTAAAATACCAATATATTTTTTACCAGAGGGCAGCAATAACAGGAAAATATTTATTATCTTGATAAATCTAAATAAAATCCTGTTAATCAATTTAAATCTTGTTAATCCTGTAAAATGCTAAATGTTTAAAATGGTAAGGAGGGAACATTTATATCTGATTATATTGTAAGAGATATTAACCTGGCGCCGGCCGGAAGAATGAAGATTGATTGGGTGCAGGCCCATATGCCGGTATTGAACACCATCAGGAAGGAATTTGAAAGAGACCTGCCTTTTAAAGACACGCGGGTGGCTCTCTCCGTACACCTGGAAGCCAAAACAGCTTACCTGGCCGAGGTGATCAGGGCGGGCGGGGCGGAAGTCGCCGTAACCGGCTCCAACCCGCTGTCAACGCAAGACGACGTGGCAGCAGGTTTGGCTGCTGCGGGAATAAAAGTATATGCCTGGTACAATGCCACGGACGGGGAATACCGTGAGCACCTGCTCTCGGTGCT
>DHGV01000100.1:7503-8036 GCA_002402945.1 Pelotomaculum sp. UBA4789
CGCCGCCTGGAAAACCTAGAGCGGGAGGGGAAGCTGTTATTCCCGATGCTGGCGGTGAACAATGCCTACTGCAAGTTCCTGTTTGATAACCGCTACGGGACGGGAGAATCGGTTTGGTCGGGGATCATGCGCACCACCAACCTGGTGGTGGCCGGTAAAGCTGTGGTAGTGCTTGGTTACGGCTGGTGCGGCAAAGGAGTCGCCATGCGGGCCAGGGGCCTGGGTGCGAGGGTCATTGTTTGTGAAATTGATCCCATCAAGGCCATAGAAGCCTTGATGGATGGCTACCAGGTGATGGGCAGTGAAGAAGCAGCCTGCGCCGGTGATTTTTTTATCACTGTGACAGGCTGCAGTGATGTCCTGACCAGGCGCCATTTCAGCGTCATGAAGGACGGTGCGATCCTGGCCAATGCCGGTCATTTTGACGTGGAGATCAACAAGGCGCACCTGGACGGCATGGCTGTTGAACGGCGCCAGGCCCGCCATAACATTGAACAGTTTACTCTGCCCGATGGGCGTAAATTATACCTCCT
>DHGV01000100.1:8076-13276 GCA_002402945.1 Pelotomaculum sp. UBA4789
CTGGTTAAAAAACTATACCCTGTGCCCGGGGAAATTGACTGCCGGGTAGCTGCGCTTAAACTGCAGTCTTTGGGCATAGTCATCGACAGCCTGACCGCAGAGCAGGAAGCCTATTTAAACGAGTAGGGTAAAAAAACCGGGGGGGATATCATGAGCGACATTTTAATTCGCAGCGCCACTGTGCTGACCATGGAGGGGTATGACAATATCATTAATGATGGGGAAATTGCCATTGCCGGAGACAGGATCATATCAGTTGGCGCAAGAGGTTCCGCCCCAGAATACTTTAAGGATAAAAGGATTATCGACGGCTCCGGTATGGTGGCCATGCCGGGTTTCATCAATTGCCATACCCACGCTGCCATGACCTTGATGCGTGGCTATGCCGATGACATGCCTCTGATGAAATGGCTGAATGAAAAAATATGGCCGTTGGAAGCAAAACTGCAGCCGGAGGACTTTTACTGGGGTACGATGCTGTGCACCCTGGAAATGATAAAATCAGGCACAACCACTTTTGCCGATATGTATTTTGAAATGGGTCAGGTTGCCCGGGCTGTGGAAAAGAGCGGCATGAGGGCCTGTCTTTCGCGGGGCATGATCGGTGTTGCGCCAAATGCCCAGGAGGCGATAGATGAAAGCATCCGGTTCGTCGAGGAATGGCACGGCGGGGCGAACGGCAGGATAAAGACGATGTTTGGGCCGCATGCGCCATATACCTGCCCTCCCGAATATCTACAGAAGGTTGCCGGGCTGGCTGAGAAATACTGTGTTGGCATCCATATCCACGTGGCAGAGACCTTGGACGAGGCAGAGAATATTAAGGCTGCTTATGGTACCACGCCGGTCCGGCACCTCGAAGCGCTGGGCATCTTAGACCTGCCGGTCCTGGCCGCGCACTGCGTTCACCTCGATCAGGGTGATATGGAAATTTTGGCCGCCAAGAAAGTCAGCATCGCTCATTGTCCTGAAAGCAATATGAAGATGGCAGCCGGAATTTCTCCGGTACCTTCTTTAATCCGGAATGGCGTCCTGGTAGCACTGGGTACTGACGGAGCAGCCAGCAACAATAATCTGGATATGATGGAAGAGATGCGTACCGCTACCCTGCTGCATAAGGTGGCGACAGGTGACCCCATGGCCCTGCCGGCTTTCGAAACGCTGAAGATGGCTACACGCAGCGGGGCTCTGGCCTTGGGCCTGGAAGACACAGGTTTAATAAAAAAAGGGATGAAAGCCGATTTGATCCTGGTCGATTTCCATCATCCTCATCTTTACCCGAGGCATGACCTGCTCGCCCACCTGGCTTATGCCGCCCATTCGGCAGATGTTGACACCGTGATCATTAATGGTGAAGTGGTGATGGCAGCCAGGGCAGTGCTGACCATGGATGAGGAAGAAGTCATGGAGCGCGCCCAGGAGTGTGCAGTCAGGCTGGTTGGCAGGAAGTAAAACAATATACTGTTTAAGCGGTGTTATTAAAGGATTAGCGGCGCCTGAGAACTGTAGGTGCGGCTTCAGCCGCACATGGTCGGCTAAAGCCGACCCTACAGACATATACGCTCAGGATGACATTGTTTGAAGCCTGTTTTTAGACGGAAATATGGAGTGTGTACCTTATGACTGTAGTCAGGCTGGCAGCAAACATGCGCCACAGGGCAGCTTCCGGGCATCCCTGGATTTATGCGACAGAAGCGGCAGAGATAACCGGCGATTATGTGCCGGGTGATATCGTCGAGGTTGTAGACGCCAGGGGCAGGTTTCTTGGCCGGGGCTATATAAACCCGGCTTCGCAAATCCTGGTGCGCATCCTGACCAGAGATCAAGCTGAAGAAATAAATCGCTCCTTTTTCGAGACGCGGATCAGATCGGCGCTGGACTACCGCAGCCGGGTTGTTCGTGGCGCCGACTCTTTCAGGTTGATTTTTGCGGAAGCTGATTTTCTGCCGGCGCTGGTGGTGGACAAGTTTGGAGAATACCTTGCTGTTCAGACACTTGCGCTTGGGATAGATAAATTCAAGGACATGATTACCGATATTCTTGACGAGTTGTTAAATCCGGCAGGAATTTATGAGCGCAACGATGCCGCTGTGAGAGAACTGGAAGGGCTGCCTTTAAAAACAGGTTTTTTAAAAGGCCCCTTTGATCCGGTGATCGAAATAAATGAAAACGGGATGGTGTTTCTGGCAGACCTGGCGGGTGGTCAAAAAACCGGTTATTTTCTTGACCAGAGAGAAAACCGGATGGCCCTGGAAGGTATTGCGGAAGGAGCCAGGGTTCTTGACTGTTTCTGTCACACTGGAACTTTCAGTGTTTATGCCGCCCGGTACGGCGCCAGAGAGGTTAACGGGATAGACATTGCTGCCCCGGCGCTGGCCCTGGCTGAAAAAAATGCCTCCAGAAACGGATTTGGCGGTCTCTGTAATTTCAGGGAGGGTAATGCCTTTGATGAGCTGAGGGCGCTGGAGAAAAACAAGGAAAAATATGATTTAATCATTCTTGATCCGCCTGCTTTTACAAAGTCAAAACGCGCTTTGGAGGGCGCCATACGCGGTTATAAGGAGATCAATTTGCGTGCGATGAAAATCCTGCACCCGGGAGGCTTTCTGGTTACGTGCTCCTGTTCTTATCATATGACGGAAAGCCGCTTCCTGGAAGTGATCATGGCTGCGGCGCAGGATGCGGGGCGACAGCTCCGGCTGGTGGAACTGAGGCGGCAGTCAAAAGACCACCCGATGCTTTTGGCGGCAGCTGAAACTTTTTATTTAAAATGCGCTGTTTTACAAGTTTGGTAGCACTTTACCCAATGTTTACAGCGGAATTTCAAATAATGCGAAAATACTAGAAGGAAATTATTTATTTATACGAAATACTTAATTTGTTATGAAAAAACTACTTGATATGTTTTGGCGGGGAAAAATTAAAAATTCGCTGCTTACCTGTTTTTTGGCGCTTGCCCTGGCGCTGATCACCTTGATCAGCACTATAGTATTCTATTTCCTGAGTGACGTTACCGGTGAAGCCAGGATAATTGCCAGGTTCATAACTATTGCCGCATTGCTGGTCGTGATTGTATTCCTGCCTGTGGTAATACTGGTAGCCCGGAAGATTTCGTACCCGCTGGAAGTGCTGGCGCAGGGCGCTGATGAAATATCCAGGGGTAATTTCGGATTTACCTTAGACCTCAGTGCAAATCATGAAATAGACACCCTGGCTTTGAGCTTCAATAGGATGTCAGTAAAGATGAAGGACCAGCGTGAGGTTCTTCTAAAACAGATTTCAATGCTGGAAGCGCAGAAACAGGAAATTGCCACCCAAAATGAAGAATTGGCCGAAGCCAATGCACACCTGGAATTAATAGCTATTACCGATCAGCTGACCGGTGCTTATAACCGGCGCTATATTATGCGTGAAATAGAGCAGGAACTGTCCAGGTCCGTCAGGCACAGCCTGCCCATGTCTATTACTATGATAGATATTGATAATTTTAAGGACATTAACGACACGCATGGCCACCAGGTCGGCGACGAAGTGTTAAAAGAAGTTGTCCAGGTGCTGTCCTCAAGTATCAGGACATCTGATTTGCTGGGACGTTACGGTGGGGAAGAGTTTATTATTATCGCTCCCCTGACCGGCCATCAGGAAGCCCTGATCCTCGCTGAGAGGCTGAGGGAAACCGTCAGCAAGTGGCCATTTGAAACCACCTACGGTTTTATAAAACTGACCATCAGTCTGGGAGTAGCCACATCCAACGGTAAAACAGAGACCAGCCAGGGCGCTCTCCTCGAACAGCTGCTGGCACAGGCAGATGCGGAATTGTACAAAGCAAAAGCAGCCGGCCGCAACTGTGTCAGCCCCTTGTATATAGAGGAGAGAGCGGCTACTTCTTAATAAATGATTTGATCATCGTCTTGGCCCCAGCCGCGACAGCGCTGAAAAACCCTTTATGAGCAGCAAAAATATCATCCAGGGCTTGAAGAACAATATCAATCTGCGCCCTGCTGACGTTCAAGGGCGGTTCCAGCCTGATCACATTCGGGTTATTAAGGGTATAAGCGGTTATAATGCGGTGCTTATTCATCAATTCTCCAGCCACCAGGCTGCCCAGGTACTCATCAGACAGCTTGCCGGCCAGCCCAAAGGTTACTTTATCCGCCAGGGCGCCGGGCTGATTAAATTCAATACCCACCATCAGGCCGAGACCCCGCACATCTTTGAGCAGCGGGTATTTTTCTTTTAGCTTATTAAGGCCAAGCAGAAGATATTCTCCGCTCTCCCGCGCCTTATCCGCCAGTTTTTCCTCGAGTATTATTTCCAGCGCCGCGATACCGGCGGCGGCAGCCCAGGTGTTGCCCCCGAAGGTAGTGGTGTGCAGCAAGGCTTTTTCCATACTGCCATAAGCCTTTTTCCAGATTTCATCGGTAGTGATGTACGCGCCAATTGGCATAATCCCCCCGCCCAGCGATTTTGCCAGGCACATAATATCAGGGACGACGTCATCATGCTGGCAGGCAAACATCCTGCCGGTACGGCCGAAACCGGTCTGGATTTCATCGATGATGAGCATGGTTTCATATTTGGAGCATAATTCTCTGACACCTGTCAGATAGCCGGGTGGCGGTATGATGATGCCGCCCTCGCCCTGCACAGGCTCAAGGATAAAGGCAGCTGCTTTTTCTTTGCTTAATTCATTTTCAAGCATGTCAAGGTCGCCATAAGGAACAGAAACGCAGCCCGGGAGCAGAGGCTGAAAAACATTCTGGTATTTCCCGCGTCCGGTCACAGACAGGGCGCCAAATGTTTTACCGTGAAAGGAATTGGCACAGTAAATTAACTTTTGCCGGCCGGTAGCGGCTCTTGCCAGTTTGAGAGCTCCTTCCACCGCTTCCGCACCGCTGTTGCAGAAAAAAGAACGCTGCAGATTCCCCGGTGTGATTAAGGCCATGTTTTTTGCCAGGGCGCTGACAACCGTACCGAGTGAGGCCTGGAGAAGGTTGGGCATTTCTTTTACCCGGTCCAAAGCTTCCAGTATTCTGGGATGGTTGTGACCTGTGTTCAGGGCCCCATAAGCGCCTAAAAAGTCAAGGTACCTATCGCCTTTGCTGTCCCAGACATAAACGCCTTCAGCCTTGACAAACTGCTTGTCAAAATCCAGGAGCCCCAGCATCATCGCCAAACTGGCATTCAGGTAGGTTTTATG
>DHGV01000100.1:13400-16505 GCA_002402945.1 Pelotomaculum sp. UBA4789
AAACGATTAAAATCTATCTGTAAAGGTCATTCCCTTGGCAGCAATAGGTGACAGATTAATGTTCCAATGATAATTGCCTGGGGGAAAGCGAGGTAAGGCAGTTGCTGGAAAAGGTAGCCTGGATGAACATGCTCTATGACTTTTACGGCCAGCTGCTGACTGACCGTCAAAAAGATCTAATGGAGCTTTATTACTGCCATAACTTGTCGCTCAGCGAGATTGCCGGTGAATTTAAAGTTACCCGGCAGGCTGTCTATGACACATTAAAGAGATCGGAGCAGACACTCTCCAGATATGAATCCAAGCTCGGCTTGGCTGCAAAATATAAAACAGAGAGAAACAGGCTGGCTTGCGCCGCCGCTATTTTGGAAGAATGCGAAACAGCGCAAAGCAGCGACAGGCTGCAGCAGGCCAGGAAAATAATAGAGGAAGTCCTGAAAATGTAAGGCATTGCATTTAAATAAATTGACAGGATTAACAAGATTTAAATTGATTAACAGGATAAAATAAAAATTATTTGAAATTTTATATTTACACTTCTCAGGCAAGAAGTACATTGGGAGTATAAAAAGGATTATTTAATTAAAATTAACATGTTTAACTTAAAGAAGTAATAATAAATTATTCCTGTAAATCCCAGTAATCCTGTAAATCCTGTCAATATGTTTACCAGAGAGCAGAATAAGTTATGAGTCATGCACCCAACTTGCTTAATTTTCATTGTGGTACCGGGTGCGGATGTAATTGGGAGGTGGCCGTGGATGTTCGCCAGTCTGGCTGAAAGGCTGCAGGAAACATTTAAGAAGTTAAAGGGAAAAGGGCGCCTCACTGAATCCGATGTGAACGAGGCCCTGCGGGAGGTGCGTTTGGCGCTTCTGGAGGCCGACGTAAATTTTAAAGTCGTCAAGGATTTCATCACAAAGATAAAAGAACGTGCTGTCGGCCAGGAACTGCTGGCAAGTCTGAATCCCGCCCAGCATGTGATTAAAATTGTTCATGAAGAGCTGACCGCGCTGATGGGCGGCGCAAACAGCAAAATAAATTTAGCGTCAAAACCGCCTACCATTATCATGATGGTTGGATTAAACGGCGCTGGTAAAACGACTACCACAGCGAAGCTGGCGAACCTGCTGCGCAAGCAGGGCAGGCGGCCGCTGCTGGCAGCTGCTGACACATACCGGCCGGCGGCAGTTAAACAGCTGGAGGTGCTAGGCAGCCAGTTGGGCATACCTGTATTTACAATGGCAGATCAAAAGGACCCCGTTGTTATCGGCAAGACGTCGGTCGATAGCGCCCTCACAAGTGACCGTGATGTCGTTATTATTGACACTGCCGGTCGCCAGGAAGTAAACGAAGAACTCATGGCTGAACTGGAAAACATGAAGGAAGCGATCAAGCCTCACGAAATACTTCTGGTTGTGGACGCTATGACCGGCCAGGCGGCGGTTAACGTAGCTGAAACCTTTGACAGCACGCTTGGTTTGGACGGGATAGCGCTGACCAAGCTGGACGGTGATACCAGGGGCGGGGCTGCGCTGTCTGTACGCTCGGTAACCGGAAAACCAATAAAGTTTATTGGCGTTGGGGAAAAATTAGACGCTCTTGAAGCCTTTCACCCGGAACGCATGGCTGAGCGGATCCTGGGTATGGGCGATATGCTGACACTGATTGAGAAAGCCCAGGAGAATTTCAACGCTGATCAAATGGCAAGCATGCAGAAGAAAATCCGGAGTATGGAATTTACCCTGGATGATTTTATGGATCAGATGAACCAGGTAAAAAAACTCGGTCCCCTCGAACAGGTTCTGGGTATGATCCCGGGGCTTGGCAATGTTAAAAAGTTAAAAGACCTCAAGCTGGATGAAAAGGAGCTTGTGTTTATAGAAGCGATTATCAAATCAATGACAGCAGCGGAACGAAATGATCCGGAACGGGTAATAAACGGCAGCCGTAAAAGGAGAATTGCCCATGGCAGCGGGACCACTGTACAGGAAGTTAACCGGCTCCTGAAACAGTTTGGACAGACCAAAAAAATGATGAAACAGCTGCTTGACATGGAAAAGTCTTTAAAAAAGGGCGGCAAAATGCCGAAAAACCCTTTCTTAAATTAAATAACATTAAATTTAGATGATAAGGAGGTGAGTGTATATGGCTGTTAAGATCCGCCTGAGAAGAATGGGTGCGAAAAAAGCACCTTTTTATCGCATCGTAGTTGCCGATTCCCGGTCCCCGAGAGACGGCAGGTTTATTGAAGAAATTGGTTATTATGATCCTCTGAAAGAACCCGTGGTGATTAGTATCAATGAAGAAAAGGCGCTTGACTGGCTCAGCAAGGGAGCCAGAACATCTGAGACTGTCAGGGCTTTATTTAACAAGGCAGGGGTGCTTAAAAAACCAGCAGGAGAGGGTCAGTAGATTAGGGAGGCAGCTGTAATGAAAGAATTGGTGGAAATACTGGCCAAGGCTCTCGTTGACCAGCCTGATAAAGTTGTGGTTAATATGATCGAGAAAGACAAGTCAATTCTGATCGAACTGCAGGTAGCCCCGGAAGACATGGGTAAAGTTATTGGCAAACAGGGCCGGATAGCCAAAGCAATTAGGGCGGTGGTCAAGGCTGCCGCAACCAGGCAGAAGAAAAAAGTTATAGTTGAAATTGTCTAAGGATATGGCGGAAGAGTATATAACTGTCGGCAAAATCCTGAATACCCATGGCAGGTCCGGGGCGGTACGGGTACTGCCCCTGACTGATTTCCAGGAACGCTTCAGCAAAAATAGCCGGGTCCATGTTTCGGTCAGAGGGGCCAGAAAGTTATTGCACGTAGAGGAATCATTTCCGCACCAGAAATATTTCATCGTTAAGTTTGCAGAAATACCTGATATGAACGCAGCGGAGGAGATTAAAGGGGGATTACTGGAAATAACCCGCCAAGAACTACACCCTCTTCCGGAGCACGCCTATTATATTTTTGACATCATCGGCCTCACTGTTAGTGACAAAGACAGGGGGGAGCTGGGAAAAATCACTGATGTCCTGCAAACCGGCTCCAATGATGTGTATGTTGTTGACACCGGCGCCGGCCCGCTTTTAATTCCGGCGCTGAAACA
>DHGV01000100.1:16693-17149 GCA_002402945.1 Pelotomaculum sp. UBA4789
ACACTCCCTATGGCGGCGGGGCTGGCATGCTGATGGCGCCGGAAGCTATTTTCGGCGCAGTTGAGGCTGTTAACAGAAAGAATCCCGGCGCACCCGGCCGTGTGGTTTTAATGAGCCCTCAAGGGACGCCGTTCAGCCAGGCCCTGGCCCGGGACCTGGCAACGTCTGAAAGCCTGGTTATTGTCTGTGGACATTATGAGGGCGTGGACGAACGTGTGCGTGAGACACTCCTGACTGATGAGATATCTATCGGGGACTATGTGCTTACCGGCGGTGAACTGCCGGCCATGGTGGTAGTTGACGCGGTAACAAGGCTCCTGCCAGGCGTGCTCGGTGAAAGTGAATCTGTACAGGAGGATTCTTTCAGCGCCGGTTTGCTGGAGCATCCGCATTATACCAGGCCCAGGGAATTCCGCGGTCTTGCTGTGCCTGAAGTACTCTTAAGCGGCCACCACG
>DHGV01000038.1 GCA_002402945.1 Pelotomaculum sp. UBA4789
TTGCGAAACTTATTGTACCTTATCCCTTACAACTTGACTTTTAAGAGAAATATTATTATTGTTTATGTTAGTGTCACAAATAATGTAATAATAGAACAATAATTAAACTAATAAGAGATTCTGTATATATTAAAAGTGGAAAACTAAGATTGCATTTATCCGGCTTCGTTACAATGGATGACGCAAAGGCCGGATGTTACATGTTTTGAGATAGAAAATAAAGAGAGGAGGTGAACAATGTGAACCAGTTAGACCAGCGCTGTATTAACACGATCCGGATGCTGTCAGCGGATATGGTTGAAAAAGCGCAATCCGGGCACCCCGGCATGCCCCTGGGAGTTGCCCCAATGGCCTATGTGCTGTGGAACAGGTTTTTGCGTCATAGCCCGGCCAATCCTTCCTGGAGTGACAGGGACCGCTTTGTCCTGTCGGCCGGGCATGGCTCGGCGCTGCTTTACTCCCTGCTGCATTTAACCGGTTATGACCTTTCTCTGGAAGATCTGAGGGAGTTTCGCCAGTGGGGCAGCAGGACGCCCGGCCACCCCGAGTACGGCCTAACCCCCGGAGTTGAGGTAACTACCGGGCCTTTGGGCCAGGGCCTGTCCAGCGCGGTCGGCATGGCTATAGCCGAGCGCTTTCTGGCTGCTCATTTCAACCGCCCTGGTTTTAATATTGTTGACCACTATACTTACGTGATCAGCGGTGACGGTGACCTGATGGAAGGAGTCACCGGCGAGGCCGCCTCGCTGGCCGGCCACCTCAAATTGGGACGCTTGATCTGTCTATATGACGACAACCATATCATGAACGAAGGGGACACCGAGCTGGCCTTTACCGAGGACCGCGGCAAGCGTTATGAGGCTTACGGCTGGCAGGTACTGCGGGTAGAGGACGGGAATGATACCGCTGCCCTTGAGGCGGCTCTTGGGGCGGCATTGGCTGAGCAGGGTAAACCCTCGCTGATCATGGTGCGTACCGAAATAGGTTACGGGTGCCCTCATAAACAAGGCCAGGTTGTAGCGCACGGCGAGCCACTGGGAGCCGAAGAGCTGAAGCTGACGAAGGAATGCTTTGCCTGGCCGCAGGAGCCTTCTTTTTACATCCCGGATGAGGCTCTCGCCCATTTCCGCCAGGCCGTGGAAAAGGGCAAGTCACGTGAGGCACAATGGCAGGAGCTTTTTACCGCCTACGCCAAGTCTTTTCCCGCATTGGCGCAGGAATTTCTACAGTGGACCAGCGGCCTGCTGCCGGCTGGGTGGGACAGTAAGGCAGCCGTTTACACGCCTCACGATAAGGTAATGGCCACCAGGGATGCCTCCGGCGGATTTATTAATGCCGTAGCGGGCAGTCTACCCAACCTGCTGGGCGGTTCGGCTGACCTGGGGCCCTCAAACAGGACAATTATCAAAGGCGCCGGTGACTTTGCCGCCGGCAACTACCAGGGGCGAAACCTGCATTTCGGTGTCCGCGAGCATGCTATGGGCTCGATTATTAACGGGCTGGCCCTGCACGGCGGTTTGATCCCCTACGGGGCTACTTTCCTGGCTTTCATCGATTACATGCGCCCGCCTATCCGCCTGGCGGCCATGATGGGGTTGAAGGTCATCTATGTCTTTACCCACGACAGCATCGCGGTGGGCGAGGACGGCCCCACCCACCAGCCTGTGGAACAACTGGCCTCGCTCCGGATCATCCCCGGTCTGACAGTAATCCGCCCGGCTGATGCCAACGAAACAAATGAAGCCTGGCGTGCCGCGCTCACAGTAAAAGGGCCGGTGGCCCTGATTTTACCCAGCCAAAAACTGCCGGTACTGGACCGGCAGAAGCTTGCTGCGGCAGACGGTCTGTCCCGGGGCGCCTATACGCTCAGACAGGCAGGCAACAGCACGCCGGACGCCATTATTCTGGCCAGCGGTTCAGAAGTCCACCTGGCCCTGCAGGCAGCGGAAAGGCTGCAGAAAACCGGTGTCGCAGTTAATGTGGTCAGTATGCCGAGCTGGGAATTATTTGAGCAGCAGCCGCTTGAGTACCGCCAGGCAGTATTGCCACCGCAGGTCAAAGCACGGGTTGCCGTGGAGGCCGGCATCGGCCAGGGATGGAAAAACTATACCGGGGACGGCGGCGAAATAATCAGCATCGATCATTTCGGGGCCTCGGCCCCCGGTGACGTCCTTTTCGACAGATACGGGTTCACCGTGGAAAATATAGTTGAAAAGACGCTAAAGGCAGTACAGGCTTGTAAAAATACCTTATAAACAAACTATTAATTTGGGAGGAAGAAGCGATGAAATTCCGTTCGGCAACATTAAAGGTGAAAAATCTGGAGGAATCTTTAAAGTTTTATCAGGAAGTAGTCGGGCTTACTGTGGACAGGAGATACATAGATCGCCCGGGAGTTGAGATCGCGTTTTTAGGGGATGGGGAAACAAAGATTGAACTGATTTGCATGGATGACTATAAGGATATTACCATCGGGAAGGATATCTCTTTGGGCTTTGAAGTTGACTCTGTTGATGAAAAAGTAAAGTCTATTCAAGACAAAGGCTTAAGCATTTTCAGCGGGCCTTTTCAGGTCAATCCGGAGCTGAAGTATTTCTATATGATGGATCCAAACGGATTAAAAGTTATGTTTGTCGAAACCATCTAACTAATTAATGGAGGTTGGAAATGAAGATATTTATTGATACCGCGAATATTGATGAGATCCGGGAGATCGCGTCCTGGAATGTTTTGTCGGGGGTAACGACCAATCCCAGCCTGGCAGCAGAGTCAGGAAGAGACTTTAAGGAATTATTGGCGGAAATAGCAGAAGTAGTAGACGGCCCGATCAGTGCCGAAGTAATGGCTGATGATTGGGAGGGAATGGTTGAAGAAGCGCGGGAGCTGAAGAAAATACACAAAAACATTACCATCAAGGTCCCGATGATTGAAGAAGGCATGAGAGCACTGGGGCCCCTGGCCAAAGAAAATATTGCGACCAACGTGACCTTGATTTTTTCTGTTAACCAGGCGCTGCTTGCAGCCCGGGCAGGCGCGACCTTTGTGAGCCCGTTTTTAGGAAGAACAGATGACATCGGCGGGAGCGGCACCGAACTCGTAAAAAATATTGCAGAAATCTTTAAGTATTATGATATCAAGACTGAGATCATCGCCGCCAGCCCGAGGTATCCAAAGTACACGGTCGAATGCGCGCTGGCAGGCGCTCATATCGCAACCATCCCTTACCCGGTGCTGAAGAAGATGATCAAACACCCGCTTACTGATATCGGGTTGCAGATGTTCAAGGACGACTGGAATTCCAGGAAGGTAAAATAATATAAAATCATTATTTGAAGCTAATCTTCAAAACTGGGGTATTAGCCTCCGGATTGCTTAAGCAGGGTAGTTTAAGTAATCCGGAGGCTATTCAAAGCAGGGAAAGCAAGTATTTAATTACCCTGGAAATAGGAGTGTTGAACATCGCTAAAATCCTGAAGATTAAAGAGATGAGACGCTGCATCGGTTGTTTTTCCTGCATGACGTCCTGTGCGGTGGTTAACCGGCATAATCATTCTCTGGCCAAAAGCGCCGTCAGAATCATGACCGCAGGCGATTTATCGGGCAGGATGGCAGCTATAGTTTGTGTCGGCTGCACCGGGATCAGGGCCTGTGCGGAAGCCTGTCCCTATGGCGCCCTGGCAGACAGGGAGGGCGGCGGTGTTACTTTGTTGCCTGACAAGTGCACCGGCTGCCGGAATTGCGTTGCCGCCTGTACTTTTGGCGCGGTTAATTTTGACAGCACCACCAATAAGCCGATTATCTGCAAGCACTGCGGTGTTTGCGCGCAGTTTTGCACGCATGGCTGCCTGGAAATGGAGGAAGCATAATGCTGTATGAAAATACAATCACAGTCCTCTATGTGGACTTGTCTGCCAGAACAACACGCGTTGAAAAGCGGGCGGATCTAAAGGCTTATTTCGGCGGAGTGGGTGTGGCCGCCAAGCTTTTCGAGGAGAACATGAAACCTGAGTTGCCGCCTTTGGATGAACAGCAGCCGGCGGTGTTTGCCATCGGGGCGCTGTCGTCCATTTACCCGGTGATGACCAAGACCGCGGCGATGTTTGTTTCGCCCCTGACCGGCGAACTGGGGGAAAGTTATGCGGGTGGCCGGCTGGCCCTGGCGCTGTTTATGGCAGGTTATGACGCCGTTGTCATCACTGGCAGGCACAGTTACCCCTGTTACTTGTCCATTACCGGTCAAGGGGTTGAGTTTAAAGATGCCAGGCCTTTGTGGGGCATGCTCTCAGAAGAGGTATGGCGGGTGATTCACGACAATGAACCGCTTGAAAGCAACAGGAGCATTATGCGGATTGGGCCGGCGGGCGAAAACAAAGTCGCCTATGCCAGTGTCAACGTGGATAACTTCCGCCATTTCGGCAGGCTCGGTTTGGGGGCGGTCCTGGGCAGCAAGAACGTCAAAGCGATTACGGTTACCGGTGACAGGAGCATACCAATCCCTCCTGCTCATTTGAAGGAATACTTCAAGGTGTACCGCTCCATATTCGACAAGGTCACCGGCACGGATATTATGAAGAAGTACCGCGGGCTTGGTTCGGCGGCATATGTAATTCCTCTCAATGATATGAACGCGTTCCCGACTAAAAACCTGACCTCGGGACGTTTTGAGAGTGCAGAGGCAGTAAGCGCCGAAGCTTTCGCTGAAAAGAATCTGGTGCGCAAGATGGCTTGCGCCGGTTGCCCTGTTGACTGCATCCACATTGGGCAATTCAGGCGGGAATTCAAAACCGAGGGCTACGAATATGAAGCAGTCAATACCAATTATGATTATGAGCTGGTCTTCGCGCTGGGCTCCTATCTGGGTATCAAAACCACAGATGAAATCCTCATGCTGATCGATGCGGTTGAGGAAACCGGCATGGACGCCATGTCCTGTGGTGTTGTCCTGGGCTGGGCTACCGAGGCTTTCCAAAAAGGACTGCTTTCCACTGAGGAAACCCTGGTCCCTTTGGAGTTCGGGGGCACAGAAAATTATGTCAAAGCGATCTGGTATCTTGCCAGGGGTGCTAATGAATTTTACAGCCAGCTGGGCCGCGGCTGTTATTATGCGGCTCAAGTTTATGGCGGGCAGGACTTTGCTATGACTGTGGCCAAAAACGAAATGTCCGGGTATCATACCGGGTATGGCATTTTGGTGGGCAGCGTGGTGGGGGCAAGGCATTCCCATTTGTGCAACGGCGGTTATGAGCTGGACCGGGACTGCCAGCAGCTGACCAGCCTGGAAATGGCCGAGGGGCTGTTAAAAGAGGAGAAGGAACGCTGCATGATCAACTCTATGATCATCTGCTTGTTTTCCAGGAGGGCCTATGACCGGCCCACGATCATTGCCGCCGGCCGGGCAGTAGGCCTTGCTCTGGACGATGAGTGCTTGACGCAGATTGGTCAGAGGATCTTCCAAACTAAAATGAGGATCAGGGATAAACTTGGTTTTGATCTCAAGCAGGTGCAGATACCCAAACGCTTCTTTGAAACCCCGGGTCTTCATGGTGTGCTGGAGGAAAAGACAGCCAATGAAATAATCGACTTTTATGGCGCCCTGGTAGCGGCAGAAATGAAAGAAGCTGGCAATACAGTCCAATAAAAAGTAAAATGGGGGAGTAATTATGGAGCAGGATTTAACGCGGTTCCTGGAATTAGCCAAAAGCCTCGGCGCACATGAAGCAAAATTGATTGACCCGGCCACCATTAAAACAGCAGCCTGGGTGAGGATGAAGTGTCTGTATGGCTGCAGCTCCAGAAGGGGGCACTGCTGCCCGCCCAACACCCCGGCCCCCAAAGAAACCCAGGAAATAATCGACTGTTATCAAAAGGCTATACTGATCCACTGCCACCAGGATGCCCACCCCACCAAAATTGCACTACAGCTGGAGAGGGAGTTGTTTTTATCCGGTTACTATAAGGTTATCGGGTTGGGTTACGGAGTGTGTGAGATATGCCGGCCTGATTACAAGGAAAAGTGCGCCTATCCCGGTGGTGAGAAATGTGCTCACCCCCAGGATGCCAGGCCGTCAATGGAAGCCTGCGGGATAGATGTGTATGCGACAGTGCGGGCAAATGGTTTTTCCATCGAGGTTTTGCCGGACAGGGAAAGCGAAGGGAATTATTACGGTTTGCTGCTGATTGATTAAGAGAGTAAACAAGTAAACAGAGGTAAACAGAGTAAACAGAGGGACGTTCTTTTTGCTTCCTGTTGCTTCTGCTCTTTATTTCTTCCACGGCCAAGAAAGCTTAAGATAAGATTAACAGCCTGACGCGCAACTGTTGCAACTTGACTGAGATGATTAATTTTCAGGAGCACATTATGGGAACAAAACTTAAATTCATTACTTCCATGATAATTGCCGGGACACTTGCCATCTTTGTGAAAAACATCCCGTTGTCAACTGATGAGATAGCGCTTTTCAGGGGCGTTATCGCTTCTATCTCAATTATTACCTACCAGCTTATCACCGGTAATAGGATCAAGTTTTCAGAAATCAGAAACGATCTGTCACTGCTGTTCCTGTCCGGTGCGATCACGGGCTTTGCCTGGATCTTGCTGTTTGAGGCGTACAATCACACTACTGTTTCCCTTGCCACATTAAGCTATTATTTTGCGCCGGTCATTGTGATCATTGCCTGCCCGATCCTGTTAAAAGAAAAAATGACAACCGGGCAGGTTTTTTGCTTTTTCATGTCAACCGTCGGGCTTGTATTGATCATTGGCGCAGACGGTATAAATACGAGCATAAATAACATCAGGGGAATTTGCTTCGGCCTCGGCGCAGCGGCATGCTATGCGACTGTTGTTATTCTAAATAAGTTCATCAAAAATGTCACCGGCATCGACAGAACGCTGCTGCAATTATTTGCGGCAGTTATTGTTCTGATCCCGTATGTTTTTGCGACGGGCGGAATCCATTTGGGCGCCGCAGGCAGCGTTGGCATGATCAATCTTCTGATTGTCGGTATTGTTCACACCGGCATTACTTACTGCCTATATTTTTCTGCCCTGGTAGATTTGAAAGGCCAGGAAGTGGCAATCTTAAGCTACATCGATCCCCTGGTGGCAGTTATCGTTTCAGTAGCGATTTTAAGTGAAACCATCACCTTCGTGCAGATTATCGGCGGCTTGATGATTATCGGATTTACCTTGCTTAACGAATTAAAAATGAAAACTTAAACCGGCAGCAGGACCATTCATTGATGGGAGTTTATGAGATGCAAAAAGAAGAAATCTTAAAACAATATTTTGGCTATACAACTTTTCTTGAGGGACAGGAGAAATTAATAGATAATATCTTAAGCGGCAGAGACGTCATCGGCATCATGCCAACGGGGGCAGGGAAGTCGCTGTGTTATCAGGCGCCGGCGCTGATGCTCGAGGGGATAACCCTGGTGGTCTCTCCCCTGATTTCGCTGATGAAAGACCAGGTGCAGGCCCTTGTTGCCAATGGTGTGCCCGCGGCTTACATTAACTCAACGCTCACTTATAAACAAACCATAAAAGTAATCCAAAACGCTAAAAACGGCAGGTATAAAATTATCTATGCGGCGCCCGAACGGCTGGACATTGCTGAGTTCCTGGAGTTTGCGCAAAATGAGCATCTAGCAATGGTTACAGTAGATGAGGCGCACTGTATATCCCAGTGGGGGCAGAATTTCAGGCCAAGTTACCTGAAAATAAACAGCTTTATCGAAAAGCTGCCCCAAAGACCGGTTATATCAGCGTTTACAGCCACCGCCACCAGTGAAGTCAAAGAGGATATCATCAAAATTCTCAAATTAAAGACACCTTTTGTCATGGCCACAGGCTTTAACCGTGAGAATCTCTATTTTGAAGTGCAAAAACCAATTGACAAGTACAGTGCTGTCATCAAATATCTGGCAAACAATGCAGACAAAAGCGGCATCATTTATTGTTCGACCCGAAAAACCGTGGAACAGGTCTGTGACAATTTAACCAGAGATCATTACAGCGTGACCCGCTATCATGCCGGACTGTCTGAAGAAGAGCGGACGAAAAACCAGGACGATTTTTTATATGACAGAAAAACAATCATGGTGGCTACCAATGCCTTTGGCATGGGGATCGATAAAAGTAATGTGTCCTTTGTGCTCCACTATAATATGCCCAAAAATATAGAGAGCTATTATCAGGAGGCTGGCCGGGCGGGGCGGGACGGCACACCCGCTGAGTGCATTTTGCTGTATGGCGGACAGGATGTCATTACCAACCAGTTTTTAATCAGCATCACCAATGAGAATAATGATTTAGACCCGGAAATATTGGAACAGGTAAAAGAAAAAGACAGAGAGCGCCTGAAACAAATGACCTGTTACTGTCACAGCTTGGATTGTTTAAGGGCCTACATATTAAATTATTTCGGTGACCGAGCCGCAAATTTTTGTGGCAACTGCAGCAACTGCCATACCAATTTTGAGGAGATAGATATAACGGAAGCTGCCCAAAAAATAATCTCTTGTGTTTTCAGGCTGGGCGAGCGGTATGGCATTAAAATGGTGATTGATACCTTGCGCGGCAGCAAGGCAGAAAAAGTATTGAAATTTGATTTGGATCAGATTAAAACCTATGGCCTGATGGCGCAGATGAAAGAAAAACGGGTGCGTGAGATTGTCAATTATCTGGTGCTTAATGAATATCTGGCGCTGACAAATTCGGAGTTTCCGGTGGTAAAATTAACCCCAAAAGCAAGAGACATGTTATTAAATGGGGAAAATTTAACCATGAAAATAGCCAAAGAGGATAAAAGGGAAATAAAACCGGCAAAACCAAAAGCGGCAGTAAACAATGACTTGTTTAATGTGCTGAGAGAGCTGAGATACAGCCTGGCCCAGGAGAAAAAAGTCCCGGCCTTCGTTATTTTTTCAGATGCCACACTAATGGACATGTGCAGTAAAATGCCTGCCAATGACCTTGAGTTTTTGGAGGTTTCGGGTGTGGGCAAAATGAAATTAAAGGAATATGGGAAAGAGTTTCTGGAGGCTATAAATAACTTTACATAAGGGATAATTATTTCTCCAGCCCAAGAATCAAAGCTGTCATGTCAGCCGGCAGCGGGGCCTCCAGCTGCAGGTGTTTCCCTGTGACAGGATGGGTGAACCCCAGCCGCCAGCTGTGCAGAGCCTGGCGCCGGATCAGCTCCAAACTGCCTCCGTACAGGTCATCTCCCATTAAGGGGTGGCCGATGTGGCTTAGGTGGACCCTAATCTGGTGGGTGCGTCCCGTTTCCAGCCGCACTTTGATCAGGCTGGCGCCGGCGAAACGCTGCATGACGGTATAATGAGTGACCGCTGCCTTGCCCTGGGCGGTGACGCCAAAGATCAGGGAGCCGGCATCAGGCCGGCCGATCGGGGTGTCAATGCTGCCGGCATCCGCCGCTATCCTGCCCTGCACCACGGCCAGGTAATCCCTCCGGCATACGCCATTTTTCATTTGCCCGGCCAGCTGATGACAGCAGTAACTGTTTTTGGCGATCAGCATCACGCCGGAAGTGTCTTTATCCAGCCGGCTGGCCGCTCTGAATTTGCTGCCCAGTCCCTGCTGCTGCCAATGATAAATAACACCGTTGGCCAGGGTGTCCATTAGATGGTAGGAAAGCGGGTGCACCAGCATATTTGGCGGTTTGTTCACTGCCAGGAGGTGCTCGTCCTCAAAGAGGATATCCAGCGTCATTTCCTGGGGTATCACCGTCTGGTCATCATCCACAAAATTCACCCGGATTAAATCGCCTGCATTGACCAGCGCATTCAGGCGGACTGTCTGCCCGTTCACCAGCAGCCCGGCGCAGCGCTTCAGCCTGCGTATGGCGCCGCGGGAGAATTTCAGCTGGCTCCTGAGTATCGTTGAGACCTTTACATTATGATGATCGGCAGTTACCCTGTACTCGATATGCATATTAATCCTTTCGGCGTGCTACCATCAATAATCCTTTATGACCGTACGAGCCAGCAGGGCATTATTTTGTTATAATGGACATATGTAAACATGAACGGAGGCCTGTCGATGAAAGGCTCAGTTGTGATAGGTAAAGTCAGGGGCATCGAGATTGAAGTGAATGTCAGCTGGCTGGTGGTATTTGGCCTGGTGACCTATATGCTCGCCACAAATTATTTCCCCCAGAATTACCCAGACTGGAACCCGGCTTTAGGGTGGCTGCTGGGCGCCGTTATCGCCCTGATGCTTTTTGTTTCAGTCCTGCTCCACGAACTGTCGCATTCTCTGGTGTCGATGAATTTCGGCATCCCGGTCAGGAAGATATCCCTGTTCATTTTTGGCGGCATTGCCCAAATGGAGAAAGAGCCTGATGAACCGGGCAAGGAGCTTAAGATTGCTGTAGCCGGTCCCGCCATGAGCTTGTTACTATTTGTTTTATTAATGGTACTGGCCGGTGTTTTCGCTGCGGCCGGTGCTCCGGAGACCCTGCTTGTGCTGCTGACCTATGTCGCCCAGGTCAACCTGATCCTGGCCATCTTCAATATGGTCCCCGCTTTCCCGATGGACGGCGGCAGAGTACTCAGGGCCTTGATCTGGCGCTTCAGGGGCGACTTTCAAAATGCTACTAAAATAGCGGCTTCAATGGGCGGCTTGTTTGGTTATTTTCTGATTTTTACCGGTATTTTTTTTGTAATGAGCGGAAACATCATCAACGGCGTCTGGTTTGCCTTCATCGGCTGGTTTATCAACCAGGCGTCTCAGGCCAGCTACCAGCAGATGGTGATGTCAAATATATTTGACGAGATCAAGATCAGTGAATTCATGACGGCCAATGTTACCGCAGTCGATTACCACATCTCGGTGCAGGAGCTTGTGGACAATTATTTCTATCAATTTAAATTCAACAGCTTCCCGGTAAAAAGGTTTGAAGAGGTAATTGGAGTTGTTAATTTAGACAGGGCAAAGAACATCCCCAAAGAAGAATGGAACCAAACCACAGTTGGCGGGATCACCACTCCCCTGGAAGACAACCTTGTTGTTTCTCCAAATGATACAGTCTCTAAGGCCATGACCAAGATCTTCAGCAACAGTATTGGCAGGGTCCTGGTGATGGAGCAGGGCGCGTTAACCGGGATCGTCTCCAGGACAGACATCCTCAACTATTTAAGGATACACAACCAATTCAACCGCTGATCCTGACAATAAGTCAACACTTTGGTGCCAGGCACCAAAGTGTTGACTAAAATGGTAAAACCAGCTAGGGGAAGGTTCTTATGGCGCAATTTTCAAGTGTGTTTTATCATTAAATTTTGCCTGACAGAGGAATGGGGATAAATCGAGAAGACTTAGCGCGGGGCAGCAGTTGCTGCTTCGCCAACTGCCGGCGAACTGTTTTTGCAGAGTTTGATTTGATAGCTCAGTGCCTTTAGAGATCACAAGACGCGCTGGAATCGTTTCTAACGTGTCTTTAATTTATTACCCGGGTTACTTGCAGCTGTTTCATTTGATAATCGCCACGATAAATTAATTTTTATTTTATATTTAATTAATTTATTGATAATAATTCATCGATAAAATAAGAGAACGAGAAACACAGCCGGCCACTGACAAGGTCGGTTTTATACTTGAGAAAGCACTTAAAGGGGGCGGACCTTATGCAAGTCAATCCGGAGGCTACAAGAATCATCGATGGCATACAGGACGGCTTTTTCTCTTTGGACCGCGAATGGCGTTTTACCTATCTTAACCCCGCTGCAGCAGACTTGATTCATCATGAAGCTGCAAACCTTATCGGCAGGGTGCTGTGGGATGAACTCCCGGAAATTATCGGCACGGATCTTGAAAGCGCTTTCCGCAGAGACGTGGAAAGTGATGTTATTCAACGCATTGAGATGCAGGGGATTTATTCAGGCAGCAGGTATAATATTATTGCAATTCCCAAGCCGGAAGGATTAGCCGTCTACAGTCAGGATATCACCGAACAAAAGCGGCTTGTGGAAGAGCTGGTATTTCAAGCCCATCTGCTGGATAGTGTCCATGACGCAATTTGCGCTATGGATGAAAATTACGTCGTAACATACTGGAATAAAATAGCCGAGAAACTGTTCGGCTATTCATCTGAGGAAGTTTTAGGAAAATCCTCTCCAATTCAAACGAGCATTCCAGATTCCTTGCGAAACCAGGAATTAGCTAAAATGATTAGCAACGGATTTTATGTTGGAGAGGCGATCTTTCACCATAAAAACGGAACACAGGTAAACGTAGATGTCCGTGTCAGAGTCCTCACAGATAGGCAGAAGGCTTTTAAAGGATATGTAGCGTCTTTCCGGGATATCACCCGCCAGAAACAAGTGGGAAAAACGGTGCATGAGAGCAAGAGGAAATACCGGGAACTTTTAAAATATGCGCCGGCAGGAATCTTTGAAATAGACTTTCGAAAAAAGCGTTTCTTATCCGTAAATGATTACATGTGTCAATTGTCGGGGTACAGCAGGGAAGAATTACTTGAGATGAATCCTTTTGATATCCTGGATGACCAGAGTAAAACTGCTTTTCAGGCCAGGATCAGCCAGTGGTTAAACGGAGAAAAACCTGATAAAAATGTGGACTATATAGTTAAAGCCAAAGACGGGCGGGAACTCTATGTATCTTTGAATGTGACATTTACAACCAATGAAAAGGGGAAACCAAAAGGAGCTACGGTCGTTGGCCAGGATGTCACCGAGCGTAAAAAGATGGAAGAAGCTCTTAAATATAACGAAGCAATGCTGCGTACAATTTTGGAAAACTCAAGCGACGGCATCAACATGCTTGATTTAAAGACAGGCCGGCATGTGTTTATGAATCAGGCCCAGGTGGAATTGACCGGCTTTAGCCAAGAGGAAATAAACAATATTTCCGGCGGGGAGGCATATGAGCGCTTGCACCCTGAGGACCGCGAATTGTCTGCCCGGCAGAACGAGCTGGCAGCTGCCGGACTGTCCATGTATCATGCGGTCGAGTATCGCTGGAAGGTTAAAAGTGGTGAATACCGGTGGTTCAGCGACAGAAGCAGGTTAGTCAGAGATGAAGATGGACAGCCCTGCTATCTGGTTAGAATCAGCCGGGACATCACCGAGCGCAAACAAGCTGAAAAAGAACTAATGGAATCCCAAAAACAAGCTTTGGAGCTGGTGGAAAAGCTGAACCGCGCCGACTCAAATAAAAACGAGTTTATCAGCGTCCTTTCCCATGAACTGAGAAACCCATTGACCTCAATCATGATGGGCGTTACCGTACTCGATCAGGTTTCACCGGATTCAGAAGAAGCCAGACAAGCTCGTGAAATCATAAGGCGCCAGACAGGCCATCTTTCGCATTTGGTAGACGACCTGCTGGATGTCACCCGGATTACCCAGAACAAGATACAGCTAAAAAAAGAACGCCTTGAACTCAACCAGCTGGTGGAACAGGTTGTGCAGGATTACCGGCCCCAATTTGCTGAAAAAAAAGTTGGGCTGGAAGTAAAACTGAATGCTAGCCCTGTGTACCTTGAAGCTGACCCGGCAAGGTTGACCCAGGCAGTGGGGAATCTCCTGGCCAATGCGTCCGAGTTTACGGACACCGGCGGAAATACCCTGGTGACTGTGGAAGCGGATCAAAACAGCAAGGAAGCTGTGATCAAGATAAAGGATACCGGTATGGGGATTGACCCCAGCCCGTTATCCGATTTATTCGAGCCTTTTATGCAGGCGGACAGCTCTCCGGGCCGCAGGCACAGCGGCCTGGGCATGGGGCTGCCGATTGTAAAAGGAATAGCAATCCTGCACGGGGGCAGCGTTGCAGCCTTCAGTGAAGGGCTGGGTAAGGGAGCTCAGTTTACCATCCGCCTGCCCCTGGCGTTCCAAGTGGTCCAGGACATGCCGGCGCCGGAAGAGCCGGCCCTCGAAGAGCAGTCGTGTGCCCTGCACATCCTGGTGATTGATGATATGCCTACTATAACTAATTTCATGAATATACTGCTTAAAAAACTGGGCCATGAAGTCATAATTGCCAACGGCGGACCAGAGGGGATAGCCAAAGCCAGAGAATTTAAGCCTGAAATGATATTTTGCGATATCGGCATGCCGGGCATGGATGGTTATAATGTGGCCAGAGAAATCCGGAGCGATGACCAGCTTAAAAACGCATACCTGATCGCGCTGTCCGGCTATGCCCAGCCGGAAGACCTGAAGAATTCAAAGGATGCCGGATTTGACCGGCACCTGGCCAAGCCTGTGAGAATGGCTGTCCTGAAGGCCACTTTAGATGAATATTGTCATGAAAAGTTATGTTAAATGAAGATAAGAGGTGTTGAATGTTGCATAAAACTGCAGGAACCCTTCCCGGCAGGGATGAAATTGAGGCCAGGTACAAATGGAAGCTGGAAGATATTTATGCTGACGAAAAATATTGGGAAGAGGATTTTTTAAAAATCCGCCATCTGTCTCTGCAGCTTGCAGCGTTCAAGGGTACGCTTTCACAAAGCCCGGACAAACTGCTGCAGTGCTTTCAGCTTTGCAATGATATGCTTTCATTATATGAAAAGCTGTTTGTCTATGCCAGGATGAGAAGGGATGAGAATAATTCAGAGCCAAAATACCAAGCTCTTACAGACCGGGCAATGGCGCTTGGTACCGAGGTATACGCAGCAATGGCATTTATTGTGCCGGAGATTATTGTTATGGACGAGCAGGAGCTGCTGAATAATCTGGAGCAGGTGGAAGGGCTGCGCCTGTACAAGCACTATATCAATGAAATATTAAGGCAGATGCAACATGTATTGTCGGACAAAGAGGAGGAACTGCTCGCTTTGTCGGCGGAAGTCGCGCATGCTCCTTACGATATTTTTACCATGTTTAATAATGCCGATATTAAATTCCCTGCCATTAAGGACGAAAACGGTGACGAAGCGGAGCTTACTAAAGGAAGATATATCAAATTCCTTGAAGCCCGAGACCAGAGAGTCAGGGAAGACGCTTTCCATGCTTTATTTAAAACATATGGCGCCATGAAAAACACATTAGCTTCTGCACTTGGCAATAATATTAAAAAGAACAGGTTTTTTGCTAAGGTGCGCCGGTATGAAAGCTGTATGGACGCTGCGCTTGATGGTGATAACGTGTCAACAGAAGTTTATGACAACCTGATTACTACTGTAAATAAAAATCTGCCGCTTCTGCACAGGTATCTTCGCCTCAGAAAAAAAGCATTGAAACTGGATACACTTCATATGTACGACCTTTATGTTCCGATGGTGGAAATGCCAAAAAGAAACATACCTTATGAGGAAGCCGTAAAAATGGTGACGAGTGGTCTTCAGCCCCTGGGTGATCAATATTTGCAAGACCTGGAAAAGGCCTTCCTCTCAGGCTGGATCGACGTCTTCGAAAGCAGGGGCAAGACCAGCGGCGCCTATTCCTCAGGCGCCTACCTGACACATCCTTACGTCCTGCTCAATTATCAAGGCACAGTTAACGATGTTTTTACACTGGCGCATGAAATGGGTCATGCCATGCATTCTTATTACACAAACCTGAAGCAGCCTTATATCTACTCTGATTACAAGATTTTTGTAGCAGAGGTGGCCTCCACTCTCAATGAGTCATTGCTGATAAAACACCTGCTGGGGATTGAAAGTGATAACAGCGAGAAGGCCTACCTGCTGAATCACTATCTTGAAGAATTCCGCGGCACACTTTTCAGACAAACCATGTTTGCAGAATTTGAAAAAACTATTCACAATATTATTGAGACAGGCGGAGCGCTTACAGCGCAGGAATTGTGCCGGATTTACAGGGATCTTAATGTGAAATATTTTGGCCAGGAAGTAATAATTGATGATGAAATTGATATGGAATGGGCAAGAATACCTCATTTCTACTCCAGCTTCTATGTATATAAATATGCCACCGGGATATCAGCAGCCGCTTCTCTGTCCAAGCAGATTACAGAAGAAGGCGCGCTTGCTCTGGAGCGGTATATCGGTTTTCTGGGCAGCGGCGGCTCGGACTACCCGATTAATTTATTAAAAAAAGCCGGGGTTGATTTATCAACGCCAAAACCTATTGAAGATGCTATGAAAACTTTTGAAAGTATACTTGAAGAGCTTGAAACTCTGATAGATACACTGTAGAGGAAGCATGGGGACGGTTCTTTTGCTTCCTGATAAATAATCATTATTCATAAATTATTAAGCTTTTGTTAATCAGTTTGTAACCTTTTCCATTTATATTTAATAGGCAATACTTGAAGCCTATTATCAGGATAATAAAATGAAGGGAGACAAAAACGATGATCTGGAAATGTTCTGTTTGCGGCTACATGCACAAAGGCAGCGAGGCGCCTGAAGTTTGTCCGAAATGCGGCAGTCCCAAAGAGAAGTACGCCGCTATGTCTGAGGAGGACGTAAAAAAAGTTATTGATTCAGACCGCACCAATGACATCCATATGGAACTCGTCAGACTGGCCATGAAAATCAGAAAATTATCCAATGAAGGTATTACCATCAACCTTGACGAAAACTGCGTGGCACTGTTCAAAAAGGCACATAGTGAAGCCTGGGTGATCAAGCAAAGGAGCAAAGCCGAAATTGCCGGCCACATCGGCAAAGGCAAGTGGTAAGACAGAAGCCGAGAGCCCAAAATATGGGCTCTCTTATTTGACAACATATTAATAAAAAATAAATTATGACGAATAAATTAGGAAGGCGTGTATTATCATCACAGCATCAGGTGTATCCTAAGAGGAGTACTTTCTATGGAAAAACTGTTTAGTTTTGATAATGAGTCGGTTGCCAGGCTGAGAAGCTGTACTATGAGAGCCAGAAGCACAGATCAAAAAGATCCCTGTCTCAGCAGAAAAAGAGGTTGGTATAAGAGCGAAACGGATCCCAACGATATGCTCGATTGTTTTCCCGCATTGCGCCTGAAAAAGGTTACATCCTGCGTGCCTACCAGTTTTCAGACGGCAGGGGCAACGGTAATGGTTTTGTTTGGGCTATGCCGCTGGCAGCGCCTTTCCCTGATTATAAGGACTGCCCGGGGTTGGAAAGTAATTTTTTGAAGCCGCCAAGACCACCGGAGGCCTTAGAATCGGTAATGGAAGTTATTGATGGTGACGGTTCACCAATGTCATATTTATGCGCTTCAATCTTCGCCCGCGAGGTAAAGGAGTTTGGCGCCATATGGCACGGCTGCAACTGGGGTCTGGTGAAAATCATTGAGAATGATCCCTGGAGCAACGAGGAAAAATTTTTGGGGACGCCGTCACCAAAAAATAAATGGCAATGGTCTCTGCCCAGGCCCATCAACTGGCGGCCGCACGTGAAAGTTGAAGGTGAATTGATAACCGTAACATTTTACTCTTACAGCGGCTATTTCGTGCAAAGCATATCTGTGACAACTGATACTTACGAAAAGAACAGTTATTGCTTTGAGTCAGAATCAGAAACGGTAGCTACCGGTCCCTCAGGTTACACGCTCAAAGGGAAAGCCTGGCACAAAGCAACGGCTGCTGACTTGCCAGCTGCCGGTGAACCAAATTTCGCAGATCACAAGACGCGCTAGAATCGTTTCTAACGCGTTTTAATTTATTGCCCGGTGTGTTTGTACCTGTTTCATTTTATAATTCGAGAAATACTACTTGCCTGGCGGTCTCTTTTATTCAATAATGTATTAAGAAGAAAGAGTTTAGGAGGATTATAAATGAATGAATTAGCTTTAAAGTATGGCTGCAACCCTAATCAGAAACCATCCAGGGTTTTCATGGCAGATGGCAGTGAGCTTCCGGTTAAAGTATTAAACGGCAAACCAGGATATATCAATTTCCTCGATGCTCTGAACGGCTGGCAGCTGGTCGCTGAATTGAAGGATGCCACAGGACTTCCGGCGGCAGCATCTTTCAAGCATGTTTCACCGGCAGGCGCGGCTGTAGGACTTCCACTAACAGAGGTCGAAAGAAAGATTTACTGGGTGGATGAGGGCGAGCTGACGCCGCTGGCTAACGCATATGCCAGAGCAAGGGGCGCTGACAGAATGAGCTCGTACGGAGATTTTATCTGTCTGTCCGACATATGTGATGTAGCAACAGCAAAACTGATTAAGATAGAAGTTTCCGACGGTGTCATTGCACCGGGTTTTGAGCCTGAGGCCTTGGAAATCTTGAAAAGCAAGAGAAAAGGCAGTTACAATGTCGTTCAAATCGATCCTGCATACCGTCCCGCGGCAATTGAGCATAAGCAGGTATTTGGCATTTCGTTTGAGCAGGGGAGAAATGAAATAAAGATCGATCGGGACGCCCTTAAAAATATAGTAACAGAGAACAAGGAAATTCCTGATGCAGCAAAGATTGACCTGATTATTGCCCTAATTACCATAAAATATACCCAGTCAAATTCAGTGTGTTACACAAAAAACGGGCAGGTAATTGGCGCCGGCGCCGGTCAGCAGTCAAGGATCCACTGTACAAGGCTTGCGGGAAACAAAGCAGATAACTGGTTTCTGCGCCAGTCGCCAAAAGTGCTTGACCTGCAGTTTTTAAAGGAAATCGGACGGGCAGAAAGAGATAATGCGATTGACGTGTACATTGGCGATGAATACATGGATGTGCTGGCAGAAGGCAGCTGGCAGAAAACCTTCAAAGTAAAACCCGAAGTGTTCACCAGGGAAGAAAAACTTGCCTGGCTGGAGCAGCTGACAGGCGTGTCACTTGGTTCGGACGCCTTCTTCCCCTTTGGTGACAACATTGAGCGCGCATATAAAAGCGGTGTTAAATATATCGCCGAGACAGGCGGCTCTATCCGTGACGATAACGTCATTGAAACCTGTAATAAATATGGCATGGTAATGTGCTTTACAGGAATCCGTTTATTCCATCATTAAAGAATATCATAGCCATTTATAAATAAGAACATTATTATTTATCGGGCAGCATCCGCGTAAAGCCTTTATACATAAGCTATTGAGATGAGAGGGATATAATGTGGAGAACGACAAGAAAATCGCAGTTTTAATTGACGCTGATAATGTTTCGGATAGATATATAAAATATATTTTTGATGAAATCTCCAACCACGGGATCGCCACGTATAAGAGAATTTACGGAGACTGGACAAAGCCGCAGCTGGCATCATGGAAAACCGTGCTGCTTGATTACTCTATTACCCCGATTCAGCAATACAGCTATACTACAGGTAAAAATGCGACTGATGCGGCACTAATAATTGATGCTATGGATATCCTCTATTCAAAAAACGTTGATGGTTTTTGCCTGGTTTCCAGTGACAGTGATTTCACTAAATTGGCTGCCCGTCTCAGAGAGGCCGGCATGTACGTTATCGGCATGGGTGAAAAGAAAACACCGAAGCCCTTCATCGCAGCCTGTGAAAAATTTAAATATCTTGAAGTTTTAGCGGCTATCCCCACAGATTCCTACGCGGCCAAAACCAATGAAAAGGTGGAAAAGAAAGAAGCGCCAAAAGAGAGTATGGCAGATATAAAAGAGCTTATAGACTCGATAAAAATTATTGTCGCGGATAGTTCAGACGAAGACGGCTGGGCATTCTTGGGCGAAGTTGGCAATAGAATCAGCAAACGCTATCCGGATTTTGATACCAGGAACTACGGGCATGCCAAGCTGGCGCCCCTGATAGCTTCTCTTAAGCAGTTTGAAATACAGGCCCGAAAAACCAATAACCCCAATATTATCCATTACTATGTTAAAAATAAAGCTATTTCATAATTGTTGACAATGAAAAAGAAAAAGAAAGGCACAAGGGACACACCCTTGTGCTTTATCATTTATGGTTGATTCACTGACATATAACAGATATTATATACCTGAACTGTTAATTAATGATAATTAAAGATCTGAGGTGAGTATGTGAAACATATTATTGGCATCAACCTGGCTTTACTGACTGGTGGCCTGATTGGTTTTTTTGGCGTTTTCGCATCCGTTTTTTCAGACGGCGCGCTGAAAGAACGGCTGACAGCAATTGCTGTCATATTGTTAATTTACTATTTTATAAGCGAGATTTGGGGGTATTTACTGCCGGACTATTCCTGGAAATGGGGTCTTTTTATTGGCGTGCCAGGTGTACTGTTTTTGGGATTTTATATGCTCAGGGGATTTAATGCCTACTATTTAATCTATATGGTGTTGATCATTTGCAAGCATGCTCCGGCGCTTGGGGCGGCAGTTCTTTCAGAAACCGCAGGAAAAACAGCCTGGCGGGAAAGACTAAACCCTCAAACTGGTGTATTTTACGCCGGCCTGGAGGTTTGCGCTGATTCCGGATTAGTCTCGATAGACATATCATAAATTCTCTTTATTTTTCAACTAAGATGTTATGTGTTTTCAGTTTCCGCTTCAGCCTGCATAATATGCTACTGTCGCATTCCAGCTGTTCCTGAACCAACTTGGCCTGCTGATGTACCGGCTGAAATTTCTTAATAAAATCCTGTTCCATTAATAAATCGATATCCTTAGAAATTTGTTCTTCTGATTCACGAATATCAGCGTTTTTAAACAAGATGTCATCACCCCAGCTTTCTTTAGTCAAATTCGTAATAAGCGACCAAATATATTTCCTCATCAACAATCATTTCTAAAACCGCTTCGTCACCCATAGGCGCTACCTCGCTGTCCCCCCCATGCTGCTTGTTTGTAAGTTGAATAAATAGAAAATTCTTATGATATATTATTATATCGGTTAAATTATTTTTCTCTTTATATGACAGCGCACTGACATCCGGACAAAAGGATAAGGCCTGATCGGTTACTGTTGCTTTTATATTGTTATTAAATTGCAAAGATAATATTATATAAGTACAGCATAAAACCAATAATCCCATTATTAGCCATCAGGAGGAATTTGTCATGGTCAAAATCATTACTACAGTCACATTTTTGGGCATGGTTGCGGTCAACGCGCTGGCAAATATCCTCCCCATCAACGGGGTGAACACCGGGCAAGTTTCCGATGCTTATCCCAACCTCTTTGCCCCTGCAGGGCTGACCTTTGCCATCTGGGGACTGATTTACCTGCTGCTGGCGGGATATACGGTGTACCAGCTCGGCTTTTTCCAGGGGTATGCCTATGCGGTCAAGAAGGACCTGCTGCAGATGATCGGGATCATCTTCTCTGTTTCCTCTCTGGCCAATGCGGCGTGGATTTACGCCTGGCACTATGGTTTCTTCCCGCTGTCAATGCTTTTGATGATCGTGCTCCTGGTCTGCCTGATCGCCATCAACCAGATCATCAATAAAGAAACGCTTTCAATGAGGGAAAAGATGTTCATCAGGCTGCCTTTCAGCGTGTACTTCGGCTGGATCACGGTGGCGGCCATTGCCAATGCTACTATGCTCCTGGTCAGCCTGGGCTGGAACGGCTTCGGCATCCCGGAACCGGTCTGGGTGATCGCTATGATTATCGCAGGGATGCTGATCGGGGCGGTAACGACGATCAGAAACAGGGACGCCGCTTATGACCTGGTGCTGGTTTGGGCTTACAGCGGCATATTGTTCAAGCATACGTCAACTGCCGGGTTTGCCGGCCAATACCCGGCAATTATTATCACGGTGGCTGTCTGCATTTTCCTGCTGCCGGCCGCAGCGGTCTACAGCATGTTTGCCAAGCCGCGTATGCTATTTTAATAAAATAAATTATTAATCTTTTATTAATTAGTTGGTAACCTTTTACATCTATATTTAGAAAGTAATATGGAAATCTTATCAGCCAAGAGGCGCGGACCATGAATTCTTTTACCCGGTCGATCTCGCAAATATCCAAAGGAGCAGTCAAGGCCTTTCAGACCTTCCCCGCTGCGCTTGCCTGCGCGGTGGCGTTCGCTATCGTGACGATGATCAGGATTCAACTTGATTGGCCCCAACAGGAGGCCTACAATCTCCTGTTCAACTGCCTGCATTGGGCTTTCGCGCTGGGCGCGGTTTTCAGCCTGGCTGCGATCACAGCAGCCCAGAGCCGCTTCAACACGGCTAAAGCTTTCCTGACAGCCAACCTGCTCGGCGCTGCGGCTGCGGTTGTGACTTTCCTGCTTCTTTACCTGTTTGGCGGGACGGACCAGGTCCAGACCGCATCACGCGTTGTCAGTGCCTCAGGCCTGTCGGCATCACGTGTCGGTGTGGCTATTCTGGTCAGTTTCATTGCCTTTATTATCCTGGCCGGCTATCCCAAAGCCCAGTCAGACTTCGCCCGGTCCTTTTTCATGACTCAAAAGGCTTTATTAATTGCCCTAATCTACGGAGGGGTGATTATGGCCGGGACTTCCGGAGTTGCCGGCGCCTTCAGGCCTTGCTTTACCGGGATATGAGCGAAAAGGTCTATATGTATCTCGCGACCCTGGTCGGGTTCCTGGCCTTCGCCATTTTTGTCGGATATTTTCCGGACTTTCGCAAGGGACAGCTTGAAGAACACCGCGCTGAAGCCCAGAAACAGCCGCGGTTTGTCGAGATCCTCTTCGAATATATTATGATTCCGATCGCACTGGCTTTGACTGCAGTTTTGTTAATCTGGACGGGCAAAATCATGGTGACCGGATCGTGGCCCGTATTCCTGCAGCTCTCCGGTATTGCGACCGGTTATACGGTCGGCGGGCTCTGGCTCCATGTGCTGGTTACCTATAACGAATCAGGGCTGGCGAAATTCTACCGCCGGTTTTATCCGGTCGCCGCGCTGGTGATCCTCGCCTTCGAGGCCTGGGCCCTGCTAAACCAGTTGAGCAAGTCAGGTCTCAAAATGACCGAATATTCCTTTATCCTGATCTGGGTTATTGCTTTGGTTTCGGCTATTTTGCTGCTCATCATCAAGGACAGAGCTCATAATATGATCGCCGTCCTGGTCTGCGCAGTGGCTGTTTTCTCGGTCTTGCCGGTGGTCGGCTACCAGGCCCTGCCGGTCACATCCCAGATCAGCCGCCTGGAAAGACTGCTGGTCAGCCAGGGTATGCTTGAGGGCGATAAGCTGCACCCCGCGGCAGCGGTCCCGGAACTGGCTGTACGCGAATCAATCACCGATGCGGTAGGCTACCTCGCCAGTGCCAAGGATACGAAGCTGCCGCCCTGGTTTGACAGGCGCCTCGGTGAAAGCTCTGTGTTTAAAAGCAAGCTTGGTTTCGAACAGGCCTGGCCCAAGCCGGAGGAATCTCCTATAACCGGACCGGGGGGGAACATGGAGACCTCGCTGATGCTGCCGCAGGGCGCTATTAACATCAACGGTTATGATTGGGCGGTTAACCTGCAGGATTATTACGGGAAGGGGACACCCTCGGTCACTGTTGACGGGGTAAAAGGCACGTATCGGATCAGCTGGACAGGCAGCACCCCATCTGTAATCCCAGCCCTGAAGATCGAACTGGACGATCGCGTGATCCTCGAGCAGGACATGAGGGCTTATATCGAACAGATTTTAGCAGTGTACCCGTCAGGTTCGGCGCAACCCATACGGGCGACCTTTGAGGATATGAGCCTGCAGCTGGAAACACCGGAAGCAGCCGTCCTGCTTGTCTTTACAAATATAGACATTTACGCAGATCCCAGCCGGGATACTCTCAACTACGGGCTCAACTTGAACATGTTGTATCTGAAAGAAAAACCGTGATGCCAGAAATGTTCATCACACCTAATCCTTAGAACACTAAATCTAAATAACCGTTTTCTGCCACAGACGCAGCGCCTTGCCGGGTAATCCAGCAAGGCGCTGCTTGTTTTTACCTATGGTTGACTGCCGGGACGTTACGGCGCAGGATTTTCTCTGTGGCGCTGTAATTGTTACCGGGCGCTGCGGACCAGGTCAAACAACCTATTGTTTTGATAGATGCGCTCCTTGCCGATTTTAACAGAAGTCAAAATGCCTTCCTTTTCCAGCGCGTTTAGATAAGCGGCCGCAGTTTTTCTTGACACTGAAAGACCTTTTTCGATATGCGCTATTTTTGTATAAAACTCATAAAACAACAGGTCAATGAGTTCCCTAGAATAAAGCTTGGGTATCTTTTCTTTAATTTCCAAGCTCATCGCTTCAATTTCAGCATTAATATTTTTAATGATCTGCAATGTTTCTCCCGCTGTTTTTTCTATCCCGGTCAGGATATAGACAATCCAGCCCTGCCAGTTTTCATCTGTTCTGATTTCCTGTAAAAGCTTATAATAAGAGTCTTTATTGCGTATAATATAGCTGCTCAAATAAAGGATGGGACTATCCAGAAGCTCTTTTAAAACCAGGTAAAGCACATTAATGATCCTGCCTGTCCGACCATTGCCGTCATAAAAAGGATGGATACTTTCGAATTGATAATGGATAACGGCCAGTTTTATCAGCGGATCGATATCGTCCAAGTCCTCGTTGATATATTTCTCGAGGTTAACGAGCAGTGTTCTGATTTTATCTTCACCGGAAGGCGGGATATATACTGTCTCACCGGTTTTTTCGTTTTTCAGGACGGTACCAGGCAGCTTTCTGATACCGGCGCTGTTTTTCTCTATTATGCTTTGTATTTCAGCAATCATATTTGCAGTGATTATGCCACGGGTTTTAACCTGTTCATAGCCATACCATAAAGCAGTTCTGTAATTGACTACTTCTTTGGCTGCAGGGCTCGCCCCGCTGGCTCTACTCATGGCCTTGTACAGGTCATCATTTGTAGTGATGATGTTTTCAATGGCAGAGCTGTCCTTTGCCTCATGGATCATGACTGCATTTAATAATATATGCTTATTGGGTATGGTATCTACATAGCCTTTCAGTTCAGCCAGTGCCCGGTGCGCTTTGGCTGCTTGTTTTAAAACTGCCTTTGTTTCCAGGTCTATACTCGGCGGCAACATGGGTAATTTATTGCTGTTCATTGCGTACACCTCCATGATATGGGTATAATAACACTAAATTTTACCCACGTCAATATAACGTGGGTAATTTATGTGTCATTTATACCTATATAATTAGAAAGGCAAGTAAACAGCATAGTGGTAACCGCCGGGGCGGCTCTTAGGAATGATCCTGCTTTTTCTCCTGTGGCCGTACTCTGGCAACCAATTTCAAAAGCAGGGCCAGCAGCAGCCCGGTGCAAAGTGTGACCAGCGTTGCGACCCAGGTGTGGAAGAGATACCAGAAGAGAAGGTAGCCGGTTGATACTACGATAGACATCAGCATCAGCGGAAAAGCTATCTTGAAGTAGTCAACAAAACCAATGTAATGGCCTCTCTTTTCAGCCATACCGATGACCACGACGTTGGCGGAGGCGCCGATGATCGTCCCGTTGCCGCCCAGGCAGGCCCCCAGTGACAATGACCACCAGAAGAAATTGAGGTCGGCGATGCCGCCGAGTCGCCCCATATCCTGGATCAGCGGGATCATCGCCGCCACAAAGGGGATATTGTCCACAAACGAGGAAGCAACAGCGGACAGCCAGAGGATCAATATGCCTGTCGGCAGTATCGCCCCGCCGGTAATTTCCAGGGACCACCTGGCAACTGCTTCAATCACGCCTACTTCTTCTAAAGACCCGACCACCACAAACAGCCCGATGAAGAAAAAAATTACCGGCCATTCCACGATCTGCAGGGCGTGTTCGGGGTCCTCCTTTGTGATCAGCAGCAACAGCGTGGCCCCGGACAGGGCGATCACCGATGATTCAAGGTGGACATATTGGTGCAATACGAAGCCCAGGATGGTTATGGCCAGCACGAACAGGCATTTGCGCAGCAGGACAGGATCCTTTAACTCTTCCCGCTCATCCAGCAGCATGATGTTTGCCTGCGGGTCCTCTTCCGCCGATAGCTGCTTCCGATAGATGAACTGGAGCAGGGGGATGGTCAGGACATATACCAGCACAATCACCGGGGTCAGGTTAAACACAAAGTCCATGAATCCGAGGCCGGTGGCGCCTCCGATCATGATGTTCGGCGGGTCGCCGATCAAGGTGGCGGCGCCGCCGATGTTGGAGGCAATAATCTCGGTGATCAGGAAGGGCAGGGGCGTGATTTTAAGCTGCCTGGCGATGGCAAAGGTGACCGGGACAATTAAGAGCACGGTGGTGACATTATCAAGGAAAGCGGACAGCACGGCCGTGACCAGGCACAGGGCAGCCATGATTTTCAGCGGCTCGCCTTTTGAGCTTTTGGCAGCCTTGATGGCCATGAACTCGAACACACCGGTTTGCCTGGTGATGCCGACGATGATCATCATACCGACCAGCAGGCCAATGGTATTGAAATCAATGGCCTCGACAGCCCTGTCCGGAGTGATGATCCCGGTTAAAACTACCAGGGCGGCGCCGACCAGGGCCGCCACTGTGCGGTGGACCTTTTCAGAGACTATCACCACGTAAGTTACCAGGAAAACTACGATGGCTGTAATCACCTGGTGCTGTTCGGTCAAAGCCTTCACCTCTTTATAGACAAAATAAATAAGGAGCGGACGTCAAATTAATGACTCCCCACCCCGAAAGTCTTAAAACCTTGAAAGCGAATTTAAAAATTCACCCAACCGGTAATCGTTTATTGAATTATCATCATTACTTTAACATAACACCTGTGACATAACAAGAATAATAAGCAGTTACTCATGGCCGGGATATGCTTAAGGCTGGTTTTTATATCGTGATAATGGGGTTATTCACCTCCGGAAATTTTCATGTCGTTGACCAGGATATCTATAAGTGATAAAATAGGAAAAATTAAAGGTGCGTTTACGAGTTGGACGAACTTTCTGAGTTCGTTTTCAAGGTTTGGGCTTCTGGGGTGGGAAGTCAGCTTGCTGACATCCCGCTTTTGTTTTTTATTAAACAGGAAAATTTATATGCGGTATGCAATAGGGCAGTTAGAGGTAATGGGATATATGAAACGGTTTTCAGATCTGGTGACCGGATTAAGCCGTCTGCTGGATCAGGCTGCGGGATTTTTTCTGGTGGCAACGATTGTTTTAATCGTTTTGAATATACTGCTGCGCGCTGTTTTTAAGACGCCGATATTTGGGGCCTATGAGTATGTAGGGCTGCTTACTGCGCTGGTGATAGGTCTGGCGATAGCTTACTGCGGCGTTCAAAACGCTCACATCGCCGTCACCCTGGTGACGGAAAGGCTGCCCGCCAGGCTGCAGACCTTGATCAGCATATTTATAAACCTTATATCGATGTGTTTCCTGGCAGTGTGCGCCTGGTATGTCGGGCTATATGCCGGGAGTATGAAGGACAGCGGTTTGGTTTCCCCTACCACCCAGATCCCGACTTATCCTTTTGTTTACCTGATCGCTCTGGGTTTGCTGGTCTACTCTCTGGTGCTGTTGGTAAGGACCATTGAATCAATAATTAAGGCGGCAAATAAGAGCAAGGATTGATTTCTGCAGTGCGGTTTGTTTTGCAATAAGATGGATTCCCTGCCGGTTATGCTTTGTGTTTTGGAAAACAACTTAACGCAGCTAGCCGTTCTTTACTGACATCGGCATGATGCTGCTGGCCACCGTTTTATTGTTCGTTCCATCATTCTTTTATCAAAACATCTCCAGGCTGTCCGGCATTGTATTTGTCAGTTCATATGTCTTATTCCTGGCATTGAAAATTTCAGGCATCAGGTGAGGAAGGAAGTTATTAACCCTATCTTTCAGGTTTGACTTGACAGAACAAATGTTCGATTTTATAATATTACTGACCGGTAAATTCTGCCGGGCTTTTTTTATATCGCGGGCCCCGCGCTTACCGGTCGGGGTCCGCCTGATTAAATGATGATTATCGGAAGCTGTCAGAAGAGAAAAAAATGATGTAGGTGGAGGGAGGTGATATATATGCTATGTGTGAAAACGGCGGCAAAGGGCCAGCGGCTGAGCGAGCACTTCCAGGCCGGTGAGTTTGCCTGCAGCTGCTGCGGCCTCGTGCTGGTGCACCCGGAACTGGTGCGCAAGCTGGAAGGGCTGCGCTATGCGGTCGGGGCGCCGGTCAACGTGACCTCCGGCTACCGCTGTGCCGGCTGCAACAAGGCGGTGGGCGGTGCTGAAAACTCATATCACCTGTTCGGTATGGCGGCGGACATCTGGGTCAATGGGAGCAACCCGCGGCAACTGGCGGAAGCGGCGGAGAGCACCGGCTTCGACGGTATCGGCATATATGAGGCGCAAGGTTTTCTGCATGTGGATGTAAGAGGCTACCGGGCCAGGTGGGAAGGGTAGGCTGCAAGTAAAAAGGGTGGTGGTGCGGCGGCGCCTGCTTGCCGCATTACGTCCCGTGGTCCTGAATTAAATTGTTCCTATTACAATGCCGGGCAATTATATATAATATATATGTAACTATCAATAATTGATTGGCCGGTTAGGA
>DHGV01000087.1:0-15860 GCA_002402945.1 Pelotomaculum sp. UBA4789
ACAACCATTATCGATTACCTGCCGCCTCAAGCCCCTGTGTTCGTAAACGATCCTGCCCGGATCAGGGATATTATCGACACCGTGCATAAGGAGCGCGGCGAAACATATAAAGAGCTGCTGGAGCAGGGGCGAATTTTCCCTTCCCAGTTCATGGACTATGCCGGTTGGGAAGATGTCTTTAAGTCTCTGGCAGACCGGCGGGGCGTGTACTGCTCTTTGCTTCCCCGGCAGCCGGGTTTCGTCAAGCCTCAGAATGTTGTAAATTTCCCCGGCAAAGGGATGCAGGGTTTTCTGGGCAATATCGAAATGCTCTCGGGGGAGATCCGCCGCTGGCGCAGCGCGGGGTATGCAGTTGTTATCCTTTTATCCGCCAGCCAGCGGGCACAGCGCCTGATAGCAGCATTAAAGGACAATAAAATTGACGCGTTTTACGCCTGGTCGCTGGAAGGACATGTGCGAAGCGGTAATGTAGTGGTTTCAGCAGGCAGCCTGGGAAGCGGTTTTGATCTCCCCGGATGCAGGCTTGCCGTAGTCACAGAAAGCGATATATACGGTCAGCGCAGGCGGATCCGGAAAGAATGGAAGCGGACAGATCGCCTGGCGCCGTTTGTAGAAATTAAAATTGGTGATTACGTTGTCCATGTCAACCACGGGATTGGGCGGTACCTGGGCATTGTGCCCCTCGTCATTGAAGGAATCCGGAAAGAATACCTTTTATTAAAGTACGCGGGAGAGGACAAGCTGTATGTGCCTGTTGACCAGGTTGGACTGATCCAGAAATATCTTGGCAGCGAGGGCGAGCCTCCCCGGCTGTCCCGGCTGGGCGGCACTGAATGGGCCAGGGCCAAAGGGAAGGTCGGAGAAGCAGTCCGGGATATGGCCAGGGACCTGCTGGCCCTGTATGCCGCCAGGGAGACCATGCAGGGCCACTCATTCGGGAAAGATACGGTGTGGCAGCGCGAATTTGAAGATGCTTTCCCATACGAGGAAACCCCGGACCAGCTGCGGGCTATAGAAGAAATCAAGGCTGACATGGAGCGGCCGAAGCCGATGGACCGCCTGCTTTGCGGGGATGTTGGCTACGGCAAAACAGAAGTAGCCTTGCGGGTGGCTTTTAAAGCGGTTACGGACGGGAAACAGGTGGCCATGCTTGCGCCAACCACCATCCTGGCGCAGCAGCATTATAACACCTTCCTGGACAGGATGGCTGCCTACCCGGTCACCGTGGAGGTGTTAAGCCGTTTCCGGACGCCCCGGGAGCAGCGCCAGGTATTGCTGGGTCTTGAGAGGGGAACCGTTGACGTGGTGATCGGGACCCACCGGCTGCTCCAGGAGGATGTTCGTTTTAAAGACCTGGGCTTGTTGATCATCGATGAAGAGCAGCGTTTCGGGGTGGCGCACAAGGAAAAGCTGAAAATGCTGCGCAAAGGGGTGGATGTGCTGACCCTGTCTGCTACCCCGATCCCGCGCACGTTGCACATGTCACTGGTGGGCATCAGGGATACCAGCATATTGGAGACCCCGCCGGAAAACCGCTACCCGGTGCAGACATTTGTGCTGGAGGAAGACCCGGTTTTAATCCGGGAGGCTATCCGCCGGGAGCTGGGCCGGGATGGCCAGGTATTTTTCGTTTACAACAGGGTGGCAGGACTGGACAGGGTGGCCGCCTGGCTGCAGGGGCTGGTCCCTGAGGCCAGGATTGTCATGGCCCATGGCCAGATGAAAGAAGAAGAGCTGGAGCAGGCCATGCTGGACTTCATGAACAGGGATTTCGACGTGCTGGTCTGCACCACTATTATAGAAAACGGGCTCGACCTGCCGAATGTTAATACCCTCATTGTTAAAGAGGCCGGCATGATGGGACTGGCACAGCTGTACCAGCTCCGGGGGAGAGTCGGCCGCTCAGACCGTCTGGCCCAGGCTTATTTTACCTTCCGCAAAGACAGGATTATGGGAGAGGCTGCTGAAAAGAGGCTGTCAGCCATCCGGGAGTTTACTGAACTGGGATCGGGTTTCAAGATAGCGATGCGCGACCTGGAGATCCGCGGCGCCGGAAACATACTCGGGGCGGAACAGCACGGGCACATCGCGGCTGTAGGATTTGACCTCTACAGCCGGCTTCTGGAGGAGGCAGTCAGAGAAGCCAGAGGTGAAGAAGCGCCCAAAGCGGCGGATACCACGATTGAACTTCCGGCGGAAGCTTTTATACCTGGCACATATGTTTCAGACACCAACCAGAAAGTTGAAATATATAAGCGCCTGGCAGGCCTTACATCGGCCGCTGAACTGCCGGAACTGGAAGATGAGCTGGTTGATCGCTTCGGTGACCTGCCTGAGCCGGTGCAGAATTTGCTGGCAGTGGCCAAGGTCAGGACAATGGCCGGATCCTTGAAGATCAGAACAATCAGCCTGATGCCGGGACAGTTCCGCCTGGTATTCAGTCCGGGCCATCCCCTCACCGGAGAAGACCTTGTGGCAGCCGGCAGGCGCTACCAGAACAGAATCAAGTTCGTGGATGCCGGGGATGAATTTGAGATCAAGTACCGTTTTACAGGAGAACAGGGTGACAGCAAGTTTCTGCTGCGCCAGCTGGAAGATTTCCTGGCCGGGTTGGGCAATGCGGCGGGAAACGGCGCTGTTCAGCATTGATTTCAAAAACCTGGAGGTTGCCACGGGCAGTAAAGTTAATTTATAATGTGTCTATGTTTATAAAAAGGAGATGGATTCGTGAAAACCAAAAAAAATTCCTTAGTATTAGGACTGCTGGCACTGATAATTCTCATTTTTGCCGGCTGCGGTGAAAATGTAGTGGCCACGGTTAATGGCGAGAAAATTACGCAGGATCAGTTAACCCTGCAGGTTAACGAGTTGAAATCAAGCTATGAACAGCAGGGTATTGATTTCACAGGCGATAACGGCCAGAAGATGCTGGCTTCTTTGGAAAAAGATACGCTTGAGCAAATGATTGAAACCAGAATCATGCTGCAGGAAGCCAAGAAAATTGGCAAATTAGAAGCGCCGGATGTTCAGGAAAAAATCAAGCCGCTGAAGGAACAATTCCCTTCCGAGGCTGATTACAATACTTTTTTAAGTCAGGTTAACCTGAGCGAAGAAGATGTAGCGTACATTTTGTACCTGCAGGATGAGACGACAAAGGATGTCGCGCCTGTTTCGGAAGAAGCAGTGAGAAAATATTACGATGAAAACCAGGAACAATTCAGCCAGCCGGAGCAGCTCAAAGTACGCCATATTTTATTTTTTGTTGATGATGGAACAATGGGTTTGCCAACACAGCACAGTGACGCCGAGGCTAAAAAAATGGCAGATGACGTAATCGCCCTGCTGGATGAGGGCAGGGACTTTGCCGAGCTGGCCAAGGAAAGATCAGAGGACACCGGCACTAAAGCAGAGGGTGGCCTTTACACTGCCTCCGAGTCTGGAACAGTTCCGGAATTTTATGCTGCGGCAGCGGCGCTTTCAGTGGGCGAATATACTAAAGAATCGGTGAAAACAGATTACGGCTACCATGTGATCAAGCTGGAAGAGGTAATACCGGCCAAGGCGGAGTCTTTCGACTCGGTTAAAGAACTGCTGACAGAACAGCTGACCGACCAGGCCAAGCAGGAAAAGTTCAACCAGTACATGCAGGAAGCAAGGGATAAGGCTGTTATAGTTAACAAACTTGAAGCAAAATAGGGAGATACAGTATGTGCTCTCATGCCAGAATAACCATCGCCGGCCTGGGCCCCGGGGCGCCCGGCTGTATAACACTTGGGACATGGGAGTCCCTGAAGGCATCTCCACGTGTTTTACTGCGCACCGGGATCCATCCGGTTGTGGATTGGCTGCGGCAGGAAGGAATTTCGTTTTCCACCTTCGACTATATTTATGAGGAAGAGACAGACTTTCAGAAAATCTATAAACGGATTGCCGAAGAGGTGCTCGGGGAAGCGGATAAGGGTGAGGTATTATACGCTGTGCCGGGACACCCCCTGGTGGCCGAGGAGTCAGTACGTTTGGTTATTGAAATGGCGGAGAAAAAAGGTGCAGATATTGAGCTTCTTCCGGCAGTCAGCTTCCTGGACGCACTGTTTATAGCATTGAGGCTTGATCCAGGCGCCGGCCTGCAGATAATAGACGGTGTGAGAATTGACCAAAAACCGCCCCTGCCGGGCAGGGACGCGGTCATAACCCAAATTTACAGCCGGCTGGTGGCTTCAGATATAAAAATTTCACTGCTGGAGATCTATCCTCCGGAACACCAGGTTACCGTGATAAGGGGGGCAGGTATCCCCGGCGAGGAAATAATTGAATCCATCTCTCTTTTCGAACTTGACAGGCTGTCATGGCTTGACCACCTCACCAGCCTTTATGTGCCGGCGATGAAAAGTGAGGCAAAAGGAGCTTTCGGCGCCGGGCAGGCTTGCCTCTTTCCCCTTGACCCGCTGGTGGAAATTCTGGCGCTGCTGCGCGGCGAGGGCGGGTGCCCCTGGGACAGGGAACAGGATCACCGCAGCCTGAGGCCATATCTCCTTGAGGAGACTTACGAGGTTTTGGAGGCCATAGGCGAAGGGGCCGCTGCTAAAATATGCGAAGAATTGGGAGATTTATTGCTGCAAATTGTGTTTCACGCCCAGATCGCCGCCGAAAACCAAAATTTTGATATAAATGCCGTGGTGGCAGGAATTTGTGAAAAGATGATCCGGCGTCACCCCCATGTCTTTGGGTCAGTAAGCGTAAAAGACAGCAGCGAAGTTTTAGTTAACTGGGAAAAGATTAAAGCAGAAGAAAGAGCGGGGGAAATTACCAGGGGCCTTTTGGCCGGTGTCTCTCAATCGCTTCCCGCGCTGATGCGGGCGGCAAGGCTGCAGGAAAAGGCCGCTGGCGCCGGATTCGACTGGCCGGACTACCGGGGAGCGCTGGCAAAGACACGTGAAGAGACGGACGAGCTGGAAGCAGTTATTACTGCCGGAAATACGGCTGAGATCGAAGATGAACTGGGCGATCTGCTGTTTTCTATAGTAAATTTGGCCAGGCTGCTTGGCGTCGAACCGGAGACAGCCTTGTCCGGAACTTCCGTGAAATTTACCAGGCGTTTTGCCCATATCGAAAAGATGGCCGGACTATCAGGCAGGGATTTTTCGTCTTATACTCTTGCTGAGCTGGATAAATGGTGGGAAGACGCAAAAAAACAAGAAAAAATATAGGAAACATTGATTTTGCAGGAAGGATCTGCAAAATTTTTCGCGAATAGTTAGGGAATTATATTTCATTTTTAAAGGAGGGGTAATATGAACAAGGCAGAATTGATTTCAAGTGTTGCCGAAAAAACAGAGTTAACCAAAAAAGATTCTGAAAAAGCCGTAAACGCTATTTTAGAAGCCATTGGTGCAGCTTTAAGAAAAGGCGACAAAGTCCAACTGGTCGGTTTTGGCACTTTTGAAATCAGGAAGAGGGCAGCCCGTAAGGGCAGAAATCCGCAAACCGGCGAAGAGATCAATATCGCTGCGGCCAAGGTTCCTGTCTTCAAGGCTGGGAAGTCACTTAGGGAAGCGGTGGTTAAATAATATATTAGCCTGGCCAGACTGTGTAGGACTGGTTTATTCCCGAAGGACGGTGGAGGCTGAATTGCGGCTTGACAAATTCTTAAAAGTATCGCGGGTAATCAAGCGGCGTACCCTGGCTAAAGAGATCTGCGACCGTGGACAGGCTGAGGTAAATGGAAGGCCTGCAAAAGCAGGCGCTGACATCAAGCCTGGTGATACCGTGAGTATTAATTTTGGCAACAGGAAAATCAAGCTGGAAGTCGTTTCAGTCAAGGAAAATGTACCGGCTAAGCTGGCCGCCGAACTGTATCAGATGATCGAAGATAGTGTTACATAATTAACACCCCTCCTGCCACAGCTTGAAGAAGCGCAGGAGGGTTTTTTTGTGTCTCGTTATATAAAAATCTGTGAGCGGCAGGAAAAATAGCAAAGCAGACGAAAAGTAAAAGGCGGTACGAATTGCGAAAGATCTTTGTTAAAGGTGGGGGTAGATAATGGATGAATCGCTTTTTAAGCAGCTGATGTTCGCGGGTGATGATGATGAAAACCTGAAAGAGCTGACAGAGATGGGTTATTTTAAGACAGTAGACGGGACCATCTGCCGGACCGCCAAATTCCTTGAGGAAACAGGCCGTTATATAGACGCCAAAAAGGAATTGCTATACCAGGTAGTCAGCGAACTCGGCAGCGCGGAAAACATGGATGAGGTCATGGAGAGAGCGGGCATTAAGGATTTCATTACCTTCATATTTGTAGCCGAGGAACTTGTCGAAGACGGCAAGCTGGTAAAAGACAAGGTGAAAAATGTTGTGCTCAGGCAATAAGCAGGAAGGCTATGCAAAAAATTTATTTGACAGTTGCATTTTAAGAGAGACCCTGGCATTTTGAGTAATGAGGCAAGCCGGGGCTTTCTTTTTATATTGACAGAAAAATATAAAAATTTGATTTTTATGTGTGATCATCCTCTATAATTTTTAGCGCGAGCGTATATAATATTAGTACAAGTATATCAATGACAGGAGGGTGATTTAAATACAAGATAAGCGAGTTACCATAAAATCACACAAAGGAGGCTGTGCCAATGTTTAAGAAGGGTGCTTTTACTTTTATCCTAACGGCGCTGATAATCCTGGGGCTCACCGCCACGTCATTCGCCAACCCTGGCAAGGGCAATACCGGCTGGAAATTCAACGGCAAGGGCAACGGAAAAGTAGTGCAGTTTAATGACATCGGCTCACACTGGGCAGCGCAGACTATACGCGAGATGAATAGGTTGGGGATAACCTCCGGTTACCCGGACTACTCATTCAAGCCGAACGCCCCGGTCAGCCGGTATGAAGCCATGATGATGATCTGCCGGGCTATGGATGATTTTGAGCAGGAGGATGGTCTGTCCTGGGAAGGCAGGCTGGAAGAGTGCCTGAATTACGCTGAAGAAAATGATATTATTGACGATGCCGAGGACTTTGAAGGCTGGAAGCCGGCCAAGCGTTATGAAGTAGCGGTTTGGGCAATGAAAGCGGCGGGTGACCTGGATGTAGACGACGAAACACTGCCGTTCCTGGATATTAATGATATACCTGAAGACGCCCGGCATTATATCGGTGTGATGTTCAATCACAAATGGATGGTCGGGTATCCGGATAAAAAGTTTCAGCCCAATAAGCCTGTGACCAGGGCCGAATTGACAGTCATCATATACCGGATATTAGGTGATGTATGGCCTGATAATGGCGACAATGATGGCAGTGGACTCAGGATTGCCAAGATAGATCCAAACGATGGAGAAAGCGGTGTCGACCCTGACACTGACAAATTGACTGTCAGGTTTAACATGGATATCGTGGCAGTAGTAGACGACCTAGATGTTGAAGAAGGAATAGAAATCGAGAATCTAACTGATACTAATGAAGATGCTGCTATCGACAGTGTTTCTTTCAATGGCAGGGTACTGACCATAGAGCTGGAGGAAGGGACCCTGGACGAAGACATGAAGTACCGGGTAACGATTGATGACGGGATCATAGAGTCAGAAAACGGGGAAGAGGAATTTGACGGGATCAGCAGTAGCGAGTGGGAGTTCAGTACATTTGACGAAGACGAAGATGGACCGGAACTGGATAGCCTTAATCCTGAAAACGATGAAAAAAATGTTGAGCCAACGGCTACACTCGAGGCTAAATTTAAAAGCGACATCGAAGTTATATCAGACAAGGACATTGATAATGCAGTAGAAGTAAAAAAAGATGATCAAGAAGTAGAAATCGAGAATGTTAAGATCGAGGATGGAGACACTCTTGTCATCACCCTTAAAGATGAACTGGAAAGCGGTGAAACCTTTGAGGTAACCATCATGCCAGGCTTCATTGAAGATGTTGAAACATTAATAGATTATGATGGGCTTGACGGAGATGAATGGCGTTTTACCACTGGGTAAAGAAAAAGCAACAACAGAGTGAGGCAAAGAGAGATTCTCTAGCCTCACTTTTTTATTTGACCGCGTCATAATCCTGCAAATAAAATATTTTAACAAAATATTAAAAAATATTTTGACAAAGGAGGGAATTGTTATTATTATGAAGAAGACTTGTAATTGTTTTGTACGCATTTTGTGGACATTGTGATGTTCGAGGCAGGAGCCGGCGGTTATGAAAATTGAAATAAGGGGCGCCGAAAGGTTGAGTTTCCGGGAACGGCAGGTTGTGTCTTTGAAAGAGATGGGATACTCAACGGATCGGATTGCTAAAAATCTGGGTTTAAGCCCCAGCACCGTGTCAACTCTTTATAGCCGCGCCAGGACCAAAGGCTACGAGGTGGTTATTATTATACCGGGTCAGAACCTGGGTCTCTTTGGAATTGATGAGGAAGAGGAGGAGAAAGCTTGAGTCAGCCGCTGAGGAAAGAGGAAATATTCTACACCCAACGGGAACAAGCGCGCCCCCGGAAAAAAGCCAGGGCCAGGAAATCTTTCAGCATCTCCAGAAGCAGGCTTCCCGCCATAGTTCTGTCCCTGCTTTTAGTCTACCTTGTTATATCATTCTGCTCCCAGTTCAGCAAGCTGTCTGTCATGCAGAGAAACGTGCAAAGCATTCAGCTGCAGGTGCAGGAGATGCAGCAAAACAACGCCGTCCTGCGTGAAGAGCTGCGCCTGGCGCAGAGTGACGCTTATATTGAAAAAAATGCCAGGGAAAAAATTGGCCTGTTGAAACCGGGCGAAACCAGGGTTGTGACGGTATCCTCGGGAACAGAGGACGTGAAAGCCCAGGCCCCGGTAAACCAAAATGTCATAGCTGACTAAGGTTAACGGCGAAAACCCAGATGTTTCTTGACACTCTCCGTTCTGTTCGCATATAATTACACTAGGTTTTTAAAGCATTAAGGAGGACTTTTGTCAGTTATGCCGATTGAACTGGGGAGCGTCTTGGAGGGCGTTGTCACCGGGATTACAAATTTCGGTGCATTTATAGAGCTGCCCGGCGGAGAGACAGGTCTGGTCCATATTTCAGAGATCGCTGAGGTCTATGTAAAAGACGTAAATGACTTTATTAAGGCAAACGATAAAGTCACGGTAAAGGTGATTTCTGTAGATCCGAAGGGTAAGATCGGGCTTTCCATGAAGCAGGCAAATCCTTTGGTGCGTGCACCAAAGAAAAAATTTCAGCCATCTTTTGAAGACAGGTTGTCCAAGTTTATGAAGGAGAGCGAAGAGCGCCAGCAGGTTCTCAAGCGAAACACCGAATCAAAAAGGGGCGGGCGCGGCTCCGGAAAGAAAGCTGAATAGATGACAAAAGGCAATTCTCAGAGGGAATTGCTTTTATTGTTTGGAGGCTGTAAGTCATGAAACGTGTTGCGGCCATCGATATCGGCACAAATTCAACCAGGCTGCTGGTTGCGGATTACTCCGGCGCGGGTTTAAAAAGGATAGAGACCGGCCTGATCACAACCCGTCTAGGCAAGGGCATGAGCAGCGGCTTGCTGCTGCAGGAGACGATGCTCAGCACCGCGGATGCCGTAGGCTTGTTTTACCGGAAGGCCATTAACCTGGGAGCAGAAAGCGTGGTGGCCGCAACCACCAGCGCTGTGCGGGACGCTGCCAATAGAACAGAGTTTCTGGAGCTGGTTAAAAAAAGAACAGGATTGACTGTCAGGGTGCTGGGCGGCGAGGAGGAGGCGGCTTTAAGTTACCGGGGCGTGCTTTCCGGCCTCCAGGTCGAGCCGGACTCCACCGTAGTGGTGGATATTGGCGGCGGCAGCACGGAATTCATCTGGATGCATGGGGAGCAGCTGAACCTGGTGAGTGTGAACGCCGGGGCAGTGCGCCTCACAGATACCGCTGCGGATGAAATTGTGATTTATAATATCCTGCGGCCGACCCTTGAGGAAGTAAAGCAGTCAGCATTCGAATGCCTGGTAGGTGTAGGCGGGACAGTCACAACCCTGGCTGCCATAGATCAGCAGCTTGCTGTTTATGACCCAAAACGGGTGCACGGGTATAGCCTGAGTGCGGCAAGCGTAAACAGGATCCTGAAAATGCTTAACAGCATGGACATGGAGGAGCGAAGGAAGGTACCGGGGCTCCGGCCGGAGCGGGCGGATATAATAGTAGCGGGAGCAAACATCGTCAAGATAATAATGGACGGGCTCGGGTCGGAAAAGATGCTGGTCAGTGAATGCGATATTCTGGACGGCCTGGCGCTGGAAGAGTGTTGCTGATGGCGATATCAAATATAAATATTATTCGCGCCCTTTCAAGCAGGAATTACCGTCTTTTTTTTGCCGGCCAGGGCATCTCATTAATTGGTACCTGGATGCAGATGATCGCCATGAGCTGGCTGGTTTACCGCTTGACTGATTCCGCTCTCCTTTTGGGTGTTGTCGGGTTCACCGGCCAGCTTCCCAGTTTTATCTTTGCCCCTCTTGCCGGTGTCCTGGCAGACCGCTGGAATCGCCGCCATATCCTCATTGCCACCCAGGTCCTGTCCATGCTCCAGGCTTTTATTGCCGCCGGGCTGATTCTCTCCGGCGCTATAACCGTCTGGCATCTGATTATATTGAGCCTGTTCCTCGGTTTTGTGAACGCTTTTGACATCCCGGCCCGCCAGTCGCTTGTGGTTTCAATGGTGGAAAAGAAGGAAGACCTGCCCAACGCTATTGCCCTGAACTCATTCCTATTCAACGGGGCCCGCCTGGTTGGCCCAACAATTGCCGGCATCTTGATCGCGGTCCTGGGTGAAGGCATGTGTTTTTTGATTAACGGGATCAGTTATACCGCGGTGATTGCGGCTTTGCTGGCGATGAAAATAAGCATCAGGCAGAAGGAGGGCCATGAACCCCGCATTTTTCAGCAGTTAAAGGAAGGGCTCAGGTATGCTTTTGGATCAGAGGCCATCAGGGCTATCCTGACTTTGTCAGCAGTTTTCAGTATCGCGGGCATGCCCTATACCGTGCTGATGCCTATCATAGCCCGGGATGTTTTGTCCGGCGGGGCGAATACCTTTGGATTTTTGATCACGGCTACGGGTGTGGGCGCTGTAGTGGGCGCCCTTTACCTCGCTGTCCGTAAAAGCGTGGAAGGGCTCGGACAGTTGGCGCCCAGGGCTACCTGCATTTTCGGCATTGGTCTGATAGCGCTCTCGCAATCCCAGGAATTTTGGATATCCCTGCCGCTGATGCTGCTGACCGGCTTTGGCGGGATGATCCAGATGGCATCCAACAATACTATTTTGCAGACCGTTGTAGATGACGACAAGCGCGGCCGCGTTATGAGTTTGTACACCATGTCTTTTCTGGGCATGGCTACTTTCGGCAACCTGCTGGCGGGTGTACTGGCCAGCCGTATCGGCGCTCCCGGAACAATCCTGATGGGCGGCATAATTTGCATCATGTCCTCATTTTATTTTGCCGGCAAGGCGCCGATCCTAAAAAGAGAAATCAACCGGCATATCGGCAAAACAACACTGTAAAACTGTGGTTTACAAAGAAATGATAGTAATATTGGAGACGGCAGCTAATTAACCAGTATATTGAAGAAACACAGCAGGAAAAGCCCCAAGCATTGTGGAATAACGAGGTGTTAATCAGGGGGAATGGTGAACGTTGATGAACCTGCTCCAGAGGGTCAGCAGTTATATGTCGCAGCACCGGATGGTGGAGCGCGGCGATAAAGTTTTGGCAGCTGTTTCCGGCGGGCCGGATTCAATCGCGCTTCTGCACATTTTATATCTTTTAAAAGATGAACTGGGGATAACACTGCATGTTGCTCATTTAAACCATATGTTCCGCGGGGAAGAGTCGGAAAAGGACGCTGTTTTTGTAGCTGAGGCCGCAAAGCGTTACGGCCTGCCGGTCACGGTAAAGTCTGTCGATGTCCCTTTTTACCGTACGCAGCGTCACCTGTCAAAGCAGGCCGCTGCCAGGGAAGTGCGCTTCGGGTTTTTTCGTGAGACCGCCGGCCAGGTTGGGGCGTCGAAGGTGGCCCTTGCCCACCAGGGAGATGATCAGGCTGAGACCATCCTGATCAACATCTTAAGAGGAGCAGGCACGGCCGGCCTTAAAGGGATCCTTCCGGTGCGGGAGGGTTTTTATATCAGGCCCCTGTTAAATGTGAGGCGCTCTGAGATCGAACTATTTTGCAGTGAAATGAACCTGGCTTACCGCCAGGACTCTTCCAATCTAAAGCCTGTATATACCAGAAACCGGATCAGGTTAAACCTGATACCGCTGCTGGAAAAGGATTATAATCCGGAGATTGTTCCGTCCTTACAAAGACTCGGTGAAATATGCCGGGAGGAAGACAGTTACCTGGATGAAATGGCGGTTAAGGCTTTTCAGGGTGCACTGCTGGAAGCTGACCCGGGACGCATTTTGTTAAGCCTGGGTCGGCTTAAAGAAACACCGCCGGCTATCAGGCGCAGGTTGTTGCGGCGTGCCTGGCGGGAGGTAACCGGCGCCGCGGTGAATTTGGATTTTCAGCATGCCGAGGCAGCGCTTGAATTAATAAACAGCGGCACAACCGGTTCCCAGGCAGTTATGCCAGGTAAAGTTGTCGCAACAATAATTTATACCACCCTTGAGCTGAAAGCGGCAAATGACAGCAGTGCGCTGCCGGAATACATTTATTCGCTGCAGATTCCCGGGACGACATATATACCGGAGACAGATATGACTGTGTGCGCACAGGTGACTCCGCGGGTGCGGGATCAAAGCCCGCGCAACCTGCCGCGGGGTGAAGCTTTGCTGGATTTTGACAAACTGCCGCCTGTCGTGTTTGTGAGACGCCGCCGGGATGGGGATGTTTTTCATCCTTACGGGCAGGTTTCCGAAACAAAATTAAAGGATTTTTTAGTCAAACAAAAAATTCCACGTGCAGAAAGGGACCGCATCCCCCTTATATGTACACCGGTGGAAATTATCTGGGTAGGCGGAATCAGAACCGGAGAGAAGTGGAAAGTGAGCGGCAGCACGAAAAAGGCGCTGCACCTGAAATTGATCCCAGGGAGATCAGACTTATGATTGAAACGGCTGCTGAATTATGTTAAAATAATGGTTATGAGTCATTGCAATATAATAGGAGGAGTGGATTTGTGAACAAGGTAATAAAAAACCTCAGCATCTATTTGCTGATTGTTCTGGTTATTATCGCCTTGCTTAAATATACTACGCCCACAAGCACCTTGCCCTCGCAGATCAAGTACAGCGAATTTTATGATGATATAAACCAGGGCATGGTAAAATCGGTTATTATCCGGAGTGACAGCAACACTAACCTCATAAGCGGCGAATTAACTGACGGCACAAAATTTGAAACCAAGGGACCGGCTGAAGATGCCGTCCTGTACAATGTTTTAAAAGACAAGAAAGTGGAATGGACCAGCGAGCCGCCGCCCCAGCCCGGGTGGTGGACCAGCCTCCTGAGCACCTTGCTGCCCATTATCTTGTTAGTAGCCCTCTTCTTTTTCCTGATGCAGCAGACCCAGGGCGGGGGAAACCGGGTTATGTCTTTTGGCAAGAGCCGGGCCAGGCTGCACACTGATGAAAAAAAGAAGATAACATTCGCTGATGTGGCGGGGGCAGATGAGGTCAAAGAAGAGCTGGAGGAAATCGTTGAATTCCTGAAAAACCCCAAAAAGTTTCAGGAATTGGGCGCCAAGATACCCAGGGGGGTACTTCTCTTTGGCGCGCCCGGCACAGGCAAAACGCTGCTGGCCAGGGCTGTAGCAGGTGAGGCGGGAGTGCCGTTTTTCAGCATCAGCGGCTCTGATTTTGTGGAAATGTTTGTTGGTGTGGGCGCCTCCAGGGTCCGTGATCTCTTTGATCAGGCGAAAAAGAGCGCTCCCTGCATTGTTTTTGTTGATGAAATAGACGCGGTTGGCCGGCAGCGGGGCGCCGGTCTCGGCGGCGGTCATGATGAGCGTGAGCAGACACTCAACCAGCTGCTCGTAGAAATGGATGGCTTCGCGCCCAACGAGGGCATAATTATCCTGGCGGCCACCAACCGTCCGGATATTCTGGATCCGGCCCTGCTGCGGCCGGGACGTTTTGACCGCCAGGTGGCGGTCGATTCGCCGGATGTCAACGGGCGGAAAGAGATCCTCAAAGTCCACATGCGCGGCAAACCGGTTGAAGAAAATGTAAACCTTGAAGTCCTGGCTCGCCGGACACCGGGTTTCACCGGGGCGGACCTGGCCAACCTGACCAATGAAGCGGCGCTTTTAGCAGCCCGGATGAACAGGAAGAAAATCACCATGGCTGATTTGGAAAATTCGATTGAGCGGGTCATAGCCGGGCCGGAGAAGAAGTCCAAGGTGATCAGCGAGAAAGAAAAATGGCTGGTTTGTTACCATGAGGGCGGTCACGCGGTGGTAGGATTTTTACTGCCGAACACCGACCCCGTACACAAGGTATCCATTATACCCAGGGGCCGGGCAGGCGGTTATACCCTGCTGCTTCCCAAGGAAGATCGTTACTATGCCACTAAATCCCAGCTGCTTGACCAGGTGACGATGCTGCTGGCCGGACGGGTTTCCGAAGACTTGGTGTTAAAAGAAATCAGCACCGGGGCCCTGAATGATTTGGAACGTTCAACCGACCTGGTCAGAAAGATTGTCATGGAATTCGGCATGAGCGACCTGGGTCCGATGACTTACGGACGCAAGACAGATACGCCATTCCTCGGCAGGGATTTTTCCAGGGACCGCAACTACAGCGAAGAAGTGGCTAATGCTATTGACATCGAGGTGCGGCAGATCATTGACCACTCTTACAAACAGGCAAAAGAACTTCTGGAAAAACACCTCGAAACGCTTCACCTGGTGGCAAAGACCCTCTTCGAAAAAGAAACCATCGAAGCTATTGAGTTTGCCGAACTGATGAAACAAGCCGGCGAGGGAGAGCGGACGAACGGGACAGTGTAATTAATAAACCCGCAGCCAAAAGCTGCGGGTTTTTTTAAAAAACAATGAAGACGGGGGTTTATAATGGAACGGACATATCTTATGGTTAAACCTGATGGCGTGCAGCGCGGGCTGGCCGGAGAAATCATCACGCGGTTTGAGAAGAAAGGGTTCAAAATCGCTGCGCTGAAGATGCTCCGGATCAGCAGGGAACTGGCCGAAAAGCACTACGGCGAGCATATGGGCAAACCCTTTTTCGAGAAACTGGTCGGATTTATTACCAGCGGCCCGGTGGTGGCCATGGTTATCGAGGGCAAGGACGCTGTCAGCGCGGCGCGGGAAATGATGGGGGCGACGGATCCCCTGAAAGCGCTGCCCGGCACCATCAGGGGCAGCTACGGCATAGATATCGGCCGCAATGTCATCCATGGTTCCGATTCCCCGGAGAGCGCCCAAAGGGAGATAGCCCTGTTCTTTAAAAAAGAAGAACTGAACGATTACAGCCGGGAAGTCGATTGCTGGATTTACGAGTAACAATTAAATTTGCGGCAAAAAGAAAAGCGGGGAGAGAATAGATGTAAATATTCTCTCCTTTTAAATACCCTTGAAAAGATAAAATAAATAAACTTTTCTATGTCTTAAATGAAATACACAAAATTACATATAAATTGTTGTATTATAAAGATAAAACCCAAAGTGAAGGGAGAGTAATATATATGCCTTACGACCCTACCAGGATGAAGGACTATGAAATCGCAGAGGCTGCGGGAAAAAACATGCCTGCGCCGTCTGACTGGCAGGAAAGGCTGGGCCTGGAAAAAGACGAAGTTATCCCGTACGGCAGGATCTGCAAGCTCGACAGCATGAAAATTATCAGGCGGCTTTCAGACCGGCCGGACGGCAAGTACATAAATGTCACCGC
>DHGV01000087.1:15884-19835 GCA_002402945.1 Pelotomaculum sp. UBA4789
TGTGAGCGCCGCGATCCGCCAGCCTTCAGGCGGTCCCACCATGAATATCAAGGGTTCGGCTGCCGGGGGCGGCAATGCCCTGGTCATTCCCATGACCGAAATATCCCTGGGGCTCACCGGGGATATCAATGACATCATGAATGCCCACAACCTGGCCATGGTCGCGCTGAACGCCAGGATGCAGCATGAAAGAAATTATGACGACCAGGAGCTGGGCAAACGCAATCTAAGGCGCCTGGACATTGACCCGGAACGGGTGGAGATGGGCTGGACCATCGATTTCTGCGCCCAGGGCCTGCGCAAGATAATCATGGGCATCGGCGGCAAGATGGACGGCTACCAGATGGAATCCAAATTCGGCATCACGGCCAGCTCCGAGCTGATGGCTATACTCTCGGTGGCGAAGGACCTGAAAGATCTCAGGGAAAGGATCGGCAGGATCATCGTTGCTTATGACAAAAAGGGCAGACAGGTTACCACTGCTGACCTGGAAGTCGACGGGGCGATGAGCGCTTATCTGAGGAACACCGTCAATCCCTCCCTGGTGAGCACGGTGGAGTACCAGCCCGTGCTGATGCACGCGGGCCCCTTCGCGAATATTGCCATCGGCCAGTCTTCAGTAATTGCCGACCGCATCGGCATCAAGATGTCTGACTACCACATCACAGAGAGCGGCTTTGCCGCTGACATCGGCTTTGAAAAATTCTGGAACGTGAAGTGCCGGATCAGCGGCCTGGCGCCAAACGTTTCTGTCATTACCGCTACGATCAGGGCGCTGAAGATGCACGGCGGCGGACCGAACGTCGTTCCGGGCCGTCCCCTGCCCGATGAATACACAAGGGAGAATCTGGAACTCCTCGAAAAAGGCATCCCCAACCTGCTGCACCATATTGAAACCGTGAAGAAAGCCGGGATTAAGCCGGTTGTCTGCATCAACGCTTTTTACACCGATACAAAGGAAGAGGTGTCAGCCATCCGCCGGCATGTGGAGCAGGCGGGAGCGCGCTGCGCCCTGTCCGAGCACTGGCTGAAAGGCGGGGAAGGGGCCCTGGAACTGGCAGACGCGGTGGTTGACGCCTGCAGTGAACCAGTTGATTTTAAATACCTGTACCCGCTGGATATGCCGTTAAGGCAGAGGGTGGAGATTATCGCCAGAGAGGTTTATGGCGCTGACGGGGTTTCCTGGACGCCCGAAGCAGAGGCCAAGGCCAGGCGTTTCGAGTCAGATCCCGCCTACGCCGACTTTATGACGATGATGGCCAAAACGCACCTGAGCTTATCCCACGACCCCACGCTGAAGGGGGTTCCCAAAGGCTGGGTGCTGCCGATCCGCGATGTCCTGGTTTATGGCGGCGCAAAATTTCTCGTCCCGATGGCCGGTGAAATAAAGCTGATGCCGGGAACCGGCTCTGACCCGGCTTTCAGGCGCATCGATATTGATACCGAAACCGGAAATGTAACCGGGCTTTTTTAAACTAATATCCGGGGGTGATGGATTGGCGATCAGGGTCTACAGCGTTTTGGCGGATAATAAAAAGGAAGCCTTCCGGGTTATCGCATCGGTTGGCGCTGATGCTGATGGCTGTGAGTGGATGACGCCGAAAGCGGTGCACCGGCTGGTCATGCTGGACGGCGTACAGCCGAAACAGGCCAACATTATCAAGCAGGAAATGCTCGGCAAAGGCGGTGAGGCGGCTGTTTCCCGGGGCGCCGTTGACTGTTCCGTTCCGGAGACAAGAGTGCTGCTGATGGGCACGCTGAAGCAGTACGAGGCCTTTTTAGCCAAGCTTGGATGCCAGCCTTTCGGGCTGGCTGCCCTGGCCGGAAGGATCAGGGCTGTGCTGGAAGGGCAGGAGGGATTTTTACCGTATACCCTGGACTGCTGCGGTAAAAAAATACGCATCGGGGAAAGAACGCTGGTGATGGGCATCCTCAACGTGACACCGGATTCTTTCTCGGACGGCGGGGAATATTTTGATTATGGGACCGCAGTGGAAAAAGCCAGGCAGATGACAGCTGACGGCGCCGACATCATCGATCTGGGCGGGGAATCCACCCGGCCGGGATATACACCGGTGGATGCCGAAGAGGAGCTGTCCCGGGTCATGCCGGTTTTGAAAAGACTGGCTAACGAGATAGACGTGCCGGTTTCCATTGATACGACCAAGGCGGAAGTGGCCAGGCAGGCGCTGGAGGAAGGCGCCGGCATGATCAACGATCAACTGGGTCTGCACGGCGATCCGGCTATGGCCGGAGTTGCCGCAGCATACGGCGCTCCCCTGGTGCTGATGCATAACCAGAAAGGCGCCGTGTACCGAAACCTTATGGGGGATATAAACGAATTTCTCAGGGAAAGCATCAGCATGGCCCTGAATGCCGGTTTAACACGGGAGATGATTATTGTTGATCCCGGTCTCGGCTTCGGCAAAACCGCATTACAGAACCTGGAGGCGCTGCGGCGGCTGAAGGAACTGCGCTGTTTGGGGCGCCCGGTTTTGATCGGTCCTTCACGCAAGTCAACCATCGGCAAGGTCTTGAACCTGCCTGTGGAGGAGCGGGCGGAAGGAACTGCCGCGGCGGTGGCGGTAGGCGTTGCCAACGGGGCGAACATCGTGCGGGTGCATGATGTGAAGGAAATGGCCAGGGTGGCCAGAATGACCGACGCGATTATGGGCCGGGTGAAGCTGGAATTGTAATGTCCCCCGATCGATATATCCCCGGTTGTAGGTGCGGCTTCAGCCGCACAGCATTATGTTGCGATTATCGTTCATCGATATCAGACAGAGGAACGGGACACATTCGAAACCAGAATATGTCCCCCGATCGGTATATTCGATTGTAGGTGCGGCTTCAGCCGCACAGGAGAGGGGGTTATTATGGATAAGATTATTCTTGAGGGTATGGAGTTTTACGGCTATCACGGTACAACTCCCGAGGAAAGATCACTCGGCCAGCGGTTTATTTTAGACGTGGAGCTTTTTTTAGACCTGCAGCATGCGGGGATTTCGGACGACCTCAGCCAAACTGTCAACTACGCCAGCGTTTTTGAAACGGTACAGTCTATCGTCTGCGGCCTCCCCTGCCAGCTCATCGAGGCCCTGGCGGAGTCGGTCGCCCGGACACTGCTGGAACAGTTCCCCATTTCCGAGATCATGGTGCGTGTGAAAAAGCCGCAGGCGCCTGTGCCAGGGCGTTTTTCCTGGTTAGCGGCGGAAATAACACGGAGAAAATAACAGCTTTGACCTACATAGACTGACAGCAAAGCCGGAAACATAGTATAATGGATACAATGTTTTTATAACAAAAGAAATTTGCGGCTGCGGAGGAGACATTATGCTGACAACTGCCTATATCGGCCTGGGCAGCAACCTGGGCGATAAAGGGGCCAATATAAAAAAAGCTCTGGAACTGCTGGGGGAAACCCCCGGCGTGCAGGTAAAGAAAGTGGCTTCATTATATAAGACCGCCCCGCTGTATGTGCCCAAGCAGGACTGGTTTATCAACACGGCGGCGGAGATCGAGACCAGCTTAAACCCGTATGAACTATTATTATTACTGAAAGAAATTGAAAAAAAGCTTGAGCGGATAACCACCGTGCGCTGGGGCCCGCGGACGATAGACCTGGACCTGCTGCTCTTCGGCAGCGAAAAGGTCTGCGCCGCGGATTTGACTGTCCCCCATCCCCGCATGTTTGAGCGCGCTTTTGTTATGGTGCCCCTGGCGGAGATCGCCTCCCACCTGTGTGTCCCCGGGCGGGGCACGATTGGTGAGCTGGCGCACCTGCTGACCACAGAGCAATCGGTGGAAAAAATCGAGAATGTGACGTAAGTAGTGTAAACAGGATATAAAGTATCAGCAAAAGAGGAAGGTTTCAGCCCGAAATCTTCCTCTCTTTGTTCTATCTAGGGCTTGCTAGCCAAACCCATATATTTTTCAGTAGGCCAAATTTAT
>DHGV01000119.1 GCA_002402945.1 Pelotomaculum sp. UBA4789
AGCTTTAGCTGAACGAGTTCACTCTCGTACAGGCTCCTAGTCTGCTCCGCCAGATCCTCTTAATCCATTTTAACGTGAGAATCACTTTGTTTTTCAGGGAGGCAATATTTATACTCAGAATTTTTATAAATCAAAAAATAGAGTATAATGAAAGAATCAGATAATCATAGTGGGCTTTAGTGGTAGGATTCTTGAGTAAAATAAACATCGGACGAAATGGAGAATGAAATATGATGTGCGATACCTCAGCAGACCTTGTTTTATATAACGCCAGGGTAATAACCATGGATCAAAAGCGGTCCGAGGCAGAACTGGTCGCTGTTAAAGACGGTAAAATCCTGGATGTCGGTAAAGGGAATTGCCTTGGGCTGTTCAAGGGCACGAAGGCCAGGCTTATTGACTGCGAAGGCGGGACGGTGGTTCCCGGTTTCAACGATGCCCACTGTCATCCTCTTTCTTTTGCCGCCACTCTGCTTCACGTAGATTGTTCGCCCGCATCGGCAAAAAATATTGTTGAGATTAAGGAGTGCATCCGCCGGAAGGCGGAGCAAACTCCTGAGGGAAAGTGGGTAAGGGCGGCGCAATATAACGAAGTCTGTCTTGAGGAAAACCGGCATCCCAACCGCCGGGAACTGGACGAAGCAGCCCCCTTTCACCCGGTGATCCTGGTCCATTACTCAGGGTGTATATGTGTGTTAAACAGCCTGGCGCTGCGGCTGGTGGGTATCACCATGGATACCCCGGATCCGGAGGGTGGACACATCGGCCGGGATCTGGAAACAGGAGAGCTGGACGGGCTTGTCGTTGGAAGGAATAAGCTTGTGGAGAGCGGATTGCCGCCCCTGGATGAGGAGGAGCTGGCACAGGGAGCAAAGCTCGCCTTCCTGGAATATATTTCACACGGAATTACTTCTCTTCAGGACACCGGCTGGACTAACGGGTTGAGCCAATGGCAAATACTGCAGAGGTTTAAAGAACAGGGGAAATTGCCGGTGCGGATTTCTATGATGCTGGGGAGTGACGCCCTGGAGGAATTCAGGGGAGCCGGTCTATCTACGGGCAGTGGGGACAGCCGTTTGCGTGTGGGCGGGGTTAAGATAGCACTTGATGAAAGTACCGGCTGTCCGCATCCGCCACAGGATCTGCTGAACGACCACGCCCTCAGGGCGCACCAGGCAGGGTTCCAGCTTGCGCTCCATGTCAATGATGTATATACTCTGGAAGCAGCGCTGGCCTCACTGGAGTTTGTCCAGAAGCAGACGCCCAGGCCGGAGCACCGCCACCGCCTGGAGCATTGCGCGGTTTGTCCTCCCGGTCTAATGCGCAGGCTGAAGGAGACCGGGGCAATTGTTGTCACACAGCCGCCATTCATTTACTGCTTCGGGGATATATTTCTGAAAGATGTCCCCCCCGCCATGATCAGCTGGATTTTCCCTGTCGGGTCATTTCACAAACGTGGTTTGAAGATAGCGGCAAGTTCAGATTCACCTGTGACGCCGTCTAATCCCCTGCTCGGCGTCTATGCCGCTGTAACCAGGAAAACCGGGACAGGGCAAACTATTTCACCCGGGGAGGGCATTGCCCCGTTGGAGGCGTTGAGGATGTACACCTATTGGCCTGCCTACGCCACCTTTGAGGAAAATGTAAAAGGCTCGATCACCCCGGGCAAGCTTGCTGATCTGGTGGTCCTGAGCGGCAATCCCACACAAGTAAATCAGGAAGAGATAAAAGAGATTAAGGCAATGATGACTATCATTGATGGAAAAGTTGTTTGGGAAAGATAGTTAATCACATTTCAGATTTTCTTTATCAATTGCTTAGGAAGCAAAAAGACCGTCCCCATGCTTCCCCAATATTACATGTTCTGTTAAATTGTAATTACAGCTTAACCAGTAAGTACATTGGCGCCCTGGGATTCCTCCGGCAGCATGAACCGCATAAAAAATGTAGTTCCCGCTGCGCCGGTGTCCAAATCGATTACGGCATAAACATGGGATGCCTGCGCCAAGGGAACAGGAAAAAACCTTTTCCGTCATAGCGACTAGCCCCTGGCGGGAACGTCTTTCAGGCGTCTTTAACAGATGCGTCTGCAACCACCACACAGTTACGTCCTCTTGACTTGGCTTCGTAAAGAGCACTGTCCACCATGGTCAAGAGATTTTCCAGGAAAATTTGATGGTCGTCGACAAACTCCGCTTCGGCGTTAACGCTGATCAGGCCTGCGCTTATAGTTACACTCAAATCCGCACCGGAAGTCCTGATGCAGTGGTTCTCTACCATAGACCTTATTCTTTCAGCAAAAACAACAGCGCCATCCCTGTCCGTTTGCGGCATATAAATTATGAATTCTTCACCCCCAAACCTGGCCAGCATATCCGCCTCACGAAGATTTTGTTTTATGACGTCCACCACACCTCGCAAAACATTGTCGCCGGCCAGATGTCCATAGGTGTCGTTAATTAGTTTAAAGTTATCCAGATCGAAAAGAATTATCGAAAAAGGAAATTTAAAACGCCGGGCGACAGCAATCTCGCGCACCAGTTGCCGCAGCAGATATCTTTTATTATAACAACCGGTCAGCGCATCTGTAATTGTCATTTGTTCAAGTCTTTTGTTGGCCTTGTAGAGTTCTTCCTGGACCCGCAATAATTCCTTGTTTTGCTGCTTAAGCGTCATATTCTTTTCATTAATCTTTTGGATCATAACGCTCAATTCAGTAACGTCATTAAAGGTAATAATCCGGCCTAAAAGACATTTTCTTCTATCGAACACCGGTGAAACGGTAATGGAAACATGCCCGGTTTTTTCTCCCCCGAACACTATTTCCGTTTGCAGAATTTTTGATTTATTACTGCTGTACTCCTCCAGGAACATGCCCTCTTTTGGCGAAAGAGTAAAAAGCTTTTTCATATCGAAAACCTGGCCTTGCCGGATCTTGAGAAATTTGTTTGCACTCCTGTTGAGATCGAGTGTTAAATCATTATTATCGATCACGATCATACCTGTGGTCATGCTGTCTATTACCTCACGCTGGGCAATGGTTACAATCCGGAACAGGTCGTACTTTTGGATGGCTATCACAAAACAAATAACGGAAGTAATAATACCAAATGAAGTCAAGCCGGCCACGACGCCGAACCTTGGAAAAAAAACCACGTTAAACAGCACGTCCAAAAGAGAAAACATAAGCAGAAGTATAACTCCCCACACACAAAGCGACAGCTGTTTCTTCATGTTGCTTTCAGGAACGGCTGTCAGAGTAAGCAGCATAAATGTAGTGGCAACAATTAAATATATTATACTGGACAAAATAAACAACCAGAAAAAGGGACCGTAAGTGCGAATCGCCCATCCTTCACCGGATGGCTGGACAAACAAAAAATGCCATGGATTGGTTGTAACCAGCATAGCGCACAGGACAGCCGGGATGGCCCACAAGGATAGAACTTTTTTCTCATAGCTGTCAATTTTCTTAGTCAGCACCAGGGCAAATATCAGCCAGCCAAAGCCCAGAAAACAGAGGCCGACAAAAGCGACATTGAGGAAAAACCACTGTATTGGTTGTTCATGGGTTATGTTAATCAAGAAATTACAGCTCGGCCACAGCATCATCAAAGAGTGAAAGGCCAAATAAACTTTGTGCAGGGTCGTTATGGTATTTACTGTAAGCACATAGATTAAAATTACCAACAAAGAAACAAACAGGTAAAGGTCTATCCATTCCGGCTGCATTTGGCTCACCGCATTTCTTTGACTGAGACTACCCGGAACTGCAAATTACTTATCCATATTTACCAATTACAGTTGCGCTGGTTGCTCCGATATTAAGATTGCAACCCAAAATCCTTGTTCAACTGATCATGCTTAAAACTCCTGGAACGATCGGCATAATCACCGACCAGATGACCGTTGCCAATAAGCTTGTATTTGTAGATTACCAACCCATCAAGGCTCACTGGGCCTCTGGCGTGAATTGATCCCAACCTCGGCCCCAAAGCCGTAGCTGAAGCGTGTGGAGCAGTTCCAGAAAACATTTCCCTAAAAAAGGACTTTTTGGATGTATGTCGAATAAAAGGTTTCAATCGGTAATTCTTTATTTATTTATCTGATTATAGTATATATTTAGCTAAAAATCACCAAATAAATCAATCATTAATTAAACCATCGCGAAGCGATTTTGTTCTTCTTGAATGTCGCACCAGGCTCTAAAAACTATATCTTTACTTAGCCCCAAATGCCTTGTCGTTCCCGAACAGATGCACCTGTTGTTACCCTTATTTTACTAATCAACTCATTACGGATCTTTTTATCTATACAGCTTTTGACTCTTAAGTTTAAAAATATTTTGTCGATATATATATAATGCAGGAGTTTTCTATCATTTCGGATGGCGGACTGTGTGCATTGATTCAGGCATAGATTATGGCTGAGGGGGTATGCGTTTTAACAGGTCTGAAGCGGGTGCGGTGTTTGTAGTAAATGTATTTTTTAGTAGACAGGAGAGAACGGGGGAGATGCGCGGATGGCCAAATATTGTTGGGATACCCTGAAGTGCCCGGAGGATAGAAAGAGAGCCTGCCCGGCCTTTACCCAGGGCAAGGGGCACAGCTGCTGGACGGTTACAGGCACCCACTGCCAGGGGAAGGTGCAGGGCACGATGGCCGAGAAGTTCGACGGCTGCCAGGAGTGCAGATTTTACCAGGATTTCAACCAGGTGCGCTTCGGCGTCAGGGCGCGGCTGATCGCCGGCTTTGCGGCGCTGGTGTTGTTTTTGGTGTTGGGGGGTGCCTTCTTGCTTTACCAGACGAAGGCGGTGGACCGGGGTTATACCGATCTGCTGCAGACCAGAGTCAAGCTTATCCGTGAAGCCGAGGGGCTGAAAGGAGACTTTTTGATGTGCGCCCTGGACGTGCGATCGTATATATTCCTGGGCCACGAGGACTATGTGAACCGCTTCAAGGAAACCCGGACGGCGGTAAGCCGCGATCTGGAGGAAATGGAGAAGCTGCTGGCCACTGCTGAAGAGAAGGCGCTGTTGAAAAAGATCGAGGACGCCCTTGCGGTGTTTGACGACTACGCCTGGAACGCCATAAGCCTGAAGGAGCAAAATAACACTGATAGGCTTTTCACCTACGTTATGGAAAGCAA
>DHGV01000068.1 GCA_002402945.1 Pelotomaculum sp. UBA4789
GAAAACTTCCGCCGGGCGATCACCCCTGGTACAAAAGCACTGTACGCCGAGTCCAGCGGCAACCCGAAGCTGGATGTGATCGATTTTCAGGCGGTGGCGGACATTGCCCATGCGGCCGGTATCCCGTTTGTGGTGGATAACACCGTGCCCACACCTTTTCTTTGCCGGCCGCTGGAGCACGGCGCGGATATCGTGGTGCATTCCGCGACCAAGTTTATCGGCGGGCACGGCACCTCCATCGGCGGGATCATTGTGGACGGGGGGAAATTTAACTGGGCAAACGGCAAATTTCCGCAGTTTACCGAGCCTGATCCCACCTATCACGGTGTAGTCTATACGGAAGCTTTTGGGCCGGCAGCGTTTATCGGCAAGGCGAGGGTGCACCTGCTGAGGGACCTGGGGCCGTGCCTGAGCCCGTTTAACGCCTTCCTGCTGCTGCAGGGGCTGGAAACCCTGCCGCTGCGGATGGAGCGGCACTGCGGGAACGCGCTGGCAGTGGCAAAGTTTTTGGAAAAGCACCCGCAGGTTTCCTGGGTTAATTATCCGGGCCTGCCCCAGCACCAGTCGTACGAACTGGCCAAAAAATACTACCGCGGCGGCTTCGGCGCGCTGCTGACCTTCGGCATCAAAGGGGGCCAGGGGCCGGCCAGGCGTTTTATCGAAGCGCTGGAAATCTTCTCGCTGGTGGCGAATATCGGCGATGCCAAATCGCTGGTCATCCACCCGGCTTCAACCACCCACCAGCAGCTCAATGCGGCGGAGTGCCTGGAAACCGGGGTAACTGATGACCTGATCCGCCTGTCCGTCGGGATCGAAACCATCGACGACCTGCTGTCAGACCTGGATCAAGCCCTCGGCGCCAGTTGTTGACTTATTGATTTGTCAGACCTGGATCAAGCCCTCGGCGCCAGTTGTTGACTTATTGATTTGTTGACTAACGTGCCTTGGTGTTGCAGGATCGGCTTCAGCCGACCACGTTGTGCGGATAAATCCGCACCTACAAGCGGTGATATTTTCTGGTCTTGGGTGTGTTCTAACGTTGTAGGGCGGGTTTTAACCCGCCAAATCGTGACAAGAGAACCGTCCCCTTGACATGGTTTTGTTGAATAACGTGCCTGGCGCCATTTGTTGAAATGTTGAATTAACGAAGGAGAGTACTAGCGATATGCCTATTAAGATACCGGACAATTTGCCGGCTGCTGAAATCTTAACCAGCGAAAACATTTTCGTCATGGACGAAAAGCGCGCCTACAGCCAGGATATCAGGCCGCTGCGGATTGCCATTTTAAACCTGATGCCGCTTAAAAGCGTTACGGAAACCCAGCTGCTGCGGCTGCTGGGCAATTCACCCCTGCAGGTTGAGATTGTACTCCTGCACATGCAGAGCCACATCTCGAAGAATACTTCCGAGGAATACCTGGCAAACTTCTATCAGACCTTTGCGGATATCAGGACGCAAAGATTTGACGGCATGATCATTACCGGGGCTCCGGTAGAACAGTTGGAATATGAAGAGGTCACTTACTGGGAAGAACTTCAGGAAATAATGGACTGGACCCGGCACAATGTCTTTTCAACCCTGCATATTTGTGTAGGCGCCCAGGCAGGCCTTTATCATCATTATGGAATATCCAAATATCCACTGGGAAAAAAGATGTTCGGGGTTTTTGCCCATACCCTCAACCGCCGGAATGTTCCGCTGCTGAGGGGTTTCGACGAAGAGTTCTTCGTGCCCCACTCCCGCCACAGTGAAATCAGAAGGGAGGATATCGAGAAAGTGGATGACCTGGAAATTTTATCCGAGTCGGAGGAAGCGGGGGTATATATCGTATCTTCCAAAGACGGTCGCCTGATCTTTGTGACCGGGCACTCCGAGTATGATCCCAACAGCCTGAAGGCCGAGTATGACCGGGATATAAACAAAGGATTGGCTATCGAGGTCCCCAGGAATTATTTTCCCGGCGATGATCCCAGTCAGCCCCCGCTGGTAAGGTGGCGCGGCCATGCCAACCTGCTTTTCACAAATTGGCTAAACTACCATGTCTACCAGGAGACCCCCTACGACCTGGACGAATTGAAATAAAGGTGTATCCCTGTCAACATTAGAGAGGCCTGTTGAAAATCGCAGCGCTTAAGAAGCAGAAGTTATGCCGCAGGCAGCCTGATTTTCCGGAATTAATGATGGCAGCAGGAAGCAGAAGAACCATCCCCGTGCTTCCCCCGTGCTTCCCCTTTTTCAGATTTTGGGGGGAGAATATAACCTGGCTATAGAATAATAAATAAATAACCGTACGCGTTTTGGATAGAAAGGGAGATCATATGCTTGTTCAGCATCTGGGGAATTACGAGTGGGAGAACGTGCTGATTCTTCCCTACAAGGAAGAGGGGACTCATTTTAAGAGTATTACCCGGCAAATTCTATCCACAGGGCTGGCAGATATTCCCTGCCAGCTGCGTTATTTTGAAATAGCGCCTGAAGGGTATTCTACCCTGGAGCGTCACCGGCATGCCCACCTGGTGATTATATTTCGCGGCGCCGGGGAAGCGCTGCTGGGGGAAAAGATCTGCCAAATCCGGGAGAAGGACATTGTAACCATTCCCGCCCATACCTGGCATCAATTCAGGGCCACTGAAGGCACTCCGCTGGGTTTTCTATGTCTGGTAAACAATGATCGTGATAAGTCCATTTTACCTGCTGAGAATGATCTGGAATTGCTGCGCCGGGATCCGGATATAGCCGCATTCATAAGGAGTTGAATTGTTAACTATTGCAATAGACGCCCATGCTCTGCGCGGCGCCATTAGAGAAGAAAGGATAATTTTAAATGTCCTTCTGAACGATAGTGAAGAATCTTGGGGTAAGATCCTTCGCTGCCGCTCAGGATGACAATGCTAGAAGCATATTTTGATGACATTACATAAAGCCTGTTTCAGAATAGAAACCGGGGAGGTTTGTTATGGAATCAGGACTGACCGCAGCCCAAAAGGACCTTTACCAAAACCCTGATACTATCCGAAAAATATTGAACGAATCCAGAACCATTGCCATTGTTGGTCTGTCAGCAGATCAGCAGAAGGCAAGCAATATGGTCGCAGCCTGCCTGCGTGCCGCGGGATACCGGATTATACCGGTAAATCCCAATGCAAAAACGATATTTGGCGAGAAGAGCTATCCGGACTTATCAAGTATTCCTGAACATGTTGATTTGGTGAATATATTCAGGCCATCTGCGGACTGTCTGAAAATAGTTCAGGAAGCGATTTCCTGTAAAGCCGGCGCAGTGTGGCTGCAGCTCAGGATAATTAACCTGGAAGCAGCTGAACTGGCGTTAAAGGCCGGGTTGCCGGTAGTAATGGATCTCTGCGCCAAAATTGAACACAAACTTTACGGCGGTTTGCCCGAGACGGAATGAAGAACGGGCCGGACGGAGGCATTATATATGGAAAGGTTCTCTATCATTTACCGGCTGACGGGAACAGAAGCGGATGCCCGCGGCAAAGCTGAAGATATCTGCCTGGAGCAGACCGTAGAGTTCCCTGGCGAGCTGCTGCCCGAAGGCCATATCCGGGACAATATTGTTGGACGGATAGAAGAGTTCCTGCCGGATGGGACGAATGCTTACAGGGCTACTGTCAGCTTTGATATAGAATCCGCCGCCGGGGAACTGACCCAGCTATTAAACGTTATCTTTGGCAATATCAGCATCAAGCCAGGTTACCGGGTAGAAGAAATCAGATTGCCGGAAGCACTGACTAAAACCTACCAGGGGCCAAGGTTCGGCAAAAGCGGACTGAGAGAGTGGCTGGGTGTGGCGGAACGGCCATTGCTTTTTTCAGCCCTTAAGCCCATGGGGATGTCCGTACGGGAGCTGGCCCGCCTGGCTTACCAGTTTGCCCTGGGCGGGATCGATATTATCAAAGACGACCATGGCCTTACGGATCAAAGCTTTGCTCCCTTTGACGAACGGGTCAGAGCCTGCGCTGAGGCAGTGGAAAGGGCAAACAGGGAAACCGGCCTGCACAGCATATATGTTGCCAATGTCACGGCGCCTTACGGTGAAATTATTCGGAGAGCCAGGTTTGCCAAGGAAAACGGCGCACGGGGGCTGTTAATAGCGCCTGGTCTTGCAGGCTTTGATACGATGCGCTGTCTGGCCGAAGATGACACTATCGGCCTGCCTGTTTTCAGCCATCCGGCTGTGCTCGGAAGCTATGTGCTTAACCCGCAGCACGGTATATCTCACTTTGCATTATTCGGCCAGATAACCCGTTTGTCCGGAGCTGACGGGAGTATATATCCTAATTTTGGCGGCCGTTTTTCTTTCAGCCGGGAAGAATGCAGGGGCATCGTTCGGGGAACATCAGCTGCCATGGGGCATTTTAAAACCATTTTTCCTTGTCCCGGCGGCGGAATGAGTATCAGCAGTATCCCCGATATGATTAAGCTATATGGAGCAGACGTTATTTTCCTGGTAGGCGGAGGACTTTTCAAACATGGACTGGATATAGTGGAGAACTGCCGTTACTTTCGCAGCCTGGTGGACAGTGTTGGCTGCAGACATGGGGATCGAAATTAATTATAAGATAGTTTGAATTATTATCATTATTTTGCTGAAACAGATCTGCCGCAAGAAAAATATCTGGCGGCAGATTTTTTGTTTTTGTATTGACAAAATAATCTTTAGGATATAATATCTAATAAACACATTAAAATAGTATACTTTAATATTATACTAAAATACTAAAGTATCATGAGGGCGGATAAATGATCATTTATATTTGTTCATGTCCCAATGTGATCTGGTAAATAGATATCCATGTTGTCGTGCTGCAGCATTAGTGAATGAAAAGCAATATTTCCAATGGCATTCTGAATAAAAAAATTACTAAAATCAGGGAGGTAAGAATCAATGGCTAAAATCGCAAATAACCTGACAGATTTAATCGGTAATACTCCGCTTCTTAAGTTGAGCCGGGTGACCGCGGGACTGGAGGCGGATGTTGTGGTCAAGCTCGAGTCCTTTAACCCCGCCGGCAGCGTTAAAGACCGGATCGGGTACAGCATGATCAAGGATGCTGAAGAAAAGGGCCTGCTTAAAAAAGATAGTGTGATCATTGAACCAACCAGCGGCAACACGGGTATCGCCCTGGCTTTCGTGGCTGCGGCCAAGGGTTACAGGCTGATCCTGACCATGCCCGAAACCATGAGCGTGGAGCGCCGGAACCTTTTAAAAGCCTATGGCGCCGAGCTTGTATTAACACCCGGAGCGGACGGTATGAAGGGAGCTATCAAGAAAGCCGAGGAACTAACGGCGCAGATGCCCAACGCTTTTTTGCCCAATCAGTTTAAAAACCCGGCTAATCCTGAGATCCACCGCCTTACCACGGCGGAAGAAATCTGGTTGGATACAGACGGCCGGGTGGATATTGTGATCAGCGGTGTTGGCACCGGAGGCACCGTCACAGGTATCAGCGAAGTAATCAAGAAACGCAAACCCAGCTTTAAAGCAATTGCCGTGGAACCGCTGGATTCCCCGGTGCTGTCCGGCGGAAAGCCCGGACCCCACAAGATCCAGGGTATCGGCGCCGGTTTTATCCCGGACGTGCTGAACCAGGGGATCATAGACGAGATTTTTAAAGTCAGGAATGAGGAAGCTTTTGAAACCGGGCAGCGGCTGGCCCGGGAAGAAGGACTGCTGGTGGGTATTTCCTCCGGCGCGGCGGTTTTTGCGGCCCTGCAGGTTGCCAAACGGCCTGAGAACAAAGGCAAATTGATAGTAGCGATATTGCCGGATACCGGTGAAAGATATTTAAGCACAGCATTGTTCCAGGAACTGAAGTGATCCGCGGGGAAATACCGGCGCAGCTTATGACGGGAGGAAAACGGTATTCCATTTGTTTACTGCAAACGTGCGATTCCCAAGAAAGTGGATTGACCAATTGGCTGCCATTCTTTTTATCCCTCGAAGAAACAGGCCGCATATAAGGGGTAATTTAATATAGGATATGTATACGACAGGTGGGATAGCTCTCTGCTGTCGTTTTTTTATATATATGGATATAATATTAATAAATAGGTAAGAATATATTTATAAATCTGAAACACTTTACCTGTAAGATAAGTAATTGGGAAGAGCGGGTACATATAATTACAGCGATCCAGCCGTGGAAGGACTGGTTTTGATGGCTGATGCAGGTAAGGGCGGGGTAGTGCCTGTCGAGATAAAAAAGAAGATGAAAGTGAAAATAAAGGGCATGACCTGCGCGGCCTGCTCCAGCCGTATTGAAAGGGCGCTGGCCAAAATGCCCGGCGTTCGTTCTGCCGTGGTGAACCTGGCCATGGAGAACGCCACTGTGGAATACTCCGGCGGTGAGATCACACCGCAGATGATCCTGGACAAGATCAGGGATGCCGGCTACACGCCAGTGATGGAGCGGGCTGAGCTGAAGATTTCCGGTATGACCTGCGCAGCCTGCTCGGCCCGGATTGAAAAGGGCCTGAACAAACTGCCGGGCGTAACCAGGGCATCGGTGAACCTGGCCACGGAAAAGGCAGTAGTTGAATTCAATCCCGCCGGGATCGGCGTGGCGGAAATAATTAAGGCGGTGGAAAAGCTGGGGTACGGGGCGGAGCCGGTTGGCGGCCGCGCCATGGAGGACACGGAGCGGGCAGAGAGGGAGAGAGAGTTCAAGCGGCAGCGGAACCTGTTGATTTTTTCCGCGGTTTTGTCTGTACCCCTGCTGGCCAATATGGTAGTGATGCTTTTCAACCTGCACCACCTGGCGCCGGAGTTTTTCATGAGCTCGCTGTTCATGTTCCTGCTGGCTACGCCGATCCAGTTTATAGCCGGGGCCGGCTTTTACCGTGACGCATACAGATCGGTGCGCGGCGGCAGCGCCAACATGTCGGTGCTGGTGGTACTGGGCACTTCCGCTGCCTACATTTACAGCGTGGTGGTCACCTTTTTCGGCGGCCGGATTGGGGTATCCGAGGTCTATTTTGAAACCAGCGCGGTGATCATTACCCTGGTTCTGCTGGGCAAAATGCTGGAGGCGGCGGCCAAGGGCAGGACCTCCGAGGCGATTAAAAAGCTGATCGGGCTGCAGCCCAAAAATGCCCGCGTGATACGCGATGGCAATGAAATAGAGCTGCCGGTTGATGAAGTGCAGGCGGGGGATATTGTGGTGGTGCGCCCAGGGGAAAAAATCCCCGTGGACGGCGTGATCCGGGAAGGTTATTCGACGGTGGACGAGTCCATGCTCACCGGGGAAAGCCTGCCAATTGACAAAAAGGCCGGGGACAGTGTGATCGGCGCCACCATCAACAAGCTGGGGACGTTTCGCTTCGAGGCTACCAAAGTAGGCAAGGACACCGCCCTGGCCCAGATTATTAAGATAGTGGAGGAGGCCCAGGGATCCAAGGCCCCGATCCAGCGCATGGCTGACGTTATCGCCGCTTATTTTGTGCCGGCGGTGATCGTTGTGGCTGTGGTTACGTTCCTGGCCTGGTATTATTTCGGCGCGCCCGGCAACTTCACCCGGGCCATGCTGTGTTTCACTGCCGTGCTGGTCATCGCCTGCCCCTGCGCCCTGGGTTTGGCTACCCCCACTTCGATTATGGTGGGCACCGGCCGGGGGGCCGAGTTCGGCATCCTGATCAAAGGCGGCGAGTACCTGGAAAAGACACACCTGCTTACGGCCATTGTGCTGGACAAGACAGGGACCATCACTAAAGGCGCGCCCGCTTTCACGGACCTGGTCACCGCGCCGGGTTATGAAGGTCATTATAACGAGCTGTTGAGGATGGCCGGGCGGGCGGAGAAAAATTCCGAACACCCCCTGGCCAGGGCTATTGTCAGCCACGCCGCAGAAAAAGGCGCGTATCTGGCTGACCCGCAGCAGTTCGAGGCTGTACCCGGACACGGTGTGGCGGTGGAAATGGAAGGCCGCAAAATATTGCTGGGCACGCGGAAGATGATGCGGGACAATGATGTCGACATCGACAAGCTGGCCCGGGAGGTCGAAAAGCTGGAAAAAGAGGGCAAGACCGCCATGTTTATGGCCGTAGACGGTGTACTGGCGGCGGTGATTGGCGTAGCGGACACGATCAAAGAAAGCTCGAAAAAGGCCGTAGACCGGTTGAAGCAGATGGGCCTCGAGGTCTGGATTCTCACCGGGGATAACCAGCGCACCGCTGACGCCATCGCCAGGCAGGTGGGCATTGAAAATGTGCTGGCGGAAGTGCTGCCGGAAGAAAAGGCGGGTAAGATAGAAATGCTGCGGAGCCAGGGCAAGATTGTCGGCATGGTGGGCGACGGTATCAATGACGCCCCGGCGCTGGTCACCGCTGATATCGGCTTTGCCATCGGCACCGGTACCGATGTGGCCATCGAGGCGGCGGACATCACCCTGATGCGTGGCGACCTGAACGGTGTGCCTGATGCCATCAGCCTCTCACGGGCCACCATCAGGAATATCAGGCAAAACCTTTTCTGGGCGCTTTTCTACAATTCGGTGGGCATCCCGGTGGCCGCCCTGGGCTTTCTGAACCCGGTGCTCGCCGGCGCGGCGATGGCCTTCAGCTCAGTCTCGGTCGTAAGCAATGCCCTGCGCCTGCGCCGCTTCAAGCCATAGTGCGCCAAGGGGACGGTTCTCCTGGCAAATTAATAAATATTCTGAAAATGCGCCACAAGAACCGTCCCCTTGCTTCCACTAGGATGACAATACCAGACAAGCTAGCGCGGAAGTTAGTCAACAAATCGTGCCTGGCACCGTAAGTCAACAAAGTTACTCAACAAGTCAACAACTGGCACCAAAAGAAACCGGTTACATCAGGTTGAAGACCAGAACCAGGAATACACCGTATATCGCCACGGGGTAAAGCATGTGCCTGGCGTGGAGCACATTTTTCCTGGCGACGATCAGATAGATGATGATGCTTGAGAGCAGCGCCAGGCCGGCGCAGATGGCCGCCAGGGTTGAGATCGACCAGGGGGTCAGCAGGATGCCGATAGTCGGGATGATCGAACCCTGGAATACCATCGCCCCGGTGATGTTGCCCATTGCCAGGGTGTCCTTGCCGCTTTTTACCCAGATGACGCTGTTGAATTTCTCCGGGAGTTCGGTGGCGATGGGTGTGATGATAATGGACAGGATCAGGGCCGGCATCATTACGCTTGCCGCCACCTCGCCGAGAGCGCCCACGAAATAATGCGCGCCGACAACTATCAGGCCGAGGCTGATCGCTACCTGGGTTATAATTATTGACAGAGGCGGATCTTCGCTTTTTTTCCACAGGTACAGGGCTGGTATGTCCAGCTCGGACAGCGTATCCCCGTCACCCAGGGTCTTGTATACGTAATAGCCATAACCCGCGACCAGCGTCAGGGCGATGGGGACTTTCATGAACATATAGGGAATAAAGGCTGCAGACACGGCCAGGGAGTAAAAGAGAATAAAATATTTCAGGTCCCTCATTAACAGAGACCGCTTGACGTCAATACACCGGCCGCTCGAGGCGCTGCAGAAGAGCACTTTGGATAATCCCACCACACCGAAGGCCAGGGTGCTCAGCATGAACGGCGCGCCCAGGATGGCCCCTATCCCTATGTCGGTGGCAATCCCGACCGGAGCGAACAAGATGGCGATCAGGGGGACCATTGTTTCCGGCAGCGCTGTGCCGATCGCCGCCAGAACGCTGCCGACCGCGCCCTCGGAGAGGTTGAGCTTTTTGCCCATCCATTCGATGCCGTTTGTAAAAATTTTTGCCCCGGCCAGGATTGTGAGCAGCCCTACGGCAAGGATCAGGATACTGGATTCCATTATTGACATCCCCTTATCAGGATTATTGACAAACAAAAAGACCTGCGCATTTTCTAAAAACCTGAAAATACGAAGGTCTTGCCTAACCGCTGAGGGTTTACAGGAACCGGGCATTGCTGCCGTGATGACGGCTCCTGATCCGGGCTGATTTGGCCCGGTGGCTACTCCCCTTGTCTGATTGTTATCTTAGTGTATTATCACTCTAAATATGGACTAAGTCAAGCGTTTTCTCTGATCAACGGGTTTGCTGAAAGCAGCGCCGATTCACACGCTGTGCGGATAAATCCGCACCTACAACCGGGGATGATTCCTGGTCTTTGGCGAATTCTGACGCTGTAGGGCGGGTTTTAACCCGCCAAACCGTGACAAGAGAACCGTCCCCCTGACACGCTGGGGTTGTTGACAACGACTTTGATTCAAGGGTATCTTAAGTTAAAAGAAATTAAATGTTGGAGTATAGGTCTGAAATATAATAAGTAAATTTAAGGAGAGGTGGGAATGTGTAATTTGCCGAGGATTAAGGACAAGGCGCTATTAGCCGGGATGATTCTGAGTGTGCTTATTTTACTGCCAGTGCCGGCGTCGGCGGAAGTTTCTCTCATGGACATGAAGGCGGAAACATCGATTCAAAGGATAGCCCCGGAAATGCTGCCCCCGGCAGATCCAGGCGGGCAGCAGGCGTCAGCCAGCCTGGAGCAGGTGATCGGCATCGCCAGGGAAGCTTTTGTGGCGCCGGAAGGTTTCAGCGAGTTTTCATCAAGCTTTGACCAGAGTGATAACGGGTCGTTCTGGGACCTGCGCTGGTATCGTTCCGGCGAACCCGGTGGCGAAATGAACGTGCGGGTAAATGCTGATACAGGTGAAATCTGGAGCATGGGGCTGTGGGATCCGCCCGCCCCAGGCCAGGAGTACCAGGGGCTGCCCGCCTATACCAGGGAGCAGCTCACAGAGACTGCGGCTGCGCTGGCAAACAAACTGCAGCCGGAGCGGTTCAGCCAGACCAGGCTGCAGCCGGCGGAAGTTAATGTTTACCGGCCGCGCCCGCTCGAGAAGCGCAGCCAGCTGGAGTACCTGTACGAATACGCCAGGATAGTCAGCGGTATGCCCTTCACGGAACACGGCATCAGCATCGCGGTAAGCGGTGACACCGGCCAGGTGACCAGGTTCGAGCTGCGCTGGGATGAGAAGACGGTGTTTCCCTCAACAGCAGGAATGATCAGCTTGCAGCAGGCTGAACAGATCTTCCGCACGGAAGCCGGTCCGGAATTGTACTATTTCCGGCCTTCCACCCCGGGCGGCAGGGAAGTGCCCCTGAAGCTGGTTTACCGCCTGCCGGGACAGCAGGACCGGGCGGTGATTGACGCCCTGACCGGCATGGTGCTGAGCAAAGAAGGCGAGTTCAACACGTATTATGGTTTAGCCGGGGCCGGCGGCAGTGATGAGATGAAAATATCCGGCGCCCAGGCGCCCGTTCCGCTTACCCCAGCGGAAGAAATTGCTGTTGAATTGGCAAAGAGACTGATCTCCAAAGAACGGGCCCTGGAACTGGCGCAGTCAGCTGTGTCTGTGCCTGGGGAATATGCCCTGAAGAGCAGCCGGCTGGAGCAGGACTACCTGTTTAATGAATTAAAATTATGGCATTTTTACTGGGAAGCCGGGAGCGGCGAGGAGCAGAAGGCGATGGACATCGCTGTTGACGCGGCCGACGGTGAGCTGATTTCTTTTAATACTGCCTCCTACTATCCCTTTTATGGACTGGACACACCGGCGGCAGCAAAATTCAGCGAGGCGGAAGCGCGCAAAATTGCGGAGGACTATATTAAAACAGCCCAGCCTGCCAGGTGGGCCGAGGTGGTTTTCAAGAACACCGGGAGGGATTTTTATCCCCTGGCTGACGCGGAGGGGAAAATGCAGTCCCGCGCGTATATTTTCAATTGGGCCCGTGTGGCTGGTGGTGTGCAGTTTCCTGATAACGGGTTCAGCGTGACCGTAGACAGCGCCACCGGTGAAATCACCGGCTACCGCATGACCTGGTGGGATATTGCATTTCCCGGACAGCAGGGCGTCTTGAGCCGGGATGAAGCCGCGGGCAGATACCTGGCGGAAGCGCCTTTGGGCGCGGCCTACCTGCGGCTGTGGCTGGGGCAGCTTTACTACACGATGGCCGGGGAGGGCACTGTTTACCTGGTCTATCACACGGACAGGGTGGACTTCACCATGCTGGACGCTTTTACCGGTGAGCTGCTCGATTACAACGGCAGTGTCGTCACTCCCTCTTATAATAAACAAAAGTTTACTGACCTGGACGGCCACCCAGCCCGTGAAGCGGTGGAACTGCTGGCGGAGACGGGCATCATTGCCGCTGTCGGCGGCAATTTCCGCCCGGATGACGCGGTCACCCAGGCTGAGCTGATCACGATGCTGGTCAGGAGCAGCATGCAGACAGGCGTCTCTGTCACCGGCGCTGCGGCTGACGGAAGTAAGCCGTGGAACCAGAAATATTATGATAAGGCGGTGCTCCTGGGCATCATCCAGGCCGGGGAAAACCCGGATCCGGATCTGCCGGTGACCCGCGAGGTCCTGGCTCGCCTGACTATCCACACTATGGGTTTATACAAAGTGGCTGTTTTGAGCGACATCTACGTGCTGGATTTCAGTGATGCCGATGATATAGCCGCTCAGCTGAGGGGGCACGCAGCGCTGGCAGCCGGGCTGGGCCTGATTGAGCCCGTAGAGGGGAGGTTTGCGCCAAAAGCAATGGTCACCAGGGGTGAGGCCGCACAGACGCTGTTCAGGATGTTAAACACATATTAGCCTACAGAGCCGAAACACAAGGGGACAGTTCTCTGGTCAGGCTTTGGCGGGTTAAAACCCGCCCTACAACGTCAGAATATGCCAAGACCAGGAATCATCCCCGATTATAGGTGCGGATTTACCCGGTCAGCGGTTTGGGGACACACCCGAAACCAGGGAATGTCCCCAAATATGTGGTAGGCTGAAGCCGACCCTGCAATACCAGTGCTTTTCTGTTGTAGTTACTCAACAACTAAACAACCGGCGTCAAAAATATTTTCAGGATAGAAAAGGTGGTTATTAATTATGCCTGGCAGTGAAAAGAAATGTAAAATCAAGGTATCAAAGGATGGACCCTATATCGTTTCCGGCAATGTGCCCTTGTCAGAAAAAATCATCACCCCCAAAGGAAAGACATATGAATATAAGGATGGCCGTAATTTTCCAGTAGCTGAAAAATATGCGCTGTGCCGGTGCGGGCAGTCTGAAAGCCACCCCTTTTGTGACGGGTCGCATATAAAGGCTGGTTTTAACGGAACTGAAAGAGCATCTCAAGAAAGTTACGAGAAAAGGGCCGAACTGCTTAAGGGGCCGGAGCTTGACCTGATGGATGATGGCCGGTGCGTATTTGCCCGTTTCTGCCACAGAGAAGATGGAAAGGTATGGGGGCTCGTAGAAAACTCCGATGTCCCAAAATTGAGAGAAGAGGCTATTAAGGGCGCCGGTGATTGTCCTTCAGGCAGACTGACAGTATTTGATAAAACAGGAAAAGCGATCGAGCCGGAATTTGAGCCCGCGGTTGAAATACTTCAGGATCCCGAAAATAGAGTCAGCGGACCAATTTTTGTTAAAGGCAATATCCCCATCGAATGCGCCGATGGTAATGTTTATGAAACAAGAAACAGGGTGGCGCTATGCCGCTGCGGCCGGTCAAGAAACAAACCATTTTGTGATGCCGGCCATGTTTCCGCAGGATTCACAGATAAAAAAGGGTAAAGAGGAGCGGGGATATTGACTATTAAATACTGACAATTACTCTTAGTTGATACAAGTCAACAACCGGCACTATATGTAGAATATAAAAAGAAAGTCCTTTAGTTTGCCTGTGTATCCGGGTGCACTTGTCCTTCCCGGCCAACTGCTGTAAACTGGATAGTTGAAAGGGGAGTGCGGTCTTGGTCCTGTTGCAGGCAGCGCAAATTACAAAATCTTTCGGATCTCACAGGGTTTTTGCCGGCATCAGCCTCAACGTTCAGGAGGGGGAGAAGGCCGGTATCGTCGGCGTCAACGGGGCAGGCAAATCCACCCTGTTAAAAATATTGACCGGCAGCCTGGCGCCGGACGCGGGTGAAGTGACCAGGGCCAGGAACCTGGCGTTGTCCTGCCTGGCCCAGGATGGCGGCCTGGAATCAGACCGGAGCATCTGGGAAGAGATGCTCACTGTGTTCACACCCCTGATCGAGATGGAAAAACGCCTCAGGGATATGGAATTGCAGATGTCAGCCGCTTCAAACGGTGAAGACAGCGGCTGCCGCCAGCTGCTGGAGGATTACGATAAACTGTCCGCCCTGTTTAAAAGCCGTGGCGGTTTTAACTACGAGACCAGCATCCGTACGGTGCTGAGCGGGCTGAAATTTGCTGATGCCGACAACGCTACCCCGGTCAACACCCTCAGTGGCGGCCAGAAAACGCGACTGGCCCTGGCCCGCTGCCTGCTGGGAGAACCGGACCTGTTAATCCTGGATGAGCCCACCAATTACCTGGATATGGACAACCTGGCCTGGCTGGAGCAGTACCTGCAGGCTTACCGCGGAGCAGTGCTGGTAGTCTCCCATGACCGCTACTTCCTTGATGCCCTGGTCAAAATCATATATGAGCTTACACCTGCCGGCCTTACGCGCTATACCGGCAATTACAGCTCGTTTGTCCAACAGAGAGCCGTTCTGCTAGAACAGCAGCAAAAAGATTACAACCGGCAGCAGGGTGAAATTGCCCGGCAGGAGGACTTCGTACGGCGCAATATGGCCGCCAAGGATACTGCCAAACGGGCGCAGAGCCGCCTCAAGGTACTGGAAAAAATGGAGCGCCTGGAACGCCCGGGCAGGGAACGCAGGGTATCACTTTCCTTTAACGTTACCAGGCCCAGCGGCCTGGAGGCGCTTCAGGCCGGCAGCCTGGGCATCGGCTACGGGGCACTGGCCCTGACTCGCGATATGAACTTTCAAATCAACAGGGGGGAGCGGGTGGCCCTGGTCGGGCCAAACGGGATTGGCAAATCCACCCTTCTGAAAACCATCGCCGGCTTCATCCCGCCCCTGGAAGGACGGGTAAGACTGGGCAGCCATGTTCAGACCGGCTACTATGACCAGGAACAGCAAGGCTTGAGCGGGGACAAGCAGGTGCTGCACGAGCTCTGGGACCGTTACCCCCAACTGGACGAGGTTGATGTGCGCACGGTGCTGGGGAGGTTTCTGTTCCGGGGTGACGAGGTCAAAAAACAGGTGGCGGACCTGAGCGGCGGAGAAAAATCCCGCCTGGCGCTGGCTGCCCTGATGCTGCAGAAGGCGAACTTCCTGCTCCTGGACGAGCCGACCAACCACCTCGACCTGCCGGGCAAGGAAGTACTGGAGGAAGCCCTGGACGGCTATCCGGGCACTATCCTGTTTGTGTCGCATGACCGGTATTTTATCAATAAAATCGCGACCAGGGTGCTGGAGCTTTCAGCAAACGGGGTACACAACACCTTGGGGAATTACGATTATTATATCCAGAAAAAAGCTGAGCGGGAGCGGCAGGAAAGCTTTCGTGCCACCACTGAGCCGGCGCGGGAGGAAAGCGCGGAAAAGAAAAATTATCTGCAGCAGAAGGAAGAAGAGAAGCAGAAACGGATGCACCGCCGCCGGCTTGAGGACCTGGAGCAGGCTATAGCAGGCTTTGAAGGAACAATTTCCCGCCTGGAGGCAGAGCTTTTCCGGCCGGAAGTTTACCAGGACTACCAGGCTTGCCGGCAGCGGCAGGGCGAGCTCGAAGAGGCGCGCCGGCAGCTGCACAACCACATGGAAAAGTGGCTGAGCCTGGTAGAGGACTGATTGCGCCAGGGGCGGGACAGGGGGACAGGTCCCTTGTCCCACGGATATTGTTTGCTGGTATTAAAGAAAAGTGTCCCCACAACATCAATGCGCCGCAAGAACCGTCCCCCTGGCCGAAATGCCCACTAGTAGAAGAAATATACAGGAAGAGGGTAGAAACGATGAAAGTTGTTGGAATCAACGGCAGCTCTAGGAAAGATGGCAACACCGCCATCATCATCAGGAAGGTATTCAGTGCGCTGGAAAAGGAAGGTATCGAAACTGAGCTGATCCAGCTGGCTGGGAAGCCGGTCCAGGGCTGCACAGGCTGTCAGGCTTGCTTTAAGAAGAAGAACCTAAAATGCGCTATTGAGAATGACATGATCAATCACTGTATCGAAAAAATGCATGCCGCCGACGGCATTATCCTTGGTTCGCCGGTTTATTTTGCCGATGTTTCTGCAGGGATGAAAGCTTTGATTGAATGCGCGGGTTATGTTTCTCTGGCCAATGGAAACCTCTTCAAACATAAAGCCGCTGCTGCGGTAGTGGCAGTTCGCCGCGGCGGAGCAATACACGCGTTTGATTCTATAAATCACTTCTTTCAATACGGCCAGATGTTTATGGTCGGGTCAACTTATTGGAACATGGTGCACGGGATGATGCCCGGTGATGTGGAAAAAGATGCCGAGGGCATGGCCAACATGGAAAATATCGGCGAGAACATGGCCTTTTTGCTGAAAAAACTCCAGGCATAGTTAATGAAATGGGTAATGGAATGGCAATAGATGGGCCGCCAATCAAGATGGCGGAGAAGATCAGAATGCAAATAAACGGGCTTACCCACGCCGGCGAGGGAGTAGGGCGTCACAACGGGATGGCTGTGTTTGTCCCTGGCACATTGCCGGGGGAAACGGTGCTGGCTGAGGTGGTGGACGTGAAGCGCAGTTATGCCCGCGGCGAGCTGCTGGAGATTGTTGAACAGTCTCCCGCCAGGCGCCGGCCGCCCTGCTCTTATTATGCCTCCTGTGGCGGCTGCCGGCTGCAGCATGTCAACTATGCTGAGCAGCTGAGGCTGAAAACCGGTCTGGTCCGGGACAGCCTGGTCCGTCTGGCCGGGCTGGGCGAGGTAAAAGTCCTCCCGACACTTGGCATGGATCAACCCTGGCACTACCGCAACAAGGCCAGCTTTCACGTGGCAGAGCATAGTGGTAAATATGAACTGGGTTACTATGAGGAGGGCTCCCGCACGCTGTCCGGTATTTTCCGGGCAGGCGGCAGCCCGCCCGAAGGCTGCCTGCTGGTTGACACAGAGTTAAACGAGCTTGCGGCAGTCATCCAAAAACTGCTTAATAAACATGGCAGCACAGCCGGCTCTCACAAGCGGGACGGACAGTTTTTCCGCCATGTTGTCCTGCGCAAGGCCGCTGGCAGCGGTGAAATGATGGCCGTGCTGGTGACCGTGAGCGGGCAGTGGCCGGGTGGGAAGGCCTTTGTCAGCGAGCTTCTTGCCGCTTTTCCCGCCCTCGCCTCCGTCAAGCGCAATATCAATGACGCATCGTCCGGTCCGGTTTTCGGGCAGCAATTCATCACCCTGGCCGGGCAGGATCGCATCACTGATCGCCTGGGCGGCCTTTCATTTCGTATTTCACCATCCTCCTTCTACCAGGTAAACCCGGCACAGACACTGGTATTATACGAAAAAGTGCTGGAGTACGCTGCCCTGACCGGGGCGGAGACAGTAGTGGACGCATACAGCGGTGTCGGAACCATCGCTCTTTACCTGGCCGGGCGCGCCAAAAAGGTTTACGGCCTCGAGGTGGATGCACAGGCGGTGGCAGACGCCCGCCTGAACGCAGCTTTAAATCAGATCAGCAATGTTGAGTTTTTAGCCGGAGAAGCGGAAAAGCTCCTGCCCGAGCTGGCCGCGCAGAGCCTGCGCCCGGACGTAATAGTGCTGGACCCGCCCCGGGCCGGCTGCAACCAGGCGGTACTGGAGGCGGTGGCGGCAATGTCAGCTTCGCGGGTAATCTATGTCTCCTGCGATCCGGGTACCCTGGCGAGGGACCTCCGCTTTCTCACCTGCCGGGGCTGCCAGGTGCGGGAAATCCAGCCGGTGGACATGTTCCCCTGGACCCGCCACGTGGAGACAGTAGTTTGCCTCGAAAGAAAACAAAGCGTGAAGCCCTGAGAGAAAGGACAGGGGGACAGGGTACCCTGTCCCCCTGTCCCTAACATCACAGTTGGTTGTAAAAATTTAACAGAATGCCGGCTGTTGTGCATTGAGCCAGCGGTAATAACACCTCTGTCGCTTTGTGATAGCCTTCCAGCGGGACGTTCCCCACAAGATTATAGTAACATTTTGCTGACCGGGCGTTTTCACTAATCCATTCCTGAGGTTTTACAGATACTTCATAAATTCCACCACGGTCTACTCTATAGTTATCTTTCCTTTTTTCAGCCCAATTTTCATATTCAAGGTGGCAGTTAAACATTTTACAAGCGGCATGATGAGGAACGCAGGCATCCTGTACCAGATGGATGGCCGCTCCGAGGGAAAAGATAGCCATAGCGTGTTTATTTCTTTGCCATAAGTTTAATGACTTGTAGAAAAACTCAGCGCATTTTACAGCGGAGTTAGGCCATGGCCACATGCCTGTTCCAGTATCAGGATCATAATAGTGGCAAGCGCTTTTAAGGCCTCTGTCAACCCATACCACGCCTTTAACCAGCTGCTCTTCAAATATATTAAATATATGGGCAGCTTTTTTATAGCCATCGTTATCTAAAATCTGTCTGGCCTGGTTAGTTATGAAAGAATGTGTGCTGCTTGCTCCTTTCACTCCTTGAACAGGAAAAGAAAATGAAGAAATATGTTTTGTAGTAGTTGTGTAAGCGGTAAAATAAAGTATA
>DHGV01000015.1:0-3524 GCA_002402945.1 Pelotomaculum sp. UBA4789
AAAACTTTGGCTAATGTAACTCTTACCATCAATGGTAAAGAGGTAACTGTCCCAGCAGGGACTAAGATTATCGAGGCTGCTGAACAAAACGGAATTAACATACCGCGGCTTTGTTATATGAAAGAACTGAGTCCGTTTGGCGGCTGCCGCATGTGTGTGGTGGAAGTAAAAGGCGCGCGCTCCCTGGTGGCCTCCTGCGCCACTGATGTAACACCGGGCATGGACGTGCAGACTCATTCGCCGGCTGTCATGGACGCGAGGACAGTAATACTGGATTTATTGATCGCCAATCACCCGCTGGACTGCCTGACCTGCGAAAAGTCTGGTGAATGTACACTGGCTGAGCTCTGCTACGAATACGGGATTAAAGAGAGCTCATTTAAGGGTGAAAAGAAAGACTACCCAGTAGAATTGACCAATCCCTTTATTGTCCGTGACATGAACAAGTGTATTTTATGCGGCAAGTGCATCCGGGCTTGTAATGAGGTTACCGGACAGGACGTGCTGGATTTTGCTTACAGGGGCTTCAATGCCAAGCCAATACCTTTCTATGATGAAGAGCTTGTGCAATCCAACTGCGTTTTCTGCGGCCAGTGTGTGGCAGTCTGTCCGACCGGCGCTTTGACCGAGAAACAAATGATGGGAAAAGGCCGCCGTTGGGAGCTTAAAAGAACTAGAACCACCTGCCCCTTCTGCGGTACCGGCTGCAATTTTGACCTGTGTACAAAAGACGGTAAGCTTATCGGTGTGGCTTCAAATCCCGACAGTCCGGTTAATAATTTCGGCCTGTGTATCAAGGGGAGATTCGGCTGGGATTTTGTGAATAACGAAAATCGTCTCACCAAGCCATTAATCAAAAAAGGCGGCAAATTTGTAGAGTCCTCTTGGGATGAGGCTCTAAACCTGATTGCTGCCAGCCTGAAAGACATTAAGAAAAAGCACGGCCCCAATTCATTTGCGGCCTTGAGTTCAGCCAGGTGTACCAACGAGGAAAACTACCTGGTGCAAAAATTTACAAGGGCGGTGATGGGCACTAACAACGTTGACCACTGTGCCCGTACCTGACACGCGCCTACTGTGGCCGGTTTGGCCCAATCATTCGGAAGTGGCGCGATGACCAACTCCATAAATGAAATTACCAATGATGCCCAGCTGATGTTGTTGATCGGCACCAACACCACTGAGGCTCACCCGATTATCGGTTATAAAATGCGGCAGGCCAAGCGCAACGGCGCCAAGCTTATTGTTGTCGACCCGCGGCGCATCGACCTGGCAGAAGAAGCCGATTACTGGCTGCGCATCAAGTCCGGGACAGATATCCCCTTCCTGAACGGGTTGATGCACATCATCATCAAGGAAGGTCTCCATGACAAGAAGTTTATTGAAACGCGCTGCGAAAATTATGAAGCGCTGGAGTCCACCGTCAAGAATTACACCCCAGACTATGTTTCCAAACTGACCGGTATATCTGAAGAGGACCTTTACGCTGTGGCGCGCCTGTATGCCACTACTGACAGGTCCATGCTCTTCTATACCCTGGGCATCACGGAACATATCTGCGGCACACAAAACGTTATGAGCTGCGCCAACCTGGCCATGCTTACAGGCCATCTGGGACGGCCCGGCACTGGCGTGAACCCGATCCGGGGCCAGAACAACGTGCAGGGCGCCTGCGANNGCGCGCTGCCCAATGTCTTTTCCGGCTATCAGGCTATCACTAACGCTGATTTCCGCAAGAAGTTCGAACAAGCCTGGGGAGTAGAATCCCTGCCGGATAAAAACGGCCTGATGATCCCGCAGATGTTTGACGCTGCCAACAGCGGTGACGTCAGGGCCATGTATATTCTCGGTGAAAACCCTGTGCTAACCGACCCCAACAGCAACCATATCCGCAAGGGTCTGGACAAGTTGGATTTCCTGGTTGTACAGGAGCTCTTCCTGACTGAAACGGCCGAATACGCGGATGTCATCCTGCCGGCCGCCAGCTTCGCGGAAACTAACGGGACATTTACCAGCACCGAGCGTCGTGTACAGAGAGTGCGCGAGGCCATTGATCCGGTACCCGGCCAGGCTAACTGGCAGACAATTATGGCTATGAGCGCTGCGATGGGGTACCCGATGGATTACAGTGACCCCGAAGACATCTGGAATGAAATGGCCTCACTCTCACCCGCCATGGCCGGTATCAAATATGACAGGCTGGAGGCAAAGGGTATGCAGTGGCCTTGCCCGTCTGTCGATCACCCGGGCACGCCAGTTCTGCACGGTGCTACGTTTAGCCGCGGTAAGGGACTCTTCCAGGCCATCGATCATATTCCGCCCCAGGAAATTCCGGATGCGGAATACCCGTTCCTGCTCAATACAGGCCGGATCCTGCAGCACTATAATGTTACTACTCCATACTCCGCAGGTATTCAAAGCATGTGGTCCGAGGAGCATTCCGAGTTTAACCCCGATGACGCATGCAAGCTCGGCGTAGAAACCGGTGATCAAATTAAAGTTACCTCCAGGCGTGGCCAAATTACCACCAGGATCAAAGTTACCGACAGGGTTCCGCCCGGCATGCTCTGGATGTCGTTCCACTATGCGGCGAGCCCGACCAACGCCATAACCAGCGAGGGTCTGGATCCCATCACCAAGACCGGCGAGTATAAGGTTGCCGCAGTTAAAATAGAAAAAATCTAGGGGGTTTTCAGATGAGGAAGGTGCCTGTGACCGAAGCGGCCGGCATGGTTCTCTGCCACGACATTACCAGAATAATACCCGGTCGTGAAAAAGGCCGCGCTTTCCGCAGGGGGCAGGTCATCACTCCCGGAGACATTCCAACTCTCCTGGATTTGGGAAAAGAACATATTTATGTTTGGGAATCTGAAGAAACCATGATTCATGAAGACGAAGCTGCTTTGAGTCTGGCCCGGCATTCTGCCGGGCCAGGCCTGAAGTGGGATCAGCCTAACCAGGGCAGAGTCAATCTCCGGGCTTTGTATGATGGTATCCTGAAAATTGATGTGGACCAGTTGAACAGGCTCAACAGCCTGGACGACATCGCCATGGCCACGGCACATAACAACCGCATCGTGACAAAGGGGCAGATTGTCGCCGGGACCAGGGTGATCCCGCTTGCAGTGCGCCGTGACATCCTGGAGACAGCAGAAGAAATTTGCGACCAGGCAGGCCCAATGATCGCCGTAAAATCGTTTCAGCCTCTCTGGGTAGGCATCGTGACAACGGGCAGTGAGGTCTATTCCGGCCGTATCCGGGACGGCTTTTGCAGTGTCATAAAGCAAAAAACAGCTTCTTTCGGCGCGAAAGTGCTCGGACAGGTAATCGTTCCTGACGATCCGGAATTGATCTCCAGGGAAATTCACCAGTTTATCGCTGAGGGAGCGGAATTGGTGTTGGCAACCGGAGGCATGTCGGTTGATCCGGATGACGTAACCCCTGTAGGGATCAGGGCCACCGGAGCGGAGGTCGTGTCCTACGGGGCGCCGGTGCTGCCGGGTTCCATGTTCATGCTGGCTTAC
>DHGV01000015.1:3545-12362 GCA_002402945.1 Pelotomaculum sp. UBA4789
GACCTGATTTTACCGCGCATTTTCGCCGGTGAGCGCATCAGCCGGCAGGACATCGTAGCGCTGGGACACGGCGGTCTGTGTGACGAGTGTGCTGAATGCCACTTCCCGGCTTGTTCTTTCGGTAAATAATCAGAGCTTAAACCGCGGAGGTAAAAACCTGGTGTTGGAGAATGTAAAGCTGGAAGAAGCACAGGAACTCATCCTGGATTTTATCAAGCCTTTGCCCGCAGAGTCTGTGCCTTTGCTGGAAGCGCTGGGCCGTATTATTTGCCGGGATACATTTGCCGCGTATGACCTGCCGGTATGCGAACAATCAGCGGTGGACGGCTTTGCGGTATCTGCAAGCGAAAAGGAAAAGGTCCATAGCTATATAGTCAGAGAGTTTCTAAAACCTGGAGAAATGCCAGTTTCCTCATTGAACCCGGGACAGGCTGCCAGGGTTGTTACCGGCGGACCGGCGCCTGTTGGAACGATAGCAGTGGTTCCATATGAAATAACACGCCTGGCAGGAAACCAGCTTCATTTCACAGGAGACCCGGTGCCTGGCGAAAACATCAAGCCGCGTGGAGAAGATTTCAGAAAAGGTGATTTGCTGGCACGGCAGGGCACTGTAATAAACCCCGGCTTAATTGGGGCGCTGGCGGCATTTGGGAAAAGTGAAGTCGCTGTGTACAGACGTCCCAAAGTGGCTGTTTTAGGTATGGGGCAGGAAATCATTCCCTGCCAGTCCATGCCTTTACCTGGCCAGATCAGGGACAGCAACGGTCCTATTCTTGCCGCCCTGGCACAGCGTGACGGTAGTCAGGTTACCGGTATCGAACTGGTCGGAGACGGAGATCTGACACAGATCAAAGCCCAGTTGGAAAAACTTCTCCGCCAGGCTGACATTGTATTGACAACCGGCGGGACCGCCAGCGGAGAATGCGACCAGGCCCTTCGCGCAGTAAGGCAAACCGGCGCGAAGCTTCTTTTCTGGGGTGTAAAGATTAAACCGGGCAGCCACAGCGGCGCAGCGGTTTATGATGACAAACTGATCATATCACTTTCCGGAAATCCGGCAGCTTGCGCGGCAGGTTATCACCTGCTGGCAGCTCCCGTTTTACGCTTATTACAGGGTCTTAGTCCTTACCCGGAGTATGTCACCGCAGTATGCACAAGCTCTTTTTTGAAAAAAGGTGGGCCCCGACGCTTTATTCAGGCCAACCTGGAAATCAATAAAGAAGGTTTGAAAGTGACAATCATGCCGGGCCAGAAATCCAGTATGCTGCGAGGCCTGCTGAACAATGGCAACGCGCTGATCGATCTTCCTGCGGGCCACCCGCCGCTGGATGCAGGCGCGGAGGTATCAGTCATTATTCTTAACGCTGTTAGATGATAGGATAAAAAAATGAAAAAACTAAATTATAGCATTGAGGGTACTGAACAAAACCCGGAACTGCCTTTGTTTTGTGAGAAGCAGCGGCAAGTAATCATCAACAACCTGGCCGAAAAAGCTCTTGAGCAGTGCGCTGCGGAAGAAGAGGCAATTGGTTTGTTTATGTACAAATCACGCTCTGTCAACCAGAAAGAGCTGATGCTGTTTCATGCCCTTTACCTGATGCATCAAAGTTGCCGGGATACGAGGATAAAATGTGAGGAAGAAGCCCTTTCAATCCTTGAGATGCCAGAAGTAAAGAAGGTATTGCCGGAAGAAGAGTTCTTAAAAGAAGCCAAGCTCTTATACTGGAAGCAGTTTAATGAATTATCATGTGATTTAAAGAGTCTTTTAAAGCATGCCAAGGCAATTGGTATGAAAAAGAGCGCTTTTGATTATTTATTAAACTCACATAAAGCTGTTGCAGATAAACTGTATAAATATTAATCTCCGATCTGTCAAGCCTAAAGCTAAAAGCAATGGCCAACAGGCATCGGGTGTTCCGGGAAACTGGCGCGCCTTCCATTGTGAAAAGGAGAGTTTGGTTCGCGATACAGCCGGGCCAGCTTTGCTTTGTGCAATGCTGCCCGGCTTCTGGCCGCTTTATACGGACTCTATTACACTTCTGCTATTATATCCCCCAGTTCAGTCAGATCATAATCCCCCAGGCCCTGAAGCTCATTTTTAAATTCCCTGGATTGCAGGATTTCAATAACTGCCTGAAACGGGAGCTTTTCCATGTCCTCTTTTTTAATGACCAGTTCAAAACGCTCCTTTTGCAGCGGAACAAAATCAATTCCCCGCACCTGTAGCGAGGCTTTTTCATGTCCCAGAGCCACATCAGCTTCACCGCGTGACACGGCGCTTGCTACCGCGAGATGGGAGTTTTCTTCCTTCTCATAACCACTGATTTGCTTCCTGTCTAGGCCCAGCTTCCGGATCTGTTCATCCAGCAAAACTCTAGTACCACAGCCTTTCTCCCTGTTTATAAGCACTAAATCAGGCCGTGTCAGATCCTGCCAGGTTTTGATCCCTTTGGGATTGCCCTTGGCTACGTAAAACCCCTGCATCCGGCAGGCCATGTGGATGATCACAGACGGAATGCCGCAAAGTATATAACGGACATAATTGAGGTTATAAATATCATTGTCTCCATCCCAAAGATGGGAGCTGGCCAGGTGTGCTTTTCCCTGGTAAAGAGCCAGCAGGCCTGAAAGACTGCCAACGTGGTGCCGGAAAGCACGGGTACCATTGGGATGACGTTCCAGGTGGCGGGCCAGTACATCCAAAATAACATCCTGACCACAGATTACCAGCCTTTGGGATGATGAAGACTGATCTCCTTCGAGTGAGGTTTCTATTTGTTGAGTCAGGCTTCCAGTACCTGCCGTAATGTTTGATGGCAGTGATTCCAGTTTTTTGCCTTTTTTCTTGTACGTTTCCACATCCTGCAGGTCAACCCGGAGCTTGCGGCCTACCCTGTAAGCTGTAAGCTCTCCCCGCTTAATTAATTCATATACTGTATTCTTGGCAATATTTAATATGCTTGCGACTTCTTCGGGAGTTAAAGAGGATCCTTCTTTCAAATTTACACCTCCCCATATATTCTGATGATTATTATACCTTATTTTTATTTGTTTGATAATCACCTTTTGTGATGTTTAATTGAGTTATGCAGATAATATTATGCAGACAATATTATGTAGAATGGTACTTGACATAATTTGTGTTAATTTTTTATTTGTTCCATGACACAACGCTACATAACATAACATAAATATTTATTATAAAGTTATCCCTTTCTATTGACTAAATATGTTTTAATAATTATCATGATAATAGTTGTTATGTAAATTTATTTAACTTTATATAACTATATCTGCTGATTTACAGTTTATTAAATTGATTTATATAATGTTTTGTTGTGTGTCTGCAAAGAGATAGAAAGTTGTTGAATTGTATTTAGGCGCCTGGAATTTAGCAGAGCTTCTGAAATAGAATGGAATATGCACACTGGTTACAATACAGATATGCTGAAAAGACAGGGGATGTAAAATACTGAAAACGCTAAGATTTCTGGAGACTTCACCCAAAATAGCGTTACTCTTTTTCTTGGTAGTGGCAATATTCTTCACTTCGTTTCTTTTTGGACGCTACCCGGTAACGCCTGACAAGGTTATGGCCATTCTGATTTCCAAGATTATCAGCGTTCCCAAATCATGGACCGACACCATGGAGACTGTAGTGCTGCAGGTGCGGTTTCCCCGTATTGTGGCAGCCCTGATGGTCGGCGGCGCGCTGTCTGTTTCCGGAGCCGCCTATCAGAGTGTTTTTAAAAATCCCCTGGTATCACCAGCTATCCTGGGTGTTTCAGCGGGAGCAGGCTTCGGCGCGGCGTTGGGGATGATCCTGTATTTACCTTGGGTGGCTGTGCAATTACTGGCCTTTGTGTTTGCGCTGCTGGCTGTTGCCATCTCTTTATTTATCAGCAAAATCATTGGAGGCAGTTCCATGATCGTACTGGTATTAGGCGGTATGGTTATATCAGCCTTCTTTCAAGCGCTGATTTCGATAGCCAAGTACATTGCTGATCCTCTTGACACTTTGCCGGCCATTACTTTCTGGCTGATGGGGGGATTGTCCAAGGTGTCAAATAATGACGTGATTTTCGCAATTTTACCGATCACAATTTCAATCGCTGTTCTATACCTCCTTCGCTGGCAGGTTAATGTTCTTACAGTTGGTGATGAAGAAGCGGCAGCGCTGGGAGTTAATATTAACCGCATCAGGCTGGTAGTGGTGTTATGTGCCACGTTGATGACGGCGGCGGCAGTCAGCATCAGCGGTATCATCGGATGGGTAGGCCTGCTTATACCGCATATGGCCCGGATGATCATTGGGCCAAACTTCCAGTTGCTATTACCAGTATCGCTCTTAATGGGCAGCGGATACCTGCTGCTGGTTGACAATATCGGCCGCAGCGCGGGCTCTGTAGAAATCCCCCTGGGTATACTCACATCTCTGATTGGAGCGCCATTTTTTATTTTCCTATTATCAAAAGCAAAGAAGGGATGGTCGTGAGCTTATTTGTTCAAACACTGAGTTTTAATTACACAAAACGCTCCAATATACTAAATGATGTATCTTTATCTGTTGCCAAAGGAGATGTTTTATGCCTATTAGGCCCTAATGGAACGGGGAAGACAACCTTGTTGCGCTGCATTCTCGGGATATTAAAAATCAATCAGGGGGAAATCCATATTGGGGGCCGCGCTATAAGAAGTTTGTCTGCCAGGGAGCTGGCCAGAGAGGTGGCATATGTTCCCCAGGCTACCAGCACAGTTTTCCCATACCAGGTATTGGATATGGTTATTATGGGCCGCAATCCCCATCTGGGCTTAATATCCACGCCGTCGTCCAGGGATGAGGAGATCGCCAGGGAAGCGCTGACAAAAACAGGCATTCTCCACTTGGAGAACTGCCTGTTTAGCGAAATCAGCGGCGGCGAACGCCAGCTGGTGCTTATTGCACGTGCTTTGGCCCAACAGGCAAACCTCTTGATTTTGGACGAGCCGACAGCCAACCTTGACTTCGGCAATCAAGCCCGTGTACTGATGATCATCAATGATCTCGCCCGGCAGGGCTACTCAATTTTTATGACCTCACATTTTCCCAACCAGGCTTTTCTGGTGTGCAATAAAGTGGCCATTATGAACGAAGGACGGATTTTGGCATGCGGCAGCCCTGACGAGATAATTACAGACAGCTGTTTGAGCGATTTGTATTCTTCAAGTATAAAAGTGGTTTCTGCCAGAATTCTTGACAAGCCGCACAAGGAAGTTAAGGTATGTGTGCCAATGCTGGTCTGACTTGTCAGTTTCATAGGAGAGGGGGGAAATTAAGTATGGATTTTGAGAAGATATTGGGGAAATGTTTAGAACAATCCCCAAACCAGGAAGAAGCCCTGCTGCTGCTGCAAGCAAGCCGTACACCAGATAAGGCAATAAAAATATTTGCTGCGGCCTGTGAGGTGCGTGACAGGGAACTGGGCCGTGTGTTCAAGCTGGACTCGGAGATAGCGCCAGTTGCTCCCTGTAAAATCAAGCCTTTTTGTAACTACTGCACTTTCTCCCGGGAGGTATTGACACCGGAAGAAGTACTGGAGGGACTAAAGCTGGCGGAAGAAACGGGTATTGCGGATATACGCCTGAGCGGGGGATCTGATCTTACAAATGATGGCAGTGATGTTGTGGAGCTGGTACGTTTAGTTAAGGCCAATACGACACTCCGGGTACATCTGAATATTGGTCCGGTTTACTCCAAAGAAAATTTAGTGAAACTTAAAGAACTCGGTGTTATCGAAGTGGGAAGCTCTTTAGAAACTATCAATCCCGAGGTCTTCAAACGGACAAAGCCCGGAGACAGCCTGGACCTGCGGATTGAGACGGCCCGCGCTATCAATAACACCGGGCTGAAGCTGCAGAGCATTATTATGGCGGGGCTGGGCAGTTTTGAAAAAGACTATATAAAGCACTTGTTTTTCCTTAAAGAGCTGAAAAACCTGAGCCATCTGCCGATCTCCCGGTTTAATCCTTTTAAGGGAACACCGATGGAGAACCGGCGCAGGGCATCCCCATGGGAGGCAGCCAGGTTGTGCTCTGTTGCCCGTTTGACTCTGCGCACTCCTGACATCCGGATAGCAGCCGGAGGAGGACCGGACGACATACCACTCTGGCTGATGGCGGGAGGGAACCGTATCACTTCCGTGTTTATCCATCAGGAGAAGTGTGAGCCTGAGAGGTTTTCCGGGGAAAATCCCCTGCACATCAGGCGTAATTTTATTAAAAACATGGAAGTGGTTGACCGTTCGTCCATTTGCCGCAGCTTTGCGGAAGAAGCCGGTTTTGAAGTATACCCTGCCCAGAAACAGCAGCAGGCTGCAGCACCTAAAATATAGATGGGCTGGCCATGATTCACAGGGTGTAAAATACATGAAATTTAAATTGGGGGAATGAAAATATGAAAAACAGAAAAACAGCTATTTGTATAATTATTATAAGTGTTATTTTTGTGGCTCTGATTGCCTTTTCGGGATGCACAGGAAAGCAGGCTGCGACGTCGACTGCTCAAGCGAAGAAAAATATAACCGATATGGCCGGCAGGAACATTGAGATAACCAGCCATCCCAGTAAGGTGGCGACTATCGGCTCAGTGCCCATGATTAACAGCTTAATCTTTGGTATGGGGGAGGGGGATAAGATCGTAAACGCCCTGCCATCAAGTTTTTCTCCGGCGCGGTGGAAATACCAGACAATATTTGCGCCGACCATGGTGGGCAAGCCTCAATTGCAGAATGCCAACAGAGATCCCAATATAGAGGAATTGCTCAAAGTATCCCCTGATGTTGTGTTTACTATGGACAAGGGAAATATCGAAGTTATGGAAAAGGCTGGCCTCCCCGTGGTATTTTTGTCCTGGAGAGAACCGGAGGATGTTAAGAAAGTGATGCAATTGTTAGGGGATATTTTTGATAAGCCGGAAAAAGCCAAAGAATATATCCAATATTTTGATGATACCTTAAAAAGAGTTCAGACAGCGGTAGCTGGTATTCCTGCAGAGGAAAAGCCCAAGGTGCTGTACTGCAGCGCAAAAACTCTTACCCAGCCTCACCTGATAGTCGAGTGGTGGACTGATGCGGCTGGCGGAATAAGCGTGACTAATAACGGCAGAACCACTGAAAGTGTTGAATTTTCAATAGAGCAGATGTTGAAATGGGATCCTGACATCCTGATTCTCTCAGAACCCAAAGATGTGGATATTATTAACAAAGACGAGCGTTTTAGTAAGGTTAAAGCGGTAGTGAACAAAAAAGTATATGTTGCGCCGGTAGGTGCTCATACCTGGGCTAACAGGACTATTGAGCAACCCCTGACCATATTGTGGGCGGCTAAAACTTTTTACCCCGAACAGTTTAAAGATTTGGATATAGAAAAAGAGATGAAGGATTTCTACAGCAGGTTTTTCGGCTATCAATTGTCCGGTCAGGAAGCCAGGGAAATAATAAGCGGGACGCTTTGAAAACATTTAATTGATGAATGTAGTAATTGAATGTCAGAACTGGTGCAGGCCATGCCGAGGGTATATAATTGATTTAAAAAGGGGTAAAGATCTGTGCCTGGAGACATTGTCATTAGACCTGTTGGGATGGTTAAGTCCGATTATTTAGATCCCAAGACGGTAACTGATTCGGAAGAAAAAGCAGTAGTAGAGGTTTTCCCTCAGTATGCTGATGCCCTTCTGGGGATCGAAAAAAATTCGCATCTCTGGATATTAAGCTGGTTTCACCTGGCCAGAAGAGACGCTCTCTCAACTGTGCCCTATAGGATTAATCCCAAGTCGCCCACTTATGGTGTTTTTGCCTTGAGGACCCCGGTCCGGCCCAACCCTATTGCCCTGAGCCTGGTACAGTTGGACAGAGTGGAGGGGAGGATGCTTTATGTTACCGGGTTGGATGCTGTGAACGAAACCCCAGTTTTAGATATAAAGCCGTATTTCGAAAACGACATCGTCTTTTCCCCGCGAACACCGTTTATACAGCCGTTTAAGCGGGAAATGGCGCAAAGTAATTTATTAAGACAAGCCCTTACACATCATCAGGAAGAGTGTCCCGCTCTTCTGATGGCAGTGCGTATGGCCGTTATCGCCAGTGAGAAGTTTGGCCATCTCAATTCGCCGGACCTCTTTGTCATGGCTGAGGGCTCACCATGCCTGGCCGATACCATTCAGGGTCTGTCCAGGGCCAGGCTGGCTAATCCTCCCCGGTTTGAATACCGTCCGTCAGATTTGCTGGGCCGCACTGTCTGGCGCCGGGGAAGTGAAGAATTGAAGATTACGGCAAGATGGATCATCGACCAGGAAGCTTTTTGGAGTGCATCAGATGACGAAATTATGGACATAAATTAACATAACATAATATAAGATAATAATTGTTGAATTATTGACATCTTTCATAAAGTGATTTATTATTTATGTAGCCTTATATGGATTTTTATAAGGCTATGTTATTTTTTATTAGAGATATTTATTAAAGAGGGGGGTACTTGTTTTATGAAAAAGCTTTGGATTATTTTGGGTCTCCTGGTGTTTAGCACAGCGTTTGTCATGGGTTGCGGAAGCGGTAATGAGAAGCCAAATGCTGCAGCACAGCCAGTGAACCTAACTATTTCAGCAGCAGCCAGCCTGCAGGATGCCTCGGCGGAATTAAAGACAAGCTTTGAAGAAAAAAATAAAAATGTGATTATTACATATAATCTGGCAGCATCGGGCACCCTGCAAAAGCAAATCGAGGAAGGAGCCCCGGCAGATCTGTTTATCTCCGCCGGCAAGGCCCAGATGGATGCCCT